>NZ_JAXHLN010000003.1:311315-622631 GCF_034522235.1 Thiohalophilus sp. | reverse complement strand
TGCTGGTGCAGGAGGCACAGCGCCTCAAACAACGTGGCGGCGGATTGTACTTTACGGATAACAAAAGCCGGGTCTGCCGATTTCTGCGCAAGGGACACTTTATAGAAGCCATTGGTGAAGATCATTTCTTTGCCTCCAAGCAGGACGCCATTCGACACATTTTTGACAACCTGAACAAGTCAACCTGTACCCGTTGTGACAAACGCATTTTCAAGGAGTGTGAAACTGTGCCCGAAGCCGGGCCGGTTTCCTCTCTTCATCCTGAACCGAAAGAGGGGTGAGTCCCATGTCTATCAATCTTGACGAATATAAAGAATATTTGCAGGAAGCCGCGCCGGAAGT
The DNA here is from genome assembly GCF_034522235.1 of Thiohalophilus sp. Taxonomy (NCBI): domain Bacteria; kingdom Pseudomonadati; phylum Pseudomonadota; class Gammaproteobacteria; order Thiohalomonadales; family Thiohalophilaceae; genus Thiohalophilus; species Thiohalophilus sp. The sequence goes on along the minus strand of NZ_JAXHLN010000003.1, from coordinate 622,289 downwards.
GCGGGACACGTTTGAAAGCACGTTTCACGAAGCGTCCCGTGTCATGTCGCCGGCCGGTTTGCGCGATTACCTGGAAGGTGCCAAGGGCCTGTGCAACCTGGGCCGGGGCAAGGATGTGGTCATATCCTATCTGCAAGAGATGCCCCTGGTGGTCAAGGAGTGCGGCGAGGATGTGATTCCGGAAATCGTCGCCGCCGCCATGAAGCTCTCTTCGATGACCTCGGGCGAGGTGATCTCGCTGATGTTCTCCAGCCTGCCCACCGCCGCACGGCGCCTGGGCGATCCGGAACTGCTGCGCGGCTATCTGGGGCTGCTGCATCAGTTGTCCGCCAAGGCTTCACGCGGCCTGCGTCCGATGCTGCAACATATCGATGAGCTGCTGAGCAAACTGACCCTCTCCGGTCTCAAGCGCTGGGCCCTGTACGGTGCCGAGGCCTATCGCAAGGATCTCAACAACCTGGTCAACTACTTCAACCTGGACACCCAGGACAGTCTGGCCATGCTGCAGAAGGAACGCCGCGGCACGCTGTTCGTGGATACCCAGCGCAAGCTGAACTTCTATCTGCGCGCCCTGTGGGGCCGCGACTTCTTCGTGCGCCCGGCGGCCGCCGATCACGAAGGCTTCAAGCCCTATATCGATCATCATGTGCTGCACCTGCCCGACGCGGTCGATCCCATCGGCGAGATCAGCGGCCTGGAACTGTACCGCGCCATCGCCGCGCACCTGGCGGCGCATGTCTGCTACACCAGCTCGCGCATTTCCGCCGAAGGGCTGAGCCCGGCGCAGATGTTTTTCATCGGTCTGGTCGAGGATGCGCGGGTCGAATATCACGCCATGCAGGCTTTCCCCGGTCTCAGAAATCTGTGGGAGGCGCTGATGTCGATCGAGTACGAGGGCCGGGCCGAACACCCGACCGTGCCGGTGCTGGAACGCTTTGCCCACATGCTGCTGGACCCCGCCGTCAAATCCGACGACGAAGCACTCAATGCCCTGGCGGAGAAATTCCATACCAATATCGAAGAGAACAAGGACAACAACAGCTTCTCCTGGCACATCGGTCTCGAGCTGTTCAATCTCTTTGCCGAACGCAAGGACGTTCCCAGCCTGCGTATTCTGGAGCAGATCCGCATTCCCTATCGTGACGACAACCGTTTCGTCTGGGAATTCGAGGAGCTGAACTGGGAAGAAGGGATCGAATACATTCCGGCCAGCCAGCGCCAGGTCAGAAAAACCGTCAGTGTCATGGAAATGGTCAACGAACTCGACTGCGAGCTGGCCGGTGACGATGCCCAGGAGATCTGGCGCCTGGAAACGCCCTTCTGGCTCGATCAGGAAGGCTGCACCATCAACGAGCTGGAAGGCAAGGAGGCGATCTCCGATCCTTTCCACTATCAGGAATGGGATTACCAGGTGCAGCTGAACCGTCCCGACTGGGTCACGCTCTACGAGCACCGCCCGAAAAAAGGCGATCCCGAAGAGATCGAGGACATTCTGCTCGAATACAAACCGATTGCCTTTCGGATCAAGCAGATCATCGATATGTTGCAGCCCGAGGGCGTGCAGCGCATGCGCAACATGGAAGACGGCGACGAGATCGACATCAATGCCGCCATCGACGCCATGATCGCCATTCGCATGGGCGAGCAGCCCAACCCACGCATCACCATGCGCAATGTCATCCAGACCCGCGACCTGGCCGTCGCGGTACTGCTGGATCTCTCCGAGTCCACCAACGAAACCGTGGAAGGCTCGGACAAGACCGTCCTGCAGCTGACCAAGGAAGCCTGTGCACTGGTAGCCACTGCTATCAACGGTATCGGTGATCCCTTTGCCATTCACGGCTTTGCCTCCGACGGTCGGCATGATGTGCAGTACATGCGCTTCAAGGATTTCAACCAGCACTTTAACGACGAGGTTAAATCGCGTCTGGCCGGCATGCAGGGCGGGCTTTCCACCCGCATGGGAGCCGCCATGCGCCACGCCGGACAACACCTTCTGCGCCAGCAACAGCACAAAAAACTGTTATTACTGGTGACTGACGGCGAGCCGGCGGACATCGACGAGCGCGATCCGCAACATCTGCGTCACGACACAAAGAAGGCTGTCGAGGAGCTGTATACCAGGGGTGTGATCACCTACTGCCTGACGCTGGATCCCGATGCGGACAACTACGTGAAGCGGATATTCGGCGCCAACAACTACACCATCGTCGACCATGTGGACCGGCTGCCGGAGAAATTGCCCATGTTGTTCGCCAGCCTGACCAAGTAATTCCGGCCGGACTCGGGTTACAATACACAGCGCAATTTTGAACCACTGGTGAGAAGCATGAAAAAACCCGTCGTCGGCGTCGTCATGGGCAGCAACAGTGACTGGAAAGTCATGAGCCAGGCCGTTGAGGTGCTGAAAGAATTCGGTATTCCGCACGAGACCAAAGTGGTCTCGGCGCACCGCACGCCGGACCTGTTATATGAGTATGCCGAACAGGCCGCCGAACGGGGGCTGCAGTGCATCATCGCCGGCGCCGGGGGCGCGGCCCACCTGCCGGGCATGCTGGCGGCCAAGACCATCGTGCCGGTGCTGGGCGTGCCGGTCACCTCGCGAGCCCTGAAGGGGCTCGACTCGCTGCTGTCCATCGTACAGATGCCCAAAGGGATTCCGGTGGCCACCTTCGCCATCGGCGAGGCGGGCGCGGCCAATGCCGGGCTGTTTGCGGTCTCCCTGCTGGCCCGTCAGGAGGACAAATACGCCCGCAAGCTGGAAACTTTCCGCAAGAAGCAGCGCACCAGGGTGCGCGCCATGAAACTGCCGAAGGTCTAACGATGCTGTTACCCGGTGCGACTCTCGGCATGCTCGGTGGCGGCCAGCTGGGCCGCATGTTCACCATCGCCGCGCGCAACATGGGCTACGAGGTGGTCGTGCTGGACCCCGATCCCGACAGCCCGGCCGGCATGCTGGCAAGCGACCATGTCTGTGCCGATTATCTCGATACCACCGCGCTGCAGTATCTGAGCGAGACCTGTGACGCCATCACCACCGAATTCGAAAACGTCCCTGCCGAAAGTCTGGAATATCTGGCCGAGCATTGCGATGTCCGCCCCGGCGCCCGCGCCGTGACCCTGACCCAGGATCGGATCAGCGAAAAAACCTTTTTGCACGATAACGGCTTTGCCACCGCGCCCTTTGCGGTGATCCGGGAGCCCGCCGATCTCGACGCGGCGGCCCGCGCCGTCCCCACCCCGGCCATTTTGAAAATTGCCCGCTTCGGCTACGACGGCAAGGGGCAATACCCGGTCGCCTCGGGCGAGGAGCTGGCCGACGCCTGGCAGGAGCTGGGCAACAACCCCTGCGTGCTGGAACAGCGGGTCGATCTCGATCTGGAAATCTCGGTGGTGGTGGCGCGCGGCATCGATGGCGAAACCCGTTGCTATCCGGTGGCCGAGAACGTTCACCGCCACGGCATTCTGGATGTCAGCCTGGTGCCGGCGCGCATCGACACCGACCTGGAACAACAGGTGCTGCAGGCGGCCACCGCCATCGCCGGGACGCTGGATTATGTTGGCGTGCTGGCCGTGGAGTTCTTTGTCTCCCATGGCGAGCTGCTGGTCAATGAAATTGCCCCGCGCCCGCACAACAGCGGCCACTATACCCTGGATGCGACACTCACTTCACAGTTCGAACAGCAGGTACGGGCGGTCTGCGGCCTGCCGCTGGGCGATCCCCGTCTGCTCTCCCCGGTAGTGATGATCAACCTGCTCGGGGATCTGTGGCAGGGTCAGACCCCGCCGGACTGGCGCCCGCTGTTTGCCCGGGCCAACGCCAAGCTGCATCTGTACGGCAAGCGTGAAGCGCGCGTCGGGCGCAAGATGGGCCATTACAACGTGCTGGCGCCCACCCTGGATGAAGCGCTGCAGACCGCGCAGGCGATCCAGCAACAACTCGCCCGCGCAGAAGTAACGCGGGACGAGTAACGAGGGACGAGGAAGATCCGCAGTGTGCGGGTCATGCACCGATTTCGTTATCGCCCGGCTCCCGACCTTATCCTATACTGATCACCCTGTGATCTGAATTTCATGCAACACAAGACGGAATGGAATACTCATGAGTAACCGCAATTCAGCACAACCCAAAAAATATGTCGGCATTTATAACGATATCCATGGCGGCATGACCGATACCGGCAAGATCATTCGTGACGCCTGGGTGTTTGGTCTGATTCCCGAGACGGAAACCTGCGAAGGCTGGCTACCGCAGGGTATCGATGATCTGTGGCGTAAGGCTAACAGCGAATGGGAGAAATACGGTTTTCTGGTGTCCAACCTGCCGGATGACTTGCGCGAGAAATTCATGCGTATTCAGGACGACGCCATCCAGCGCGCCCGCGAGGCAGGCTGGGATCCGCACAGGGATCTGGAAGACGAACACTGAGTTCCGGACCCCGGTGTAAGCCTGACAGTACAGGGCCAGTACAGGAGACACCATGTATCGTCGACTGGATGACGTGCCGGTTTTCGAATACCGCGACGGTGAACTGCCCGCCATTTACTACAACGATGTGCAGGTCGCGCTCAAACGCCTGGGCGAGGATCTGCGTTTTGCCATTCCCCGCCTCAAACACCTGGATCTGATCCTGCAAAAGGACGCCTGGATTATCGTCGACCGTGTCCTCAACGATGTCCCGGTGGTCGCCTGGACCGACTTCCAGACCGCCCACCGCAGCAGCCTGCACGAACCGATTCCCTGCCGCATTCGCCTCTATCATATGCACGGGCCGCTGGTCATGAGCCGCACCCTGGAGGCCATGGAGCTGATTCTGGGCGAGATGCTGGCCGATCATGCGCCCCCGGACGACGCCAGTATTGCTCCGATCAAGAAATAATTGACCCAGATCAATCACCTGGGAACACGCCATCGCTTATAACCTTTAGTTCTAAAGGTTTTTCCCGCCGTGTCGATATTTTAACCATCATAGATGGAAAACCAGTTACGCGATGACAGCGGCCTGCTGATCGATGCCCGGCTCCCCTCGTGGCACCAGAAGGGAACCATCCCCGGCTCCATCAACATCCCCTTTACCGTTTTCGAAAAATCAGATCTCGATCCGGAACTGATCAGTACGTTTAAACGGCTTGGGGTCACAGAACGCCAGAGCAAACCCGGCCTGGTTGAAAAGCTGCTCGCCGCTGGTGAAGTCAATGAAACCTGGGATTTCAGCAACGCCAAGGAGTTAATCCTGTGGTGCAACGGCCCCTGGTGCGGACAATCGCCGCGCGCCATCCGGGGCCTGCTGGACCACGGTTATCCGCCGGAGAAAATCAATTATTATCGCGACGGGATGCAGATGTGGCAGATACTGGGGCTGCTCACCGTCCAGTGACCTGGCAACGTTGTGCATCGAGTCGGTGCCGCAGGGACGCGAGTGCATCATCGGCCTGCAACAACCCCATATAAAACTGGACACGGGCATATCCCCGCCGGGCCGCCGGCGCCCAATGGCGCCGTGCCAGGACATACTCTTCCTGCTCAAACGCCGCCGCGCCGGCCTCGGAGGCTTGCCGGCCCTGCACGGCATTCAGGCCCAAAGCGGGCAGCGTCCCGGCGCCAGCCTCATCTGGGGCCGGGAACGAATACGCCTGGACCGACTGCCAGGCTGACAGGCCAAGACACACCCCCGCCAGCAAACAACGCCGCCACTGGCCGAGAATTCCCCGTTCCGATTGGAATAACACCATGCATCACCTCGCCCGGAAGCATCCCGACACTGCCCTGTCATAACTGGCTTAGCGACACGGCCGGCGACTTCTTGAGCCTGAATCGCCCCGCGTTCTTCTCTGCCGGGTACGCTTCACACTCGGGTGGAGTTTTATTTGCCAGCCAAAATCAATCAGTTAAAATAGGTCCATAACGAGAACGATACCCAAATTCCAACCCGGACGAGCCCTTGAGCGACACCACCCAGTTACCCCTGGCGGTCGATATGGACGGCACGCTGGTGCACAGCGACACCCTGTGGGAAGCGTGCCTGCGGCTGCTGGCCGAGCGGCCCTGGCTGGTGGTGGTGCTGCCCTTCTGGCTGCTGGGCGGTAAAGCGGCGTTCAAGCAGCGGCTCAGCGAACGTGTCCGCCTCGATCCGACAACCCTGCCCTATAACCAGCCCCTGCTGGAATTTCTGCAGGCGGAAAAACAGCGCGGCCGCCCCCTGTGGCTGGTGACCGCCTCCCACCAGCAGAGTGCCGGGGCGGTGGCCGGCTATATCGGCCTGTTCGACGGCGTGCTGGCCAGCGATGCGACACATAACCTCTCCGGCGCGGGGAAAGCCGCCCGACTGGTCGAACAGTTCGGCGAAAAGGGGTTTGTCTATGCCGCCAATGCGACGGTCGACATGAAAGTCTGGCGCCGGGCGGCGGGCGCCATCGCGGTCAACGCCGGTCCGGGGCTGACCCGTCGGGCGGCGGCGGCGACCGAGCTGGAACGCACCTTTCCCCGGCCGGGCGCCGCCGATACCGTCAAGACGCTGTTGCGGGCCATGCGCCTGCACCAGTGGAGCAAGAACGGGCTGATCTTCGTGCCCCTGGTGCTCTCCCACAGCTGGGAAGCGACGGACCTGGTGATGCATACCCTGCTGGCCTTTGTCGCCTTCGGCTGTGCCGCCTCGGCCATCTACCTGGTCAATGACCTGATCGATCTGGAGGCCGACCGGCTGCATCACGAAAAACGTCACCGGCCCTTCGCCGCCGGCCTGCTGCCGCTGTCCTGGGGGATCGCCATGATCCCGGTGTTGCTGGCGGCGGGCTTTGCCATTGCCAGCACGGTCAACGCTGATTTCATGTGGGTGCTGCTGGGCTACCTGCTGCTAACCGTTACTTACTCCCTGTTTCTCAAGCCGGTGGCCTTGCTGGATGTGCTGGCGCTGACCAGCCTGTATACCCTGCGGATTATTGCCGGCGCCCAGGCCATCGAGGTACCGCTCTCCTACTGGTTGCTGGCCTTTTCCATGTTTATCTTTTTCAGCCTGGCATTGAGCAAACGCTTTTCCGAGCTGTACAACCTCAAACAGAAACCGGAAGGCAAGCAGACCGCGCGTGGCTACCATACCGAAGATCTGCCCGTCGTCAGTCTGTTCGGTGTCAGCAGCGGTTATATCGCGGTACTTATCATGGTGCTGTATATCCACGATCTGCAGGCCGACAATCTGTATGATCAACCGTTATGGCTGTGGCCGGTGGCCATCGCGATACTCTACTGGATCAGCCGCATCTGGCTGCTCGCCCATCGCGGTGTGTTGCACGAAGATCCGGTACTGTTTGCCATTCATGATCGCACCAGCTATATCGTGGCCCTGCTGGTCGCCGTCTGTCTGTTACTGGCGCTCTAGTCTTATGTCGCAAGAATATTCCTGGGGACGCTATCCCGACGTGGAGCAACCGCTTTATCCCCTGCGCTGGGAAACCGATCCCTGGCCGCCAACGACCGAGGCCTCGTCCGTGCTGGCTCACGGCCAGGGCCGCAGTTACGGCGATGTCGCCCTCAATCCCGACGGCGTTTTGCTGGCGACCGACGGCCTCGATCGCTTTATCGAGTTCGACACGCAAAACGGCGTATTGCGTTGTGAAGCCGGGGTAACACTGGCCGATATTCTCAATCTGATTGTACCCCGGGGCTGGTTTTTGCCGGTTACCCCCGGCACCAAGTTTGTCTCCATCGGCGGCGCCATCGCCAATGACGTGCATGGCAAGAACCATCACCACGCCGGCACCTTCGGTTGTCACGTCAACCAGCTCGGCCTGCGCCGCTCGGACGGGCAATTGCATGAGTGCAGCCCCGACAAAAACAGCGACCTGTTTGCCGCCACCATCGGTGGGCTGGGGTTGACCGGGCTGATCGTCTGGGCCGAGATCACACTTAAAAAGATCAAAAGCACCGCCATCGAACAACAGGCGCTGCGGTTTGCCAGCCTGGAAGAGTTTTTCACCCTGAGCGATGAATCGGACCGGCACTGGGAATATACCGTCGCCTGGATCGATTGCCTGGCCCGGGGCAACAGTCTCGGACGGGGTATTTTCTATCGCGGCAATCACGCCGACGGGCGTCTTGAACAACCCGAACCCGGGGATTATCGCAAAACCCGTCTCACACTGCCGCTCACCCTGCCGGGCTTTTTACTCAATCGCGCCACGGTAAAACTGTTCAACCGGTGGTATTACGGCAAGCCGTTGAAAAGTGAGGCGCTGGTCCATTTCGATCCTTTCTTCTATCCCCTGGATAAAATCGGCCACTGGAACCGTCTGTATGGCAAACGCGGTTTTTTCCAGTATCAATGCGTCATTCCGCGGGACAGGGCCCGCGATGCCCTGCCGCAACTGCTGCAGGTGATCGCCGACAGCGGCCAGGGATCCTTTCTCAGCGTCCTGAAACAGTTCGGCGATGTTACCTCGCCCGGTATGCTTTCCTTTCCCCGGCCCGGTGTGACGCTGGCGCTCGATTTTGCCAACCGGGGACGTAAAACGCTGGATTTGCTCGATCGGCTGGACGGGATTACCGTCGCCAACGAGGGGGCCGTCTATCCTGCCAAGGACGCGCGCATGTCCGCCGACGCCTTTCAGCATTACTATCCCCGCTGGCAAACCTTTCAACACCACATCGATCCGGCCTTCTCCTCCCGCTTCTGGCGCCGGGTCACACAACAGGGAGTATCCCTATGAAAAGGATCCTGATCCTCGGGGCCACCTCGGCCATCGCCGAACAGACCGCCCGGCTGTATGCCGACCGGGGCGCGCAGCTGATGCTGGCGGCACGCGACAAAGACAAGCTCCAGCGACTGGCTGACGATCTGAATATTCGCGGTAGCGAACAGGTCGACTGGCAAACCCTCGATCTCAATGACACATCAGAACATGAAAACCTGTTAATCAATACCGAGAAACAACTCGGTGGCCTGGACATGGTACTGATCGCCTACGGCACACTTGGCGAGCAGGCGGCCGGGGAACGGGACTTCAACCTCGCGCTTGAGGAGCTGAAAACCAACTGCCTGAGTGTTCTGTCGTTCCTGACCCTGATTGCCAACCGTTTCGAGGCACAACAATCCGGCACCATCGCCGTGATTTCCTCGGTCGCCGGGGATCGCGGCCGGCAAAGCAATTATATCTATGGCACCGCCAAGGGCGCGCTGACGATCTTCCTGCAGGGGCTGCGCAATCGGTTGCACAAAGCCGGCGTGCAGGTGTTGACCATCAAGCCGGGCTTTGTCGATACGCCCATGACCCGGGAATTCGAAAAAGGGCTGTTGTGGGTCAAACCACAGGTCATCGCCGCCGGTATCGTCCGGGCCGTGGACCGGCGCAAGGACGTGGTCTATCTGCCGTTTTTCTGGCGCTATATTATGTTGATCATCAAGCTGATCCCGGAATTTGTCTTCAAGAGGCTGTCACTGTAGTGGACAAGCAGAGCAAAATCGTCATCCCCGGCGCGGCCGGACTGGTGGGCCAGAACCTGGTCGTGTTTTTGAAGCAGGCCGGCTATACCAATCTCGTCGGCATCGACAAGCACCCGCATAACACGCGCATGCTGGCCGAGCTGCACCCGGATATTACCGTGATCGAAGCCGACCTGGCCGAAAGCGGTCCCTGGCAACAACACTTTGACGGCGCCGACGTGGTGATCATGCTGCAGGCGCAGATCGGCGCGCTCACCGAGGAGCCGTTCATTCGCAATAACATTCACTCAACCCGGCATGTCATCGACGCCTGCAAGCAATACGCCGTACCCTACATCGCGCACATCAGCTCCTCGGTGGTCGAATCGGTCGCCAATGACTTTTACACCAACAGCAAGAAGGCCCAGGAGCAGCTGGTCGAGGAATGCGGTATTCCGCACGTCATCCTGCGCCCGACATTGATGTTCGGCTGGTTCGACCGCAAGCACCTGGGCTGGCTGTCGCGCTTTATGCAAAAATCCCCGATCTTTCCCATCCCCTCGCACGGTCGCTTCATGCGTCAGCCGTTGTATGTGAAGGACTTTTGTAACATCATCATCAGTGCCATGCAGCAGCGCCGGCATAATGAGGCTTTCAACATCACCGGGTGCGAGAAAGTCGATTATGTGGATATCATCCGTACCATCAAACGGGTGCAAGGCCTGCGCACCTGGATCGTCCATATCCCGTACCGGCTGTTCTGGTTCCTGCTGTGGTTTTATGCGCTGTTCGACCGGGATCCGCCCTTTACCACCCAGCAACTGGCAGCCCTGGTCGCGCATGACGAGTTCGAGCTGATACCGTGGTGGAATATTTTCGGGGTTGAGGCCACACCGTTCGATGAAGCGATACGGGAGACCTATACCGACCCGACTTACAGTAAGTATGTACTGGATTTCTAGTTGGCAGTTGGCAGTTAGCAGTTAGCAGTTAGCAGTTAGCAGTTAGCAGTTAGCAGAGACAGTGTAGGTCAGGTTGCGCGCAGCGCTACCTGACAATCGACCGGGAATCGTCACATAGGCTTCGCCAATGTGACCTACGGCTGAATAGTTAAGTCTGTAGGAGCGCCCCGCGGGCGCGATTGCCGAATCTGGCGCCGTCGCGGTCGAAGCCCGCTCCTACAGGGATTGTGTAGAGAGTTGGCAGTTGGCAATCTTAAATCATAAGTCCAAAATCGAATCTATTTCTGATTTACGACTCACGAATTTCATTTGACTGCAAACTTTATTAACAGGATTACGTAATGAGCAAAATCGCGGTCATCGGCGCCGGCCCCATGGGTCTGGCCACGGCCTACGAACTGAGCAAACAGGACCACCAGGTCGATCTGTACGAGTTCGATGATCGCCTCGGGGGAATGTCAGCGCACTTTGATTTTGATGGACTGAGTATCGAGCGCTATTACCATTTTGTCTGCCGTCCCGACGAGCCGCTGTTTGATCTGCTCGATGAGCTGGGCATGACCGACAAGCTGCACTGGGTCGATACGAAAATGGGCTACTATTATCACGGTCATCTGCATCGCTGGGGGGATCCCATATCACTGTTGACTTTTCCTCATCTCAATCTCATATCGCGCTTGCGCTATGGTGCGCATATGTTCTTCGCCTCCAAACGGGACAAGGAGAACTGGCGCGATCTGGACGGTCTCGATGCGGTCAGCTGGCTGAAGAAGGGCAGCGGCAAAAAAGCCTACGAGGTGCTGTGGGATCGGCTGTTCCGGCTCAAGTTTCACGACTTTACCGATAACCTCTCGGCCGCCTGGATCTGGGCCCGAATCCGCCGGGTCGGCCAGTCGCGGCGCAGCATCTTCCAGGAGTCACTCGGCTATATCGAGGGGGTTCACAAACCCTGCTCAACGAGCTGGCTGCCCGCATCAAACAACAAGGGGGCAATATTCATCTGTCGACACCGGTCCGCAATGTCCGCATCGAAAACGACCGGGTGACCGGCATTGAACTCAACAGCGGTCTCGAAGCCTATGACCAGATCATCAGTACCATCCCGTTACAGTATATTCCGCGGCTAATCCCCGATCTTCCCGGGGAGCAGCTGGAACGTTACCGGCAGGTGCAGAACATCGGCGTGGTCTGTCTGATCTATAAACTCAAAAAGCCGGTCACCGACAACTTCTGGCTCAACATCAGCGATCCGGATTTCGATATCCCCGGCATTATCGAAATGAGCAATCTGCGGCCGCTGTCCGACAACGTGGTCTATGTCCCCTATTACATGCCCCGCTCCCACCCCAAGTTCAGCTGGAGCGATGAGAAGATCATCAACGAGGCAACCGGCTATCTGAAAAAACTCAACCCCGAACTGGGCGATGAGGACATTATCTCGGTCAATGCCTCGCGCTATGCCTATGCGCAACCCATTTGCCAGCCGGGCTTTGCCAGTCTGCTCCCGCCCATTCGCGGCAACGTCGACAATCTTCTGATCGCCGACACCTCCTATTACTACCCGGAAGATCGTTCCATGGCCGAGAGCGTCAAGCTGGGTAGACAACTGGCGAAAATGGCCCAATCATGAGAAACCAGCCATGACCAAGGCAATCCGAACCGAGTTCATGCAGTTTCTGGTCGTCGGCGGTTTCGCCGCGCTGGTGAACTTTGTCTCGCGGATTATTATTAATGAATGGGTCGGTTATCGACTGGCGGTCATTCTCGCCTATCTGGTGGGCATGCTGACGGCGTTTATCCTGTCGAAGATCTACGTGTTCGAGAAAAGCGGTCGCCATCACTGGCACGAGTTGCGCGATTTCACCCTGGTGAACCTGCTGGCCGTGGTGCAGGTCTGGCTCATCAGCGTCGGTCTGGCCGAATACCTGTTCCCTGCCGTCGGCTACACCTTCTATGCCCCCGAAGTCGCCCATCTCATCGGCCTGGCCATCCCCGCCGTCACCAGTTACCTGGGACACAAATACTATTCATTCCGCAAGTCACCCTGATCGAAAATCTTATTTTCCTCGTCCCTCGTCACTCGTACCTCGTCCCTTTGCAACCCACCGCACAAACAGTGCGTTACTCAATGACCTCCATGATCCGAACCACCTTCGGCCAGGGACGGAAATCGATGGGTTGCAAATTTGCTGTGGCAGGTCACACAGCTTTCCAGCATTTTCGAATAATAGAACAGACTCAGTTCGGCATCGCGTGACTCGGCGGCATGCTGCAGCTTTCTGGCCTGTTGATGAAAGGCCCTGTCTTGCCGGATAAAGCCTTCCGGCAAGGCCTGATGCAGGGTCTTGCGATCTTTGGCAGTCAGCTTCTGCTGAAAAATAAAGCTGTCATGGACCTGGCCGGCTGTTTCGGCCACGCTGCGCCACTCGCCTTGCGGCAGGGCCTGGCTCAGCACCGCCATGGCTTTTTTCAATGCCTGCATTTCCTGCTGCAATAACTGACGTAACTCGGGCTGCCCCGCCAGCACTGGCGCATTTGTCCCGGCCAGGGCAGCGCGCATCGGGATCGATGCGGCAACGACGATAAAGAGCAATAAATAAAGATTATGACGCATTGCGATGCTCCGGTCCGTTCGGACATTGATACTGACATTATTCAACTAATCTTGGACCCTGGCTCAACAATGACCTTGATGCCAATCAAGGCATAGCCCCGATAAACCATTCCTGTTTGCCCATTTGGAAAAAGTTGACTATTCTACTTATATATTACAAACCCGCAAATGCCGAGGCTATCCCCTCGTCGTTGCCCATACAGGAGGTAGCTATATGCCCGCTACAATCCAGAGCGAATATGACGGGGAAGGCGTATTACTCAGGATGAGTGGGCTGGTCAGCGGCCGCGAAATCATTGATCTCAACCGGGAAATTTACGCCCGGGATCCACAAAAGAAACTGCGCTACCAGATCTGGGATTTTACCGAGGCCAAGCGCATGGAAGTCTCGCCCGAAGAGCTCCATATCATTACCCTGGAGGACAAGGAAGAGGCCGCCCTGAACCCCGACCAGCTGGTTGCCCTGGTCGGCTCACCCCGGCAACTCAACGGGGTGGATGTCTCCTACCAGATATTTTCCCGGACCTGGATCGGCGACGGCTTTCAAAGCGAATCGTTCCGTAATCTGCGTGAGGCTCGCCAGTGGATTGAGCGCTTGCTCTCACCCCGATTTGAACCACAAAACAGCCAGGGTTAGAAACTCTCGCGTTCGATCTCCAGGTAAGCCCGGTTGATGTTGATTCCCATCTGCCCTTCGAACTCCTTCATCTTCTTCCACTGTGACAAATCCAGTATCTTGCGTATCTCGCTGTCCATCAGCCCCTGATTGTATCCTGCCTCGATCCCGGCATAGAGATCCGCCATCCGTCGATGCATGGCTTTCACATCGGCTTTGGTCATCAGTGGCCCGTGGCCGGGAATGACCGTCTCGATCTCCCGCTTTTCGATCTGCGCCAGGGTTTCAATCCAGCTGCCGAGATGGGCATCGACAAAACTGGGAATCATTTTCTTGACCAGAACATCGCCGCTAATCAGCAATTTATCCTGTGGCAGGTAAATCATCATGTCACCCGGCGTATGCGAGCCGGCGGGAACCCACATCTCCATGGAGATACCCTGCAGGGTCACGTCTGTATGCGACTCTTGCGGATATACCGTTTGTGCGGGGACCGGCCGGGTATCGGGATGTTCCTTTCCCGTCGTGTTCTCCAGTATTGCGATCCAGTCGTAACCATGTTTTTCAACCAGTTCCCGGCACATTTTCGAACTGACAATTTCCGCATCCGGGAAAGCGGTGTTGCCCAGGATATGATCGCCATGATGATGGGTGTTGATGATGTGGGTCACCGGCTTATCCGTGATACCGGCAATGGTGTTTTTTAAATGCTGACCAATTTCATTGCTGAATCCGGTATCGATCAGAACCACGCCCTCATCGCCAATCAATACCGCGCTGTTGACCATATAGCCATGATTTTCTTTTGAAGGAAAGCCAATCGGTCCCAGCAGCGCGTAGACCCGGTCATTGACTTTCTTGATTTCCGGTTCCGGCAACCTCTCACCAGCCTGCACTCCGGTAACTGGCAACAGCAGTAATAGCAGGACCAGAAGACCGAACTGAATTTTCAAAAAATGATACACATTACTAAGCATGGGCTTTTCTCCTCACAATGAGGAAACATGATAATAGCCGCCATGGTCCACGTAAATCACCTTCTGCACATTACCGACTTGTTCACGTATACAGGTGCGCGAGATCATTCCGGAGCACGATGCCAAGCTCGACTATCAGATTCGGACTGAATCGGTGCTCCAGAGCATATTGTTCCGGTGAAAAAAACGCTAAACTGAATAAAACACTCACCGAGTCATGCAGCATGACACAGACCCTGAACGAAATATTGACCGAAGCGATCGAGGACGAATACAGGGCCCGCGCCACCTACCGCCGGGTCCTCGAAAAATTTGGTGATGTGCGCCCTTTCAGCAACATCGTCGAGGCGGAGCAACGCCATATCGATGCCTTGCTGGTACTGTTCGACAATCATGGCCTGTGCGTACCCGAGGACAACTGGCCAGAGCGTATCAAGATACCCGAAGCCCTTCTGGCCGCCTGCCAGGCCGGCGTGGCCGCCGAGATCGATAATGCCGCGATGTATGATCGTCTCCTCGCTGACAGCAGCGACTATCCGGACGTCCAGAGCGTGCTTCGGAACCTGCAACGCGCCTCCCGGGAGAACCACCTGCCGGCTTTTCAACGTTGCGTGGAGAGAGAAAACAGCCAGCAGGAATAAGGATATATGAAATTCACATTGCGTTGACGCGCAACCGAATACCACAATGAAATTCTGAAAACGATGCCGGAGTGGCAGGATGTCCTTGAACATCTTTGTGGTAGGGCTCGACGATTTCAACCTCGCCCAGTTGACGAACCGGAAGCGGCACCGCCGTTGGTCACCGAGATGATCGAGCCGGAACACCACAACTGGCGCGTGATTCGGGATCTGGATCTCGATCTTTCGACCCTCAAGGTGATCAACGACAGCGGTATTGTCTATATCAGGGACATCGATCTGGCGATGGGCCGCAAGGCACTGGAGTGGTATACCTATCAGGGTGACGACTTCAACTCGGTTCGTGGCGAAACCCTGTGGGAACGCAGTTACCGGCGCGGCGACTGGTTTGTCAAAACCGTCACTCGCACCATATTGACCTCGACCGAAAGTGATTTCTATCTGCGCGCCGAACTCGACGCTTACGAAGGCGATAAACGCGTCTATTCGGCCAACTGGGACACGGTCATACCGCGGGATTTTGTCTAAACGGTCTCAACCGCATAACCGACACTTCATTGCTCGCGGCATGATTGACAGCCGCCCTTTTAATGATAGATAGTTGTCGTCATGGCCCACACGCACCATCACCCCGCCCCGCATAGCTACAACCGCGCTTTCACCCTGGGGATCAGCCTGAATCTGATCTTTGTTGTGATCGAGTTTGTCTACGGCTTCCTCGGCAACTCCCTGGCGTTGATCACCGATGCCGGACATAACCTCTCCGATGTGCTGACCCTGCTGCTGGCCTGGGGCGCCATCTATCTGGCCGGCAAGGAGCCCACGCCCTATCGGACTTATGGCTTTCGTCGCCTGACCATTCTCGCCTCGCTGTTGAGTGGCATGCTGCTATTGGTGGCAGTAGGCGCGATTGCCTGGGAGGCGCTGGGTCGCCTGAGCGAGCCACAACCGGTCGACGGTATGACCGTGATCGTCGTCGCCGCCGTCGGTGTGGTGATCAATACCGTCACCGCGCTGCTGTTCATCCGTGGCCAGAAAGATGATCTCAATATCAAGGCCGCCTTTCTGCATATGGCCGCCGATGCGGGCGTCTCACTGGGCGTGGTAATCGCCGGTGCCGTGATCCTGTTCACCGGCTGGCTGTGGGTCGATCCATTGCTCGGTCTGCTTATCGCGCTGGTGATACTCTACAGCACACTGGATCTGTTGCGTGATTCCACCGGCCTGGCCATCGATGCGGTACCGAAAAACATTGATCCCCACCAGGTTGAGAACTACCTGGCTCAGTTGCCCGGCGTCAGTGAAGTGCATGATCTGCACATCTGGCCCATGAGCACCACCGAAACCGCGCTCACTGCCCATCTGGTCGTCCCGCAATTCCCGGATGACGATTCGCTCGTGCAACGGGCCAGCGACGAGCTGCACCACCGCTTCGGCATCGATCACGTCACCCTGCAGTACGAAACCGGCAACGATTACTGCAAGCTGGCCAGCCCGGGCAGTTTATAACTAACAGAGCCATATCGGCCTGGCCCGTTTTTTCACCACGAAGTCTCGAAGACTCGAAATCTATAAATTATTTTCTTCGTGTCTTCGTGCCTTCGTGGTAAAGCTTTTATAATAATCCTGTTTAGTACCGGCACTCTGTTATAAATCATCCGTAGCTGGCAGTTACCAGAAAAATGGGGTATTCCCCTTCTTCCTTGTTGACCACATGGGCGGTTGTAAATCGGATATCGGTAAAACCCTGCTCGCGCATTAACGACTCGAGGGCGTCGCGCTCGAAACCGTGGTGGAAGACCCCTTCCACGTCGGCCGGGTGGAAGGTGCCGTCCTCCTTGTCCAGATCCGCCAGGGCGACCCGTCCGCCGGGCCTGAGGATATCGGCAAAGCGCCGGAACAGTTTTTCGGTGTCTTCCACATGGTGCAGGGCCATGGCACTGACGATCAGATCAAACTCCCTGTTCAGGGGTTCTTCGAGAATATCCTGACAACAGACTTCCACCTTGCCCTGTAACTCCGGCTTGGCGGCGAGCTTTTCCAGCATCGACTCGGAAACATCCACCGCCGTGATATTGTTGACATGCGGCGCGAGATGCGCGCTGATCAAGCCGGTGCCGGCACCGAAGTCCATGACGGCCATTTCATAATTCAACGGGATACGCTCGACAATCGCCGAGCCGATGCCGGACGACAGTGCTGTAATCATCTCGTTGGTATCCCAATCCCGGGCCTTTTCTTCAAATAGATCTGCCATGATTTACTTCTCTTATAACGTCAGTGTGTGATACTCCAATCTGAGCAGTACCCGGCATGATTTACCGGGGTACCTGATGCACAAGATCGCCAGCACCGTTCAAGAACGGTTATTCTGCCAGCCGTGTGGCGATTTTAACATGGTGGTGTTCCAGCGCCAGATCAAGGGCGGTTTTACCATCGATACTCTGTATTGCCCTGTCTGCACCGTTTTCCAGCAGTATTTCGACCATTTTCCCCCGCCCTTCACTGGCCGCCCACATCAGGGCCGTCCAGCCTCGCTCATCGTCCTGCGCATCAAGCGCAATCCCCTGCTCGATCAGGTATTCGAGCATCGCCACCTGGTTGGTAATGACCACGGCGGTCAGCGCATGGTAGCCATCCTTGTCCTTCACATTGATATCGGCCCCGGCCTGTAACAGGGCCTGCACCACGGCAAGATGGCCGTTTTGCGCGGCCCGCATCAGGGGGGTCCAGAGACAATTGTCCCGGGCATCGACCATCGCGCCCTTGTCGAGCAGGCGCCGGACGGTTTCCAGATCGCCCTGTTCCGCCGCCAGGTATAACGGCGTGCGGCCGCGACCGTCACGCGCCTCGAGATCGACTATCCAGTAATCCAGCAAGAAATAGGTCAACAGCCCCAGAGTCAACAACACCAGGTAAAAGAGGTAAGGGTGACGATAGATCTGACGGATCAGTGAATCGAACATAGTCGTTGGCCGGATTGTCCCGGGGAATTATTGATCCGCCGTGTCGAGCAGTTCAATCCAGTGTTTCACCGGCTTGCCGGCTTTGCTGGCCAGGTGCATCTGACAACCGATATTGGCGGTAGCGATCACATCCGGCTCATCACCTTGCAGGGCGGTGAGTTTGTTATCCAGTAGTTGTTGCGACAGCGCCGGCTGCAGGATCGAGTAGGTCCCGGCGGAGCCGCAACACAGATGGGCGTCGGGTACCGCGGTAAGGGTGAAGCCGGCGTTTTGCAGAATCGTTTCCACCACACCGTGTACCTGCTGGCCATGCTGCAGGGTGCAGGGGCTGTGAAAGGCCACCTTGCTGTAGCCCGAGTTGTTATCCAGCTGCGACAGATCCTCGTCACGCAGCACTTCGCTGATATCCCGGGTCAGGTCACTGACCCGCGCGGCCTGTTCGGCCCAGGCGGGATCATGTTTGAGCAGATCGCCGTACTCCTTGACCATGGCGCCGCAGCCGCTGGCGGTGATGACGATCGCCTCGGCACCGGCTTCAATATGGGACCACCAGGCGGCGATGTTGCTGCGCATAAAATCCAGCCCCTCTTCTGTCGCCGACAGATGATGGCTGACCGCGCCGCAACAGCCCGCCCGCTCGGCGCTGATCAATTCAATACCCAGCCTGTTCAGCACCCGTGCGGCGGCGGCATTGGTATTGGGGGTGGAAACACTCTGCACGCAGCCCTCAAGTACCAGCATCTTGCGCGCATGCGTTTGCTCGGGTCTCGATATGGGGGTTTGCAGTGTCGGTATCTGATTGCGCAGCGCAGCCGGCATGACGTTCCTGAAAAGATTACCGGCTCTGACCAACGGCGCAAAACGTTTTGGATAAGGGACCACCTTGCGCAATAGCCAGCGCTGCAGGGTTTCGAACTTGCCGCGCCCAACCTTCTCCTCGACAAGTTCGCGGCCGATCTCCGCCAGCCGGCCGTAACGCACGCCGGACGGGCAGGTGGTCTCACACGCCCGGCAGGTCAGACACCGATCCAGATGTTGCTGGGTTTTGTGCGTGACCGCATTCCCCTCCAGCACCTGCTTGATAAGATAAATCCGTCCACGCGGCCCATCCAGTTCATCCCCCAGCAGTTGATAGGTCGGGCAGGTGGCGGTACAAAAACCGCAATGCACACAGGCGCGCAGGATGTCGTTGGCTTCCTGTCCCTGGGGGGTCTCTAAATACTGTTGGCTCAGGTTGGTCTGCATGGTTACCTTTGTCTGCCTTGTTGCATCCCCCAAAAAAAGTGACGAGGTACGAGGGACGAGTTACGAGGAAAGCCTTCACCACGAAGTCACGAAGACTCGAAGTAAACCAATAACCCTTCGTGGCTTCGCGCCTTCGTGGTTCAATTTCCGATTCCCGACTCCCGATTACTGATTACTGACTGCCCTCTGCCAACTGCCCTCTGCCAACTGCCAACTTAGATTGTTTTATACATCCGCCCCGGATTGAAAATGCCCCGGGGATCGAAGGCCTGTTTCAGATTGCGCTGCAGTTTCATCAGGCTCTCGGGTAACGGGTGAAAGACGTCCAGGTTGCCGGGCTCGCCGCGATAGAGTGTCGCATGGCCGCCGGCTTTTTCCGCCGCCTTGCGGATCCGCCCGGCCGGCTCGTCGGATACCAGCCAGCGTTGCGCCCCGCCCCACTCATACAGCCATTTGCCCTTTAACGGGATGGGCGGCGTGGTGGAGGCCAGTGACAAACGCCATAACGGTTTGTTGCTGGAGAAAAAGGCGTGTTGCTGTTCCTTGAGTTTGTGCCACCAGGTCCGGGTCGGCGGCACTTCCTCCCCGCCGAGCACCTTGCGCGCAGCGGCAAGGGTCCCTTCAGTGCCGGACAGGCGTACATAGAGACTCGCGCCGTCGTAACAGGTGGCCGAGATGGGCAATGATTGCTGCGCCCACTGGTTCATGCGTTTGATCGCTGTCTCCTCGGAACACTCCTGGACCAGGGTCTGTTCACCTTCGGGACGGGGCAGTACCTTGAGCGAGACTTCGAGCAACACCCCCAGCGTCCCCAGCGCCCCGGCCATCAGGCGCGAGACATCGTAACCAGCCACGTTTTTCATCACCTCGCCGCCGAAGTGCAGGATCTCGCCCTTGCCGTTGATCAGTTTACAGCCGAGGACAAAGTCGCGTGCCGCCCCGGCCGTGGCACGCCGCGGCCCGGACAGGTTACAGGCCACGGTGCCGCCCAGGGTGGCCCCTTCCCCGAACTGCGGCGGCTCGAAGGCGAGCATCTGGCCCTGTTCGGCGAGAGTCTGTTCGATGGCTTCCAGCGGGGTGCCGGCACGCGCGGTCAAGACCAGTTCGGTCGGCTCGTAGGTCACAATGCCCGTGTGATCGGCCAACTCCAGCGGCGTCCCCGAGACATCCTGTCCATAGAACGCCTTGCTGTTGCCGCCGCGAATCGCCAGCGGCTGATGCTTCTCCAGGGCGGTTTGCACCTGCTGTTGTAACTGTTCGCTGATGTCGGCCATGCTCAGAACCGATCCAGTTCGGGAAACGGCAGCTCGCCGTGGTGCACATGCATGGCACCGAACTCGGCACAACGATGCAGGGTGGGAACGGCCTTGCCGGGATTGAGCAGGCCTCTGGGATCGAAGGCGTTTTTAATGGCGTGGAACTGGGTCAGCTCCCGGGCATCGAACTGGACGCACATCTGGTTGATCTTCTCCATGCCGACACCGTGTTCACCGGTGATGGTGCCACCGACTTCCACGCATAATTCCAGTATCTTGCCACCGAACTCCTCGGTGCGTTCCAGCTCGCCCGGTTTGTTGGCATCGTACAGGATCAACGGATGCAGGTTGCCGTCGCCGGCATGAAAGACATTGGCTACGCGCAGATCATACTCTTTGGATAATTCGGCCATCTTGCCCAATACTTCGGGCAGATGTTTGCGCGGGATGGTGCCATCCATGCAATAGTAATCGGGCGAGATACGGCCCACCGCCGGGAACGCCGCCTTGCGGCCCTTCCAGAAATTCATTCGCTCTGCATCGCTGCTGGCGGTGCGCACTTCGGTGGCACCGGTGTGATTCAATATCTCGCGTACCTGATAAACATGGGCCGAAACCTCTTCGTTGGTGCCATCGAGTTCACACAACAAAATCGCGTCGGCACCAACCGGATACCCGGCATGCACAAAATCTTCCGCGGCCTGAATGGCCAGTTTGTCCATCATCTCCAGTCCGGCGGGAATAATCCCGGCGGAGATAATATTGCCCACCGCTTCTCCCGCCCTGACGACATCATCGAAGGCGGCCAGTATCACCTGGGCGCGATCCGGTTTGGGCAGTAACTTCACGGTCACTTCCACGATCACCCCGAGCATGCCTTCGGAGCCGGTCATCAATGCCAGCAGATCATACCCGGGCGCATCCAGTCCGCTGCCGCCGAGGGTCAGCAGCTCGCCGTCAATGGTCACCACTTTCAATTGCTGGATGTTGTGTACCGTCAGACCATACTTGAGACAATGCACCCCGCCGGCATTCTCGGCCACGTTGCCCCCGATGCTGCAGGCAATTTGCGAGGAGGGATCCGGGGCGTAATACAGACCGTGTTGGGCCACCGCCTCGGAGATCGCCAGATTGCGTACCCCCGGCTGCACCCGGGCAATACGCTGCTGGGGATCCACCTGCACAATCCGGTTAAACCGCGCCAGACTCAGCAAAACCCCCTGCTCGTGCGGCAAGGCCCCGCCCGACAGACCGGTACCGGCACCGCGCGCCACCACGGGCACCTCAAATTCGCTGCAGGCTTTTAAAATGGTCTGAACCTGCTCGATGGTATCGGGTAATACCACCGCCAGCGGCAACTTGCGATAGGCCGACAGTCCGTCGCATTCATAGGGGCGCAGATCCTCATCGCTGTATAACACCTGCTCGGCCGGCAACAATGCCTTGAAGCGGCGAAGCAGTTTTTCGCGAATCTGCGGGGAACTGTGTTGTGCGGTGCTGGCGTTCATACTGAACCATCAATGGGTGCAGGGAATAGCCCCTGCAAATACAGGTTATGGATCATAACGAACAGGCATTCTACCCCTGTTACGACAGCGGTGAAACCATGGGTGCAATGTACCCATGCAGGTCCCACTGTTTGTTATCAGACAGGAGAATGATACAAGGCTGATAGTGATTTTTCGGTCTATTTCCCTGCACATGATGGTGTCATCAGGGCGAATTGGGTAACATTCACGGCCAGAAAAAATACCATCAGGGGGAAGCATGTTCGAGGATGTCACCAATTATCTGATCGCCGGCGGCCTGCTGGCCGGTCTCTTCTACGGCCTGGTTGCCAGACACTTTGATCTGGATATGATGCAGGCGGTGCGCAATGTCTATCGCCAGGCCAGTCACCGCCAGTTGCTGGCCGTGGCCACGGCCATGCTGGTGGCGATCCTCGGCACCGGGTGGCTGGAAGCGTCCGGCACGGTGGATATCGCCAGTGCCGGCTATCGCAACGGCCAGTTTGACTGGCTGGGCGTCCTGCTCGGTGGCCTGCTGTTCGGCATCGGGGCCAGCCTCGGCGGGCAGGATGCGGCGCGGGTCTTCGTCAACGCCGCCGGCGGCGATCTGCGGGCCCTGCTGGTGCTGTCGGTGTTCATCATTTTCGCCACCATTACCCAGTTCGGCCTGCTCGAGTCGGTGCGGCTGTGGCTCACCGGCCTGACCGCCATCCACCTGACCGGCGGCGACGCCGGGATCGCCAGCATTCTCGGGCTGCCCGGCTGGCTGGTGGTCCTGGTGATCGGCGCGCTGCTGGCCGGCTATATTGCCCTGCGCTGGAAGCGGGGTGGGCAGATCTCCCTGCTGGTCGCCGGCGGCATCATCGGCCTGATCACCGTGGCCAGCTGGTATGTCACCGGGGTGCTGGCCTTTGACGACTTCAACCCCAGGGCGCCGTCGGGCATCACCGCCTCCGGCCCCATGTCCCGAATCGGCATGCTGGTGATCGCCGGCGACACCCCGCGCTTCTCCTATGCGGTCTCCTTTGTCGTGGGCCTGGCGGCTATCGGCTTTGTCTATTCCGTGGTCCGCGGCCAGTTCCGCTTTACCCCCATCCCCGGCGGCAAGCTGGGCAGCTCGATTCTGGGGGCGGCGCTGATGGGGATCGGCGCCACCGTCGCCTATGGCTGCAACATCGGCCAGGGCCTGACCGGCTTCTCCACCCTGTCGCTGGAATCGCTGCTGGCCGTGGTGGGCATGTTCCTCGGCGTCATGATCGCGGCCAAAAAACGCTGGGAATAACCGCTGCCGACGGGCAAAAACCGGGCGCGGGATGATGTTTTCCCCCGCCCGAATCGGCTATCATTGGGCCACTTTCCATAGATAATAATCGATAGGTCAGGATAGCCAATGCACTCTGCTTGCGATGCCCTGAAACAACTGCGCGAAGGCAATGAACGCTTCACTGCCAATGTTCGCAGTATCGACTCCCTGTTGAGTTATACCCAGCGGGCCAATCTGGCAAAAAGCCCGCAGGAACCCATTGCCATCATCCTGGGTTGCTCCGATTCGCGCGCCCCGGCCGAGCTGGTCTTCGATCAGGGCCTCGGCGATCTGTTCGTGATCCGGGTGGCCGGCAACATTGTCGCCCCCTCCCAGGTGGGCAGCGTGGAATTCGCCGCCGATCGCTTCGGCACCAAGCTGGTGGTGGTCCTGGGCCACTCCAACTGCGGCGCCATTACCGCCACCCTGGACGAACTGCAGCGCCCCACCGAAAACCAGTCCCCGAATCTACACTCCATCGTCAGCCGGGTCAGTCCGGCGGTGCGCAACCTGCTCGACATTAACCCGGACATGCCCCGGGAAGAGCTGATCGACAAGGCCGTGCGCGCCAACGTGCGCGCCTCCTGCGATCACCTGCGCCACGGCTCGGCCATTCTCGAGGAACTAATCGCCAACAACGGCCTGCTGGTCGTCGGCGCCGAATATTGCCTGGAGACCGGCAAGGTCGACTTCTTCGACGACGTGCCGGCGGAGTGTGAATAACGCTCATCTCTCCAGGTCACTGGAAAAAACGCGGAGAGCGCGGAGGCGTTTATGCCCGTTGTTTGGGTGCAAAGGCGCGGAGAAAAGATTTTATAATTTCGCCTGAAAATCCTTTCGCAGATTCAATTCGATAAGGGCTTTGCCCCGAATGGCATTAACCCTTCCGTCCGTCTTCTCCGGTGTTACCCATGATTCTCAGGATTTATGTTTTCTTTGAGTTCATTAGATAGCCCCTGGATGTCCGACTCATCAACCAGTCCTTCCTTTCGTAGCATCATAAGCTGTAGCGTAGCTTTTGACCGACTATGGCCATCAAAAAGCAAAGCAATCCGCTTATCGTAGTTCTCAATTAATTTATATAAATATAGATATTTCTCATGATTTGTTGGCATATCTCTACTCGCCAAACCCTCTGAAACATCTTGTAATATAGTTCCGCAGAAGCGCTCCAATGCCGCTTCTTTTATTTTCTTAAATTTCTTCCAGTCTGATTCGGAGATCATTTTTCGTTATTGATGCGTATTGTGTGAAACAATAACCCAATCCGGAGTGAGTGTTGATTGTTGATCTCTGAAAGTCAAAAGGCAATACCTGACCTCGGTGGTTGCAGGATTCCCGATCCCCGTACCTCATTTTGGCGTCGGCTGGATGGGCTTGTTATGGGAGCTAGGCCTTCTTAATAACACCAATTAAAAATAACAAAATAACAGCGCCAATAGTGGCCATAATGATAGAGCCTAAAAACCCGCCTGTTGTTATGCCAAGCAAGCCGAATACAAAGCCGCCCACTATGGCACCAACAATTCCTACGATCATATTTCCTATGACACCAAATCCTCTTCCCTTAACGATGGTGCCAGCAAGCCACCCAACCAGCGCGCCAACAGCTAGAAATATTAATAAGCTAATAATATCCATGTTTCCTCCAGTATTATTTTTTAGCGAATAGGTAGATGCCAACAACAAAACTTATGGCGCCAGCAATGTAGAAAGTCATTACCTTGTCTGTATCTGAACCTGTTACTGCTTGTGTTATTTCTGATCCGACAGAACCAGATAATTGATACCCCCATATTGCAAGGCCAATTCCTAAAACTACCAGGACAATACCAATAATTTTCATTGTGGTTCCTGAATGCATTTCCATGTTGATCTCCAGTAGCTGAAGAGGTTCAAGGGGTCAGATTACTTGCTTCTATACTTTCATCAAACCGATCTGAGATATTTTCAAGCAGTCTCTTTCCATGGATCACTGCAACTATCAAAACTCTATTCCGTTAAATTTGATATATCAGGCGATAACTGTAAATAAATCGCTCTCGTATGCTCTCGTCATCTATCTCGGGAACAATGCGTCCTATCAGGGGAAATTCACCCGTGCACCGGGAAATCGACAACGTTTCTGTGACAACAGCCCGCGCATAATACTCAGAATCCCGCGCAATATATTCAGCGATGGCCTTAAGATCCTCAATGGCCTCTGGCGACCACCTTACTTCGAGGTCCATTTACTGAACTGCCTCTCAGCTTCAGCCTGGCCAATTGTACCTTCCTTATCGGCGCGTTCGATCCCTCTGTGGATTTTTTCCGCCACGTAAAGATGATACTGAACATCTTCCAATGAACAATCATCCGGCAGCTTATCAATTAGAGCCTTTACTTCGTCTTTTGCAGTATTCATATTTTTTTACCTCTTGTCTTCACGCACATAATGGTGATTTAGACAGAATCTGCCTATCCCAGACCCGGGTCCTGATATTACAGAAATTACCCATAATCCTAGCAGGGAGGATGGATTTTTTCGAGGTTACCCTGTTGTTGTTTTGTCGGTCTATCAGGGTTTACCCTGATACCACTTCACTCAACTCATCCACCACCCACTCAATAAGCTTGTCCGCTTCGCTAGCCTCGAATGCCACCTCCGGCTTGTCCCCGGCATCCAGACCCACCAGGACGAGCTCCTCAGGAAGCTGCCCCATGGCGCGGGCCAGCGCAACCGCCTCGGCCACACCAAAGTTATGGCTGGAAAGCCCTGCCGCCTGTTCACCGACCTGTCCAGCATCCAGCCGGATCACCGTCCCGCGCGGCTTGCCGGCCTGCACCGCGTCAATGAGAACAACCCGTTCGTAACCCTGAAGAGTTTCGATCAGACCGGCACCGGGACGATCCAGTTTGCTGAACTGGCACTGCGACAACATGGCGTCCGCTTGTGAATGCTCCTGTAATGCATCAATCACCTGCCACCCCAGCTGATCGGCGCCGAAGGGCGAGCCGATCCCCGCCACCAGGATGGTTTTCACTGCCGGTCGACCCGGATCTTGAGAAAGTGGGTGGAGCAGGAGATACAGGGATCGTAGTTGCGGATCACGCTTTCGGCGCGCAGGCGCAACGCATCGTCATCGTTGTGCAAACCGTAAGCTTCGAGGGACTGGCGCAGGTCCTGTTCGATGCGCGCCTGGTTCTGGCTGGTGGGCGGAACGATGTTCGCTTTTAACACCATCCCTTCGCCATCCAGATCATAACGGTGCCAGAGGATACCGCGCGGGGCCTCGGTGCAACCGTAACCGGTCCCGGCGTTGGGTTCGATGAACTCGGCGCTTTGTCCGGGGCGTTGATAGTTGTCCAGAAGGCGCACGGCTTCATGGAGGGCGTAATACAACTCGATGGCGCGGGCGATGATCGAATGGAACATGTTGCGGCTGGGGAACGCGATCCCGGTTTGTTCGATCAACGCCTGAACCGGTTCAGGCAGTTTGTCCCGGTTCAGGTTGAGCCGGGCCAGCGGGCCGACCAGGTAGGGTTGATCGTCCAGCAGGGCATGAAAGGAAGTCGAGTGCGGCACCTGGAATTCGCGAAAGTGCTGTTCATACTCGTCGATGGCGATATCCAGCCCGGCATCGGAAACCAGCCGCCCACCATACATGGGATAGTCCTGCTCGTGGCGCAGTGCCACGCTGATAAAGTCCTGCTGATCGTCGGGCAGGGCCAGCCCGGCGGTCCAGTGAACCAGGGCCTCGGCCTCGGGCAGCGCCGCCTGCAAATCCTGGCGCAGACTCTCGACCTTCTCTGGCGCCGGTTCATGATGAAAACCACCCACACAGACGCCGACCGGGTGTACCGAACGGCCCCCGAACAGGCTGATCAGCCGGTTGCCCAGGGCCTGCAGCTGCAGGCCGCGGCGTACGGCATCGGGATGCGCCCCGGCCATTTCGATCGCATTGTTAAACCCGAGAAAATCGGGCGCCGCGAGCAAGTGAATATGCAGGGCGTGACTCTGGATCCATTCGCCGCAATACATGGCCCGGCGCATGGCCATCACCCAGTCACTGACCGGTGTGGCAAAGATATTCTCGATCGCCTGCACGGCGCTCATCTGGTAGGCCACCGGGCAGATACCGCAGATGCGCGCGACCATGTCCGGCACTTCGCTGTAGTTATGCCCTTCGAGAAATTTTTCGAACAACCGCGGGGGTTCGAAGATACGCAGGCGCATTTGCTCGATGCGGCCTTCGCGGGCTTCCAGTTCCAGGGCGCCCTCGCCCTCGACCCGCGCCAGCACCGGCACATTGATGCGAATGTCGCGTTGCTCGTCCATTACTCGTCCTGTTTCCAGTGTTGCCCGGCGGCAGTGAAGGGCTCGGCACCGCTATTGATAAAATGAAAACGGCGACCGACGGTCACAGGCAACAGGCCCAGTTGACGAAACGCCTCACCCAGCGCTTCGGTATTGCTGTTTTCGGCCGGACCATAACAGGCGTAACAGTCACGCCCCAGCGACGGACAGATAGCGCCGCAACCGGTCCGGGTGACCGGTCCCATACACGGCTCTCCCTTGGTCACCATGACACAGACATTCAGCTGGCGTTTGCACTCCAGACAAACCTTGTCCTGTTCCACGACCGGCACGGCGCCATGCAGCAACGATCGAATCGCGCCCATCACCTGACGGCCGTTGACCGGGCAGCCCCATAATTCATGATCCACCTTGACGTGATGCGAAACGGGCGTGGAGGTCGCCAGGCTGTCGATATACTCCGGCGAAGCATACACATCGGCCAGCCATTGCTCGCCGTCGGCCAGGTTGCGCAGGGCCTGCAATCCCCCGGCGGTAGCGCAGGCACCAATGGTAATCAGATACTTCGAATTACGACGGATAGCCTGGATACGTTCCTCATCATGGGCGGCACAGATGCTGCCTTCGACAAAGGCGATATCGACCTCCGCTTCGGGGTTCATCGGCCCCGCCTCGGCAAAATGCACCAGCTCGACCTGCTGCGATAACGTTAACAGCGCTTCGCCGGCATTCAAAAAGGCCAGCTGACAACCGTCGCAGGAGGCGAATTTGTGCACCGCCACTTTCGGTTTATCGCTCATCCTAGAATCCTCTTATCCCCAGCAGCGGTTTGATTTCCGGATAATTGAAGACCGGCCCGTCTTTGCAGACAAAGTTCGGTCCGTGCTGGCAATGGCCGCAATGACCGACTGCGCACTGCATGTTGCGCTCCATGCTCAGCCAGATAGACGGCTCGGGCACCTGGCGCGGTAACAGTTCCTTGAGCGCGGCGATCATCATCCCTTCCGGGCCGCACATCATGACACTGCAGTTTTGCGGATCGAAATCGATCTCGCTGACCAGCTCGGTGATATGCCCGGTCGCCCAGGGCCAGCCCTGCCCGCCCTGACTGGCCGCCAGCACCACCTGGGTATCCGGCATGCGGTTCCAGGTTTCATACTTCTCGCGCCAGATCAGGTCATTGGCATGCTTGACGCCCTGCATGATGATCAGTCGTCGAAAGCGCTCGCGGCGGTTCAGCACATAATTGATCACCGAGACCACCGGGGCGCAACCCAACCCGCCCGTGATAATCACCATATCCTTGTCTTCTGCCTGTTGCATGGGCCAGCCGCGCCCGAATGCACCGCGCACACCGATCCGATCACCCTGTTTCAGTTCAGCCAGAGTATGGGTCACCCGACCCAGACGACGAATGGTGTGATCGTAGGCGTGTTCATCCTCCGGATCCGAGACGATCGAAATCGGGATTTCCCCTACGCCATACACATACAGCATATTGAACTGGCCCGGATCAAACCGGTAGGCCGCATGCATCTGCGGATCGGTAAAGCGCAGGCGCAGGGTAAAAATATCGCGCCCCTCTTCCAGGCGCTCGAATATCTCGGCTTCATGCGGTAAATAGGCTGAACTCATGCGTCATCGCTCCCGCATATGACCTGCAACTCCTCGGTGACATCGATACCGACCGGACACCAGGTGATACAGCGGCCGCAACCGACGCACCCGCTGCGTCCGTACTGATCGTGCCAGCTGCCGAACTTGTGGGTCAGCCACTGACGATAGCGCTCGCGGGTCTGCTGGCGAATCGTCAGGCCATGAATATAACTGTGGCCGGCGGTAAAACAGGAGTCCCACTGGCGCACGTGTTCCGAACTGCCGCCGTCCAGCGGGGCCAGCTCTTCCTCGCTGTGGCAAAAACAGGTCGGGCAGACCGAGGTACAGTTACCGCAGGAAAGACAACGTCCGGCAACCTCGTTCCAGCGTTCGTGTTCGAGATTGGAAAACAGGGCGTCACGCAACTGTCGGCCCGGCACCTGTCTCAACTGTTCATGCGCCTTTTCCTGCTGTATCTCGATGGCCTCCCGATGCCCGTCGGTCACCGGAATCAGGTTGAGCCGCGCCATGACCGCCTCGCCCTCCGCGGTGCCGGCCTGGATCATGAATCCGTCATCCAGTTCGTCGAGCAGCAGGTCATAACCCTGTTTTGCCACCGGGCCGTCACCGGTGGACGCGCAAAAACAGGTCGAGGCCGGATGCGAACAATTGACCGCCACCAGCAGCAGGTTTTCACGCCGCGCGGCATAGGCGGGATCGGGGTATGAGCTCCGCAGAAAATGCTGATCCTGCAAGGCCAGGGCGGCCAGATCACAGGCGCGTACGCCGATGATCGCCCGTCTGGGCGGATCAGGCGGGGTTTCTTCGAAGTTCAGTCGACCGGTTTCATCGCGGTTGACCCGCCACAGGGTCTCGCGCGGAGCAAACAGGAAGGGCTTCAGGGCCTGCGGGCCATTGGCCCAGGCAAAATCGCGCGGGCTATCGTGGACCTCGCCGCAATATTCCGCCGGGTACTGGTTGACCTTGATCCCGCGGGGTAACTGGTCGACGTCGTCGAGACGATCGTAAATGATGGCATCATCACGCCACCGGGGGCCAATGCACTCGTAGCCTTCGGCCTCCAGGGCCTGCAGCAGCATCGGCAGACGTTCACGTAGTAAAAAGGCGTGGTTATCGTTCGCTCCCATCCCCGCATCCCGGCATCCCCAGAGACTTCAAGAGTAGCCACTGCGCCGCGACGGCGTCAAACAATTCCCGCCCGGGAATTACCCTTTTACCGCCTGTTCCATGCGGGCCATAGCGGCCTGCCAGGCTTCGTCGTGGATCCGGTTATCCGCCATCATCTCCATCAGGCCGTAGGCCAGCTGCCGGTTCTCCGGCGTAAACTCCTTGAGCTTGCCCAGCATGTACATATGCCCGGTCTTCTCCACGTTCAGGGTGGAAACCAGCGCGAACAGTAACAACGACTGCCCCGAACGGGGATCGGTCTCGATGATCGACGTCACCTGTTCCAGTACATCATTCGACATAGCTATACCTGATTTATTTTTGTTTTACCGCAGAGACGCCTCGATATAATTTTGAATGTTGAATTTTAAGTTTTGAATTTTTGTATTGGCAGGAGTACTGGCTGGTTCAGTAAACCACGACCGGAACAATCCTTTGCAGACTGCCACTAACTAACTGTCAATTCAAAATTCAGCATTAAAAATTCAAAACTATTTTTGGCGCCTCTGCGGTGAAAAGCTTTTAAACAAAAAAGGCGGGCCGAGGCCCGCCTTTGATACAGCGATAGTCCGTTGACTTAAGCCGCCTTGGACTTGATCTTCGGGTCCAGCTCGCCGGAGGCGTAGCGTTCGACCATTTTTTCCAGGCTGGTCACGTCGATCTTGCTGGCATTGCCGGCACAACCGAAGGCTTCGAAGCGGGCCTTGCAGATTTCCTTCATGGCGGCGGTGGAAGCCTTGAGGAATTTGCGCGGATCGAAGTTGCTGGGGTTGTCGGCCAGGTGCTTGCGAACCGCACCGGTGGAGGCCATGCGCAGGTCGGTGTCGATGTTGACCTTGCGTACGCCGTGCTTGATGCCTTCCTGGATTTCGTGCACCGGTACGCCATAGGTTTCGCCCATGTCGCCGCCGTAGTTGTTGATGATTTCCAGCCACTCCTGCGGAACGGAAGAGGAACCGTGCATAACCAGATGGGTGTCCGGAATCCGCTCGTGGATTTCCTTGATGCGATCGATACGCAGGATTTCACCGGTCGGCTCCTTGGTGAACTTGTAGGCGCCATGGGAGGTGCCGATGGCGATAGCCAGGGCGTCCACGCCGGTCTGGGCCACGAAGTCCGCCGCCTGTTCCGGGTCGGTCAGCAGCATGTCCATGTCCAGCTTGCCTTCGGCGCCGTGGCCGTCTTCTTCGCCCATTTCACCGGTTTCCAGCGAGCCCAGGCAGCCCAGTTCGCCTTCGACGGAAACCCCGCCGGCGTGGGCCATTTCCACGACCTTGCGGGTCACGTCGACATTGTATTCATAGGAAGCGGGGGTCTTCATGTCTTCCATCAGGGAACCGTCCATCATGACCGAGCTGAAACCGGACTGGATGGAACGCAGGCAGACGCCCGGGGCAGAGCCGTGGTCCTGGTGCATGACGACCGGGATATGCGGGTACATTTCCAGCGCGGCGGTGATCAGGTGACGCAGGAACGGTTCACCGGCATAGGAGCGCGCGCCGGCGGAACCCTGCATGATGACCGGGCTGTTGGTTTCATCGGCAGCCTGCATGATGGCATGCACCTGCTCCATGTTGTTGACGTTGAACGCCGGCATGCCGTAACCAACTTCGGCGGCATGATCCAGCAATTGACGCAGTGAAATCAGGGCCATTTTCGGGACCTCCTTAAATGTGTGTTTCCGACTATTTTACTATGTTAAATCTTATCTTATAAGTGCGATTATTCGAGCGTGGCATCCTGATCGATGCCGTCCACATCGCCCACCCGGACGATGGTCATGGCATTGGTGCCGCCCCGAACGCCCATCAGGTCGCCCCGGGTAATCAAGACCAGGTCGCCGTCGCGCACCGCGCCACGGCGCAGCAACTCATCAATGGCTTCCCGGTTAACGGCGGAGCGATCCAGATCGGGCGGTACATCAAAACTGACCGGATAAACCCCGCGGTAGAGAGTCACCTTTCTACGCGTCTCCACATAGCTCGTCAAGGCGTAGATGGGGATCCCCGAGCTGATACGGGACATCCAGCGCGTCGTTGAGCCTGACTCGGTCAGGGCGGCGATCGCCTTCACCCCCAGGTGGTTGGCGGTATACATCGCGGCCATCGCAATCGCCTCGTCGATGCGTTTGAAGCGGGTATCGATGCGGTGGTCGGAGCGCTTGGCGGTGCGCTGTTTTTCGGCCTCGCGGCAGATCCGGTCCATGGCCGCGATGGCGCTGTCCGGATAGCGGCCGCTGGCGGTCTCGGCCGAGAGCATCACCGCGTCGGTGCCGTCCAGCACGGCATTGGCCACGTCGAACACCTCGGCGCGGGTCGGGATATGGCTGGTGATCATCGACTCCATCATCTGGGTCGCGGTAATCACCACCCGGTTCATGGCGCGGGCCTTGCTGATCAGCTCTTTTTGCACCGGCGGCAGGGCGGCATCGCCGATTTCCACGCCCAGATCGCCGCGGGCGATCATGATCACATCCGCCGCCTCGATGATCTCCTCGATCTTGTTCAGGGCATCGGCCCGCTCGATCTTGGCGACCACATGGGCGGTACTGCCCGCCGCCTCGATCAGATGGCGGGCCTCGTTGACATCCGCGGCGTTACGCGGAAAGGAGACCGCGATGTAATCAGCCTTCATGGCTGCAGCGGCCTTGATGTCCTCGCGATCCTTGTGGGTCAGGGCCGGGGCCGACAGGCCGCCGCCCTGCTTGTTGAGGCCCTTGCGATCCGACAGCTCGCCGCCGACCACGACCCGGCAATGCACCTCGGGCCCCTCGATGGAATCGACCCACAACACGATCCGCCCGTCGTCCAGCAGCAAGGTGTCGCCCCGGTTTACGTCCTCGGGCAACTCCTTGTAGGCCATGCCGACCCGCTCATGGGTGCCGGCTTCGGGATCCAGTTTGCCATCAAGGATGAAGATTTCGCCGTCCTTGAGCGTAATCTTGCCGTCCTTGAAACGTTCGATGCGGATCTTCGGCCCCTGCAGATCGCACATGACCCCGACCTGGCGACCGTGGGCGCGGGCCCGGTTGCGGATCTTGTCGGCCCGATCGATGTGCTCTTCCGGGCTGCCGTGGGAGAAATTGATCCGGGCAACATCCACCCCGGCCTCGATGATCTTGTCCATGACCTTCGGATCATCGGTAGCAGGGCCAAGCGTGGCAACAATTTTGGTTCTTCTCATAAGTCTAGTGACGGGTTCCTGTTACCGGCTGGCAAATCCGCCGATTGGATAATTGATAGCAGCTGGCCGCAGTCCGGCCAGCTCTCATACGACTCGTTACTCGTTCCTCGTAACGCGTCACTGTTATTTTTTGGCTCGCTCTTCCAGCATGGCCACCGCCGGCAGGGTCTTGCCTTCCAGGTATTCCAGGAACGCGCCACCGGCGGTGGAGATGTAGGAGACCTTGTCATAGATATCGTACTTCTGGATTGCCGCGATGGTATCGCCGCCCCCGGCCAGGCTGAAGCCTTTGGCGTTGGCGATGGCCATAGAGATGGTTTTGGTGCCTTCGCCGAACTGATCGAACTCGAACACGCCAACCGGACCGTTCCAGACAATGGTACCGGCCTGGGCGATCTTGTCTGCCAGTTGTTTCGCAGAATCAGGACCGATATCGAAGATCATGTCGTCGTCGGCCACTTCATCGACTTTTTTCAGCACGGCCGGTTCGTTTTCATCGAAGTTCTTGCCGACCACCACGTCGGTGGCAATCGGGATACTGGCGCCGGCCGCCTCGGCCTTTTGCATCAGTTCTTTGGCCGTGTCGACCAGGTCATCCTCGCACAGGGACTTGCCCACCGGATGCCCGGCCGCCTTGAGGAAAGTGTTGGCGATACCGCCGCCGACGATCAGCTGGTCCACCCTGGTGGACAGCGCTTCGAGCACGGTCAGCTTGGTGGAGACCTTGGAGCCGCCGACGATGGCGATCATCGGCCGGGCCGGATCGGCCAGCGCCTTGGCCAGCGCTTCCAGCTCCTCGGCCAGCAGCAGACCGGCGCAGGCGGTCGGGGCAAACTTGCCGACGCCGTGGGTGGAGGCCTGGGCGCGATGCGCGGTGCCGAAGGCATCCATCACGAACACATCGCACAGGGCGGCATATTTTTTCGCCAGTGTTTCATCATCTTTTTTCTCGCCGGTGTTGAAGCGCACATTCTCCAGCAGCACGACTTCCCCCCGGCCGGCTGCGGATCGTTTTCCAGGTAATCCTTGACCAGGCGAACTTCCTTGCCCAGCTTGGCGGACATGTCATCGGCAATCGGCGCCAGGGAGTTTTCCTCGTCCGGCACCCCTTCTTCGGGGCGGCCGCGATGGGACATGACCATCACCGCCGACGCACCCGCTTTCAGGCAGTGTTCGATGGTCGGCATGGAAGCGGTAATCCGCGCATCGGAAGTGACCTTGCCGTTTTTTACCGGCACATTCAGATCGGCGCGAATCAGTACTCGCTTGCCGGACAGATCCAGATCCGTCAACTTGATAAATGACATGTTTGTTACTCCGTGTAAATTTTCAAAAACTATTAGCTAAACGGTCGGCGCTTGGCGAATAGCTCTTTGCGTAAACATTCGTAATTAAAACGCGGAGAGCGCAGAGACGCGGAGGCGCAGAGAAACAAATTAGTCTCTGCGACTCTGCGCCTCCGCGTGCTCTGCGTTAATCAACTAACCCCAGCTGATTATTTAGCTGCATGTTCGAGGAAACGCAGCATGTTGCAGGTGTAGCCGTACTCGTTGTCGTACCAGGCGACGACCTTGACGAAGGTATCATCCAGCGCGATACCGGCTTCGGCATCGAAGATGGAGGAATGACCGATACCGCGGAAGTCGGTGGAAACCACTTTTTCGTCGGTGTAGGCCAGGGTCTTGCTGATGTCACCGGATTCGGAAGCGGCCTTCATCGCCTTGCAGATGTCATCGTACCTGGCGCCTTTTTCCAGCTCGACGGTCAGGTCAACCACGGACACGTCGGAGGTCGGCACCCGGAAGGCCATCCCGGTCAGCTTGCCGTTGAGTTCCGGCATGACCACGCCCACGGCTTTGGCCGCGCCGGTCGCGGAGGGGATGATGTTCTCCAGGATACCACGACCGCCACGCCAGTCTTTCATGGACGGACCGTCAACGGTTTTCTGGGTGGCGGTGGCGGCATGCACGGTGGTCATCAGGCCGCGCTTGATGCCCCAGTTGTCATGCAGCACCTTGGCCACCGGCGCCAGGGCGTTGGTGGTGCAGGAGGCGGCAGAAGTAATCGCCTGACCGGCATAGTCTTCATGGTTGACACCGTAAACGAACATCGGTGCACCGTCCTTGGAAGGCGCGGACATCACCACCTTCTTGGCGCCGGCGTCGATGTGCTTCTGGCAGGCTTCCTCGGTCAGGAACAGACCGGTGGATTCGACCACGATATCGGCACCGACGTCACCCCATTTCAGGGCGGCCGGATCCTTTTCGGCGGTCAGGCGGATCTTCTTGCCGTCGACGATCAGGTTATTGCCATCGACCTTGACATCACCCTGGAAACGACCGTGTACCGAGTCGTAACGCAGCATGTAGGACAGGTAGTCCGGATCCAGCAGATCGTTAATGCCGACAACTTCGATGTTGTCGAACTCTTTGGCGACGGCGCGAAACACCATACGTCCGATACGGCCGAAACCGTTAATCCCGATTTTAATTGCCATGTTACTTTCTCCCCTTACTCTAAGGTTTATAAATCAAAATTGTTACAGGACGTCTTCAACGGCCTTGGCCACGTTGTCGACAGTGAAACCGAAGTATTCAAACAGCTTGCCGGCCGGTGCCGATTCGCCGAAGCGGTTCAGACCCACGACCTTGCCATTGAGACCCACGTACTTGTACCAGACGTCGGTCACCCCGGCTTCGACCGCCACACGGGCCGTCACGGCGGACGGAATCACGGACTCGCGATACGCTTCGTCCTGGGCTTCGAACACGTTGACCGACGGCATGGAGACCACGCGGATCTTCTTGCCGGACAGCTTCTCCGCCGCTCCCATGGCCAGCGCGACTTCGGAGCCGGTGGCGATGATGATGGCGTCCGGGGTACCGTCGCAGTCCTTGAGCACGTAACCGCCGCGGGCGATGTTGGCCACCTGTTCGTCGGAACGTTCCTGATGCGGCAGACCCTGACGGCTGAAGATCAGCGAGGTCGGGCCATCGTTGCGTTCGACCGCGGCCTTCCAGGCAATGGCGGTTTCCACGCTGTCACAGGGACGCCACAGGGACATGTTGGGAATCAGCCGCAGGGTTGCGGTCTGTTCGACAGCCTGATGGGTCGGGCCGTCTTCGCCCAGGCCGATGGAGTCATGGGTATAGACAAAGATGCTCGGGATCTTCATCAGCGCGGCCATGCGCAGGGCATTACGCGCATATTCGGAGAACATCAGGAAGGTACCACCGAACGGCTTGAACCCGCCGTGCAGAGTGATCCCGTTAATGATGGCGGACATCCCGAACTCACGAACCCCGTAAGACAGATAATTGCCGTCAGCCACGGTGTTGGTGAGGATTTTCGCGTCCGGCCAGTTGGTCAGGTTGGACGGCGTCAGGTCGGCCGAGCCGCCGAGAAATTCCGGCAGGGCCTTGGCAAAAGCGGTGATCGCACCCTGGGAGGCCTTGCGGGTCGCCGGCGAGTCGGCTTTTTCGATGCATTCCTTGATGAAGCTGTTGGCGACCTCTTCCCAGTTACCGGGCAGCTCACCCTTCATGCGGCGCTCGAATTCGGCGGCCAGTTCCGGGTAATCCTTCTTGTAAGCATCGAACTTCTTGTTCCATTCCGCTTCGGCCTGCTGACCCTTCTCTTTCGCATCCCAGCCGCCGTAGATTTCATCGGGAATCACAAACGGTTCGTGCGGCCAGCCGATGTTCTCGCGGGTCGCCTTGACTTCGTCGTCGCCCAGCGGCGCACCGTGGCAATCGTGGCTGCCGCACAGGTTGGGGGCGCCGAAACCGATGGTGGTCTTGGTGCAGACCAGGGTCGGCTTGTCGTTGACCGACCTGGCCTCGTGTACGGCCTTGTTAACAGCGTCGGCATTATGACCGTCGACATCGCGGATCACGTGCCAGCCATAGGCTTCGAAACGCTTGGGCGTGTCGTCGGTAAACCAGTTATCAACGTGACCGTCGATGGAGATACCGTTGTCATCCCAGAAGGCGATCAGCTTGCCCAGACCCAGGGTACCGGCCAGTGCGCAGGATTCGTGGGAGATACCTTCCATCATGCAGCCGTCACCCAGGAACGCGTAAGTGTAATGATCGACAATGTGGTGACCGTCGCGGTTGAACTGCCCGGCCAGGGTCCGTTCGGCCAGCGCCATGCCCACGGCATTGGAGATGCCCTGACCCAGCGGCCCGGTGGTGGTTTCCACGCCGGCGGTATAGCCGTATTCGGGATGGCCCGGGGTCTTGGAGTGCAGCTGACGGAAGTTTTTCAGCTCTTCCATCGGCAGGTCATAGCCGGTCAGGTGCAGCAGGGAATAGATCAACATGGAACCGTGACCGTTGGACAGCACGAAGCGGTCGCGATCGAACCAGTTCGGATTGCCCGGGTTGTGCTTCAGAAAGTCGTTCCACAGGACTTCCGCGATATCGGCCATGCCCATGGGCGCGCCCGGGTGGCCGGAATTTGCCTTTTGCACCGCGTCCATACTCAGAGCGCGGATTGCATTGGCGAGATCTTTGCGAGATGCCATAAAGTTCCCCTCGGTTCATTAAATTGCAAAAATGCTGTTATCGATACTGCCAGGGGCGAAGCGTTTTCCGATGTTCATGTTTCATCAGAAATGAGCACTCCACCCGCGCCGTCGCTCGGCGCGTCTGAATTCGGTTACTAGCTTCCGTCGGGATTGCCGTAATGATGGAAGTCGAGCATTGTTGTTGTCAGGCGCTGTGTTGCCTGATGAAAATGCCGGTTCGGCTTCCTCCCCGGTTTAACGAGGCCGGGATTTTCCCATTTTTTACCTGTGGCGGGCAAGCGCCG
Source organism: Thiohalophilus sp. (assembly GCF_034522235.1). Taxonomy (NCBI): domain Bacteria; kingdom Pseudomonadati; phylum Pseudomonadota; class Gammaproteobacteria; order Thiohalomonadales; family Thiohalophilaceae; genus Thiohalophilus; species Thiohalophilus sp. The sequence goes on along the minus strand of NZ_JAXHLN010000003.1, from coordinate 583,706 downwards.
GGTGCGCCAGTGCTCCCGGCGCCTGCCTGGCTTATGGGGCAAACAGTGAATTTTATTGGTAAAAGGGCGGGGTTCCTGGCTCAGTCGCCCTCTTTCCACTTGATGGAACAGCCCATGCCGGGGATCTGCTCGGCCGGCCCCCGGCCGGTTTCGGCCACCTGCACCATCGCCTCGAACAGATCCCGGCGCGCGTCCGCCGGGGCGGTCTCCTTGCGACTGGCATCGAACCGGCCCCGGTACTGCAGCTTGAGATCGGCATTGTAACCGAAAAAATCCGGGGTGCAGACCGCGCCATAGGCCCTGGCGACCGCCTGGCTCTCGTCCAGTAAATAAGGAAAGGGGAAGTCGTACTCGGCGGCCACCTTCTGCATGTTCTCGAAGGAATCCTCTTCGTATTCGGTCGGGTCGTTGGCCATGATCGCCACGGTGTTGATGCCGTGCTTGTCGCGCAACTCGCGGGTATCGCGCACCAGTCGCTCGCGAATCGCCTTCACGTACGGGCAATGGTTGCAGATAAACATCACCAGCAGGCCGTTTTCCCCCGACACTGTTCCAGCGTCCAGGTCTCGCCATCGATCCCCGGCAGGGCAAAATCCACCGCCGGCGCATCAAAATCACAGACCGGTGTTTCAAGACTGACCATCATTTTCCTCCCTATTTTTTCTAAACTTTTGTCACGAACAGGCCGTTAACCCGTGATAGGACAGGGTAACTACTTGTGGCTCTACGGATTAATCCGTATACGAGCTGCGTCCACTGATTGTCACCCGGCGTCATGCAGGAGGTTTTATGCACCCCGTCATCGTTATCCCGCGGCGCATCGCTGTCACTATTGTGTTGGTCCTGTACCTGCTCGCGCCGATCAGCCAGGCCGACAGCTATACCCTGGCCATTACGCCCACGATGCCCAAGGAACAGACCGAGGAATATTACCGGCCGCTGGCCGAGTACCTGGGCACCCGCACCGGCCACGTGTTCCAAATCGAGGCCCACCATAATTATGTCGCTTACTGGGAGGCCATGCGCCGGGAGAATACCGCGGATCTGGTACTGGACGCCCCCCATTTTACCGGCTATCGGGTCGCCAAGGCCAACTACCAGGTGCTGGCCAAAATCCGCGATACCCTCAGTTTCAGTCTGGTCACAAATGAGGATCTGCTGCTGTTCGAGCCCGCCGAACTGATCGGCAAAAAAGTGGTGACTCCGGCCTCCCCCAGTCTGAGCGGCGTCGAGCTGGCGCGGATGTTCCCGCATCAGATGCGCCAGCCGACCATGGTCAGCACCCAGAATTTCAACCAGGCGCTGGAACGCCTCAAATCCGGCCGGGCCAGCGCGGCGCTGATCCCCACCCCGCTGGTCAGTGGGGATACGACCGTCAACACGGTGACCACCACCGAACCGGTCCCGCACCATGCGGTTTCCGCCTCGCCCGATCTACCATCCGAAGTACGCCAGCAAATCCGGCAGGCCCTGCTAACCGCCCATGAGAGCGAGGCCGGTCAGGCCATGCTGGAAAAAGTGAATATCAGCGGTTTCGAGCCGGCCGATAACGATCTCTACCGGCCCTACGCCGCCCTGCTCGAAGGCGTCTGGGGTTACTAGGCCCCTGGATGAATTGGATTCCCGGTACAGGGCGAGTGTAGGAGCGGCTTCGCCGCGATTCGTTCATCATCGCGCTGGAAGCGCTCCTACATCAACGCAGGTTATTACGCCTTGCGAAAGTGCAGGATGCCCCAGCGCAGATAGCCCTTGCTGCCGGCGTCGACCCAGTGGCCCAGGCCGGTGATCATGCGATCGATATAGGCATCGGAGACCTTGTCGGTGATGCTGTCACGATTCTGCTCCAGCTCGCGACGAACCCGGCCGTAGTGCTTGACCAGGTTTTCGGTCATCTCCTCCACTTCGATCTCTTCCAGACCGTTCTGTTTGGCCGCTTCGCGATAAAACTCGATGGACCCCAGTGAGGGCAGGTGAATCCGGTCGTAGACCGGCTGCAACACGCCCTCCGGACAGTCGTCGACCTGCATCGGATCGGTCATGATCAGCTCGCCACCGGGCTTGAGCACCCGCGCGGCTTCGGCGACCACTTTGGCCCGCTCGCTGCTGTGCAGGATGGAATCCTGTGACCAGACCACGTCGAAGCTGGCATCGTCGGCAGCAACCGATTCAAAGCTGCCGTCCCACACCTCGATCAGGTGGTCCAGACCCTGTTCCTGGTTCATCTTGCGATCGCGCTCGTTTTCCCGCTCGCTCAGATTCAGGGCGACCACCTGGCAACCATAGGTCCTGGCCAGGTAGCGGGCCACGCCGCCGTAGCCGGCCCCCATGTCGAGCACCTTTTTGTCGGCGTCGAGCGTGAGTTGGATCTTGGAAGCCATGTACTCGACGGTGCGCCGGCTGGCATCACGAATCGGCTCATCCTCGGACTGATACAGGCCGATGTGAATGTCCTCGCCACCCCAGACGTGGAAATAGAAATTATCGGCATCCTCGCTGTTGTAATAATCGCGGGCCGTTTCTACGACATCGGAATAGCTCTTGCTCATTCGTTCTCCCCTTCGATATAGCGTTTTTCGGCTACGTGAATGAAGAAGTCCGGCTCGGCTTCACGGTAGGTTTCCTTGAAGTCACCGTAGGTGGTCACTTTCTGGAAGCCAACGTCACGCATCAACTTGCGCACATACTCCTTGCGCAGCGGGAACATATTCAGATGGAAAGTGGAATTGTCCGGGAACTCGTAGCGGAAACGGGCCAGAGACTCGTCGATATGCTCCGGACTCGCCTTCACATTATCACCACAATAGTAGTAGTTATGCGTCGGCTGTACCTGATGATCCAGCAGCGCGTCATAGTTACGCTGGTCCAGAATCAGAATACCGTCATGGCGCAAGGTGGCGTAAAACTCGGCCAGGGTCTTGCGCCGATCGTTGTCGCTATGCAGGTGGGTGAAGGAGTTACCCAGGCAAATGACAGCGTCGTACAGGTCATGTACTGACTTGTTCAGATAGCGCCAGTCGGCATGCACGGTACGCAGGATGTGTCCGCGTTTGCGGCCGTTTTCAAACGCCTTGGCCAGCATTTCGGGGCTGCCGTCACCGCTGGTGACTTCAAAGCCGCTCTCCAGCAGGCGCACGGAATGAAAGCCGGTCCCGGCTGCCACGTCCAGCACCTTCTTGGCACCGTGTTCCTGCAGCAGGCGAATAAAAAAGTCGCCCTCGCTGTTGGCGCGGCCGTCCCAGTCGATCAGCTCGTCCCACTTGTCTACGAAGCCGGAGACATATTCGTCTTTGTAGTGATCCGTATCACGGACATCTAAAGGATTCTTACCAAAATCTTGCGTTTTCTTTTCTTGGGTCACGTCGTTTTCCTTATCTTGTTCAACAGATGAAGAGAAAACGGGCCCCTCATGAGCCGTACAGCTATAGCACGTATCCTGTGAACAACCCGGTTGCCACCGTTCAGGCAACGGCAATTTATTACATCCAGTTGTTTCAGGACTTGCGCCCTGGGCAGGGATACGAGCCAGGCTCGTCAGATTGAGCGTGTTTGCGGTGTTCGCAAAACAACGTTTGAATGTTCACCGACAGAAACTTGTTAAAAGTCTTCACTGACGGGATGAGGACCCGTGTTTGCGTATCCCTCTATCTTACCGTGTTGAGCAAAAAACGCCAGTGTTTTCCCTGATTTATTGCCGAATGACTTTCATAAACAGCAAAAACTACCTGATTTTCCGGGAAATTCGCCTATTTTCGGCGGTTGATCAAACGTTTTTTATACATAGATATTATAAACAACTATTTATATGAGTATTAAACAACATTAATACTATTGCTATATAGGGATACTCCCCTTTAATCCGAGGCCGTTTTCTGGCATTATATTAATGATTACTAATCAGGGTTGAATAATACTCCAGACTAACCCGCCCTAGCTTTCGATTATTCACGAAAGCGTCTGCGAATTTAAGCTGTAACTTTAGCGATACCATGCCGCATACGGCGACATTGCGCCACGATATGTATCGGCGAACAAAACTTATAGAAAGAAAGAGAGGACTTTAATGGCTGAGAAATATATCTTTACATCTGAATCCGTATCCGAGGGTCATCCGGACAAGGTCGCTGACCAGATTTCCGATTCCATTCTCGACGCGCTGCTGGAGCAGGATCCCAAATCCCGTGTCGCCTGTGAAACCATGATCAATACCGGCATGGTTATCCTGGCAGGGGAAATCACCAGCACCGCGCAAATCGATATGCCGACTATCGTGCGCGAACGCCTCAAGGAAATCGGTTACAACAGCTCTGACATGGGCTTTGACTGGGAAACCTGCGCCGTCATGGTCGCGCTGGACAAGCAGTCTCCGGATATCGCCATGGGCGTGGATGAAGGCGACGACAAGGAACAGGGCGCCGGCGACCAGGGCCTGATGTTCGGTTATGCCGCCGATGAAACCGACGTTTTGATGCCCGCGCCGATCACCTATGCGCATCGTCTGGTGCGTCGTCAGGCCGAAGTCCGTAAAAACGGCACCCTGCCGTGGTTGCGCCCGGATGCCAAGAGCCAGGTCAGCTTCCGTTATGACAAGGGCGAGCCGGTGGGTGTCGACGCCGTCGTACTGTCCACCCAGCACAATCCGGAAATCGATCTGAAGACCCTGCAGGATGCCGTGATGGACGAAATCATCAAGCCGGTACTGCCTGAAGGCTGGATCACCAAGGACACCAAGTTCCATATCAACCCGACCGGCCGTTTTGTTATCGGTGGTCCGGTAGGTGACTGTGGTCTGACCGGCCGCAAGATCATCGTGGATACCTACGGTGGTATGGGTCGTCACGGTGGCGGCGCTTTCTCCGGCAAGGATCCGTCCAAGGTAGACCGTTCCGCCGCCTACGCCAGTCGTTACGTGGCCAAGAACATTGTTGCCGCCGGCCTGGCCAAGCGCTGTGAAATCCAGGTTTCCTATGCCATCGGCGTGGCCGAACCGACCTCTATCTCGGTTGACACCTTCGGTACCGGCAAGGTCTCCGAGGAGCGCATCGAGGAACTGGTACGCGAACACTTCGATCTGCGTGCCGGTGGCCTGGTGAAGATGCTGGACCTGCTACGCCCGATGTACGCCCCCACGGCAGCCCATGGTCACTTCGGTCGCGAAGACCTGGATTTGCCCTGGGAGAAGACCGACAAGGCCGAAGAGCTGAAAAAAGCAGCCGGTATTTGATAAAATGCGGTTTTCGGGGGAGGTTCGACCTCCCCCTACTATAATGTAACCATCAAGAATTCACTGGGGAGCTGAGGAGCGCTGCAGCCACGCTACTCAATCCGTTTTGTCACACGTCAGACGTGCTGGATGAGACAGGATTGAGTAGCGGGGTCAGGCTCAGACCACCCAGTCTAAATAAACAACGGCGCTCACCGTAAATATATACGGAGCTACAACATGAACGCTGTTCCTAAAGACTTTACAGATTACAAAGTCGCGGACATCAGCCTTGCCGATTACGGTCGCAAGGAAATGGATATCGCCGAAACCGAAATGCCCGGCCTGATGGCCCTGCGCGAAAAATACGGCAAAGACAAGCCGCTCAAGGGTGCCCGCATCACCGGCTCCCTGCACATGACCATCCAGACCGCCGTGCTGATCGAAACCCTGGTTGAACTGGGTGCCGAAGTACGCTGGGCGTCCTGTAATATCTTCTCTACCCAGGACCATGCCGCTGCCGCTATCGCCGCACAGGGCATTCCGGTTTACGCCTGGAAGGGTGAAACCCTGGAAGAATACTGGTGGTGCACCGAGCAGGTACTGACCTGGCCCAACGGCGAACTGCCGAACATGATCCTGGACGACGGTGGCGATGCCACGCTGCTGGTTCACAAGGGTGTGGAATTTGAAAAGGCCGGTGCTGTGCCGGATCCCGCCAAGGAAGAAAACGAAGAATTCCGTGCCGTACTGGGTGTACTGCAACGCAACTTCGAAAAGAACAAGGGTATGTGGACCAGGATGGCCGAGTCCGTCAAGGGTGTTACCGAGGAAACCACGACCGGTGTGCATCGCCTGTACCAGATGTTCAACAAGGGCGAACTGCTGTTCCCGGCCATGAACGTCAATGATTCTGTCACCAAATCCAAGTTCGATAACCTGTACGGCTGCCGTGAGTCGCTGGTGGATTCCATCAAGCGTGCCACCGACGTCATGATCGCCGGTAAAGTTGCCGTGGTCTGTGGTTACGGTGACGTCGGCAAGGGTTCCGCCCAGTCCCTGCGCGGTCTCGGTGCCAACGTCTGGATTACCGAAATCGATCCGATTTGCGCCCTGCAGGCCGCGATGGAAGGTTACCGTGTTGTCACGCTGGACGAAGCGGTAGGTCAGGCGGATATCTTTGTCACCACTACCGGTAACAAGGACATCATCACCCACGACCACATGGCGGCCATGAAAGACCAGGCTATCGTCTGCAACATCGGTCACTTCGACAACGAAATCCAGGTCGAAAGCCTGCGTAAGTACGAGTGGATCAACATCAAGCCGCAGGTCGATCAGATCATCTTCCCCGACGGCAAGCGCATTACCCTGCTGGCCGAAGGCCGTCTGGTGAACCTGGGTTGCGGTACCGGCCATCCGAGTTTCGTGATGTCCAACTCCTTCACCAACCAGGTCGTTGCCCAGATCGAAATGTTCACCAAGCCGGAAAACTATCCGCTCGGCGTGTATGTACTGCCGAAGAAACTGGACGAAGAAGTTGCCGCCCTGCACATTGGCAAGATTGGCGCCAAGCTGACCAAGTTGAGTCAGGAACAGGCCGACTACATCGGTGTCCCGGTTGAAGGTCCGTACAAGTCTGAACATTATCGTTACTAAACACTGAGGGACGAGTGACCGGGGACGGATGACGGAGTTAGAACATCAACTTCGTCTCCGTCCTTTTTTATCTCGTTAACTGGAGCTTATGGAATCACAAAAGAAACATACCCCCGTTTATAGCGTGGAGTTTTTCCCGCCCAAATCGGAAGAAGGGGCGGAGAAACTGCGCAAGGTCCGCAAAAACCTGAACAAAGGCATGCAGCCGCGGTATTACTCGGTGACTTTCGGTGCCGGCGGCAGTACCCAGCAGGGGACGTTTGACACCGTCGTTGAAATCCAGAAATCCGGTGATGACGCTGCACCGCATCTGTCCTGTATTGGTGCGACCAAGGACACGCTGCGCGATCTGCTCGACCGCTACAAGGAAAACGGCATCAAGCGTATCGTGGCCCTGCGCGGTGATATGCCCTCGGGCATGCGTGGCCCTGGCGAACTCCGTTATGCCAATGAACTGGTCGAGTTCATTCGCGTCGAGACCGGCGATTACTTCGAGCTTGAAGTAGCGGCCTATCCGGAGATCCATCCCCAGGCACCGTCTGCCTCGGACGATCTGAAAAACTTTAAACGCAAGGTGGAAGCCGGTGCCAACACCGCGATCACCCAGTACTTCTTTAACCCGGATGCGTATTTCCGGTTTATCGATGAGTGCGAGCAGATGAATATCGATCTTCCGATCATCCCCGGTATCATGCCAATCACCAACTACAAGCAATTATCGCGTTTCTCGGATATGTGTGGCGCCGATATCCCGCGCTGGATCCGCAAGCGTCTCGACGATTTCGGCGACGACAAGGAATCGATCAAACAGTTTAGCGAAGAAGTCATTACCGATCTCTGCCACACCCTGCTCGAGGCCGGTGCGCCCGGACTGCACTTCTATTGTATGAACCAGTCCGCTCCGACCCTGGCGATCTGGAAAAATCTTGGCATCCAGTCCTGAGCGACCCTGACTGGCTGCCGAGGAGCAGTCCTGTCAGCCTTTAGCCACACCTGCTTGACCCCCCTACAGCGGATCGGCATAGTGTGGCTTTCTTCTTTTCAGGGCCCTGATCGCCTATGTCCACAGACAAGCAGCAAATAATCGGCTGGCGCGAGTGGGTTCGCTTACCCAAACTGGGCATTGAGCATATCAAGGCCAAGATCGATACCGGGGCCCGCAGCTCGGCCCTGCATACCTTTGATCTGGAAGCGTATCAGGAACAGGGTGTCAACATGATCCGTTTCAAGATCCATCCTGTACAACATAACTCGAAACAGATCGTCGAGTGCCATTGCCCGATACTGGATCAGCGCACGGTTACCGACTCCGGCGGGCACAAGGAAGAACGCTTCGTGATCAGCACCGAAGCCTGCCTGGGCGACCTGTGCTGGGAGATCGAGATGACCCTGACCAATCGGGACAGCATGCGCTTTCGCATGTTGCTCGGGCGCACTGCCCTGGCCGGGCGGTTTGTGGTCGACCCGCAAGCCTCTTACCTGACCGGACATAGGCCCGCTCGCTAAGACAGGTTACACTATCCAACCGTACTACCTCGAATCCCCGGAGTCCGTATGAAAATTGCGATCTTGTCGCGGAACGCAAAACTCTATTCCAGCCGTCGTCTGGCTGAAGCCGCCAAGGCGCGCGGTCATGAAGTCAGTGTGGTCAATCCGCTCAAATGCTATATGGATATCACCAGCATGCGGCCCGGCATCTATTACCGGGGCGAACAGCTGGAAGGTTTTGATGCGGTGATCCCGCGCATCGGCGCCTCGATCACTTTTTACGGCACCGCCGTACTGCGCCAGCTTGAAATGATGGGCGTCTATCCCGTGAATGAGTCGGTCGCCATCGGCCGCTCGCGGGACAAACTGCGCTCCCTGCAACTGCTGGCGCGCAAGGGGATCGGACTCCCGGTGACCGGGTTTGCCCATGATGTCGACGACACCGGCGATCTTATTCAACTGGTTGGCGGCGCGCCACTGGTGGTCAAACTGCTGGAAGGCACCCAGGGCAAGGGCGTGGTACTGGCCGAGACCAAAAAGGCGGCGGAAAGCGTCATCGATGCCTTTCGTGAATTGAACGCCAACTTTCTGGTCCAGGAGTTCATCAAGGAGGCCGGCGGCTCGGACATCCGCGCCCTGGTCATCGGCGACAAGGTCGTGGCCGCGATGATGCGCACCGCCAAGGAAGGCGAGTTTCGTTCCAACCTGCACCGCGGCGGTTCGGCCAAGGTCATCAAGCTGACGCCGGAAGAGCGTTCCACGGCAGTGCGCGCCGCCAAGACTATGGGCCTGAATGTCGCCGGGGTGGACATCCTGCGCTCCAACCACGGACCGGTCATCATGGAGGTCAACTCCTCGCCGGGGCTGGAGGGGATCGAGCTGGCCACCAGCAAGGATGTGGCCGGCCAGATCATCGACTTCATAGACAAGTCCGCCAAACCCCACAAAACCAAGACGCGGGGCAAGGGTTGAGTCGATGGACGCCGAGTTCATCTCCGTCAATGGTAACCGAATCCCGCGTAACAGCCGGGTCACGCTCGATCTGCCGGTTGCCCGGCTCTATACCCACTCCCAGGTGGCCATGCCGGTCCAGGTCATTCGCGGCAAGAAACCCGGCCCGGTCCTGTTTGTCAGCGCCGCCCTGCACGGTGACGAACTCAACGGCGTGGAGATCATCCGCCGGCTGTTGCGGCTCCCGGCGCTGAAGCGCCTGCGCGGTACCCTGTTTGCCATCCCCATCGTCAATGTCTACGGCTTTATCCAGCAATCGCGCTACCTGCCCGACCGGCGCGATCTGAATCGCAGTTTTCCCGGCTCGGAGCGCGGCTCCCTGGCCGCGCGGGTGGCCTACCAGTTCATGCACGAGATCGTCGAGCAAAGCACCCATGGCATTGATCTGCACACCGGCGCCATCCACCGTACCAACCTGCCGCAGATCCGCGCCAACATCGATGATCCGCAGACCGCCGATCTGGCCCACGTCTTTGGCGTGCCGGTCATCCTCAATGCCGATCTGCGCGACAACTCCCTGCGCGAGGCCGCGGCGGAAAAGGGCATCCCCATGCTGCTCTATGAAGCCGGGGAGGCGCTGCGCTTTGACGAGGTAAGTATCCGCGCCGGGCTCAAGGGCATCACCAATGTCATGCGCCATTTGCAGATGCTGCCGCCCTCCCGCAGCCGGCGTCAGCGCGAGCACAAGCCCCTGTACGCCCGGGCCAGCAGCTGGGTACGGGCCCCGGCCGGGGGCATTTTGCGCACCATGGTGCCGCTGGGCGGCAGTGTGGAAAAGGACCAGTTGCTCGGGATCCTGGCCGATCCCTTTGGTGAGCATGAAATGGAAATCCACGCCCCCTGTGACGGCATCGTGATCGGCCGCACCAACCTGCCGCTGGCCAACGAGGGCGACGCCCTGTTCCATATCGCCCGCTATCGCAAACTGGAGACCGTCACTGCCCGGGTCGAGGAGTTCACCGAACAGCACCAGCCCGACACCGATCCCGGCAGCCCCCCCGATGCCGAGCCGCCCATTGTATAAGAACTTCAACGCAGAGACGGCTGGATGCGATGTTGAATGTTGAATGTTGAATGTTGAATGTTGAATGTTGAATTTTAAGTTAAACATTAAAAATTCAAAACTATTTTTTGCGTCTCTGCGTTTAAATATTTTAAAGTTACGATTTGCGAATAACCAGGATTGAGCACGTACTATGAATAATAGGGAATTAATGCAACGGGATCTGTCGGTGTTGTGGCATCCCTGCACGCAGATGAAAGATCACGAATGGCTGCCGGTGACGCCCATCAAACGCGGCGAGGGCGTCTGGCTGGAGGACTTCGATGGTAACCGTTATATCGATGCGATCAGCTCCTGGTGGGTCAACCTGTTCGGCCATTGCAACCCGCGGATCAACGATCGCATCAAGCAGCAACTGGACACTCTGGAACATGTCATCCTGGCCGGCTTCTCGCACGAGCCGGTAATTGAACTATCGGAGCGGCTGATCCAAATTACCCCGCCCGGTCTGGCGCACTGTTTCTATGCCGACAACGGCTCCTCGGCCATCGAAGTGGCGCTGAAGATGAGCTATCACTACTGGCGCAATATCGGCAAACCCGAGAAGACCAAGTTTATTACTCTGGGTAACAGCTATCACGGCGAAACCCTGGGCGCGCTGGCCGCGGGCGATGTCCCCCTGTACAAGGAGACCTACAAACCGCTGTTGATGGAAGTCATCACCGCGCCCTCACCGGACTGTTTTTACCGCGAACCGGGGGAAAGCTGCCGGGATTACAGCGCGCGCCAGTTTGAACACATGCGCGCCCTGCTTGAAGAACACGGCGATGAAGTCTGCGCAGTCTTCATCGAGCCCCTGGTGCAATGCGCGGGCACCATGCGCATGCATGATCCGGTCTATCTCAAACTGCTGCGCGAGGCCTGTGATGAATACGGCGTGCACCTGATCGCCGATGAAATTGCCGTGGGCTTTGGCCGCACCGGCACCCTGTTTGCCTGTGAACAGGCTGACATCACTCCCGATTTCATGTGTCTGTCCAAGGGGCTGACCGGCGGCTATCTTCCGGTCTCGGTGACCCTGACCCATGAACGAATCTATCAGGCCTTTTATGACGAGTACGACAAACTCATCGCCTTCCTGCACTCGCACAGCTACAACGGCAATCCGCTGGGTTGTGCCGCGGCACTGGCGACCCTGGATATCTTCGAGCAGGATGAGGTGATCGAACAGAACAAACAGCTCGCCCGAACCATGCAGCAGGCGACCGAGCACCTGAAGGATCATCCCCATGTGGGAGAGGTACGTCAGACCGGCATGATCCTGGCTGTGGAGATGGTCAAGGACAAGGCGGCGAACGAACCCTATCCCTGGCAGGAACGCCGCGGCCTGACCATCTATCAACACGCCCTGAAAAACGAGGCCCTGCTGCGCCCACTGGGTAACGTCTCCTACCTGATGCCGCCCTATGTCATTACCCCGGAACAAATCGAGCACCTGGCCCGAGTGATGACCGAAGGCATCGATCTGGCCACCCGCGACTGACATCCGACCGTATGCGCATTCCCCGTCTCTACCAGGATTACCCGCTTGCTGTCGGTACCAGTGTCCAGTTGGATGAAACCGCCACACGTCACGGCATCCAGGTGTTACGCCTGAAGCCGGACGACAGAGTAACTCTGTTCAACGGTGATGGTCATGATTACCAGGCCAGGCTAACCGCCATTTCCAAAAAGCAGGCCACAGCGACGATCGAAAACGCGACCGTGGTAAACAATGAATCGCCCCTGCATACCCATCTGGCTCTGGGGATTGCCAAAGGTGAACGCATGGATTACGCGCTGCAAAAAGCCGTGGAGCTGGGCATCAATCGCCTGACACCGCTTGTCACCGAACGCTGCGTGGTCCAGCTGGATGAAAAGCGCGAGCAAAAACGCCGCCAGCACTGGCAAGGTGTCATCCGGGGCGCTTGCGAACAAAGCGGTCGGGCCCGCCTGCCACAACTCGATACGGTTATCGCCTATACCGACTTTCTTGTCGCCCCAGTGGCCGGACAGCGCATGATCCTCGATCCACGCAGTGACCGGACCCTGTCGCAATGCCCGCAACCGCAAGACCTGATCCTGATGATCGGCCCGGAAGGGGGCTTCACCAGGACAGAGCGGGAACTGGCCTATCAGCACGATGCCATCGGAATCCGCCTCGGCCCGCGCATCCTGCGCACCGAAACCGCCGTCGTCGCCGGCCTCACCGCCGCGCAGACCCTGTGGGGCGACCTGAATTATTCCTCTTCTTGAAAACAGTGGAAGTAACGCAAAGTACGCAAAGGCGCGGCGAACGCGAAGGTATAATGTTGAATGTTGAATGTTGAATTGGCTACCCATCCGCAATTCAAAATTTAAAATTCAACATTCAACATTCAACATTATATTAAACAACCTGCAGGCGCTCGATGCGGGATTCGAGGTCGTCGATGTCGGGGATGACCAGCGAGACGCCGTCGAGCTGAACAAAGCCGGCAATAGACTGCCGATTGCCAATATTGCGTGAATCCGGCGTGATCTGCTCTTCCCGCGCCAGTTTCAAACTGGGGATCCCCTGGGTCACGATGGCAACGTACGGAAGCCGGGGATTACCTTGCAGGGTATTGAGTACGGCGATGCGTGCCCCGTGCAGGGTGCCGGGGTTCTGCCCGCCGCTGGCCACCTCAAACGCGATCAGGGGGACTTTGTGTTCGCGCCAGGCAATCTTGCCCAGATACCACTCCGGGGCATCCGGCAGCGGCTCCGGTTCGAGATAGCCGACCATCTCTGCCACCGCGGCATTGGGTAGCAGTATCGATTCTTCGTACATCGGTATCTGCAGACAGTGAACGGCGTCACTGGCCTGTTTGCCGGTCACCGCCATCCCGTCGCGGCGCGTATTGATAGGGGTAATTTCAGCCATAGTCTGCCTGCCGTTGTGTCAGATATTCTACCAGTTTAGCGGCTAATTGCGCCGGAGTGCCAGTATAGCTGCTGAGTCCGGTATTGCGAACCTGGTCGGGCATGTTGCTGATGACACAGCTGTCCGCCTCCTGGGTCCAGATCGGGCCGCCCATGGCATGCATGGCACGTACACCCAGCACGCCGTCATCGCACATACCGCTAAAAATAATCGCCCCGCTGTTCGCACCGAAACGTAACCCGATATCCGTGATCACTGTATCGATGGAAGGCGTGTAAAAGGACGGGATCGACTGCGCAAGCAACTCGATCACGCCGATGGGATTGATCTTCAAACGCTGGCTGACCGGCACTACAATGACATCGCCATGACGCAGCGTGTGCCCGACCCGGGCCGGCATCACCCGTAAAGGGGTAATTCGATCCAGTTGTTGCGCCAGCAGAGGTTCAAAACTGGAACCCAGATGCTGGGCCAGAATCAGGCTGGCCGGCAAGTCCGATGGCAACTCGGCCAGGAAGTGCTTGACGGCATCGGGACCACCCAGTGATGCCGCCAACACCCAGACCTGACTGGCCAGCGCACTATCCCGCGCCAATAACGTGTCGTTGACAGTATAACTGCCCAGATCAATATCCGGCGCTTCCCATTCCAGCCGACCCGTAATTTCGGCAATCTTGCCCATCAGCGTACCGAACCATTTGCCCTGCCTCCCCGGCTCGTTAAACGCCAGGACGCTGACATCATTAAAAATGATCGGGATGTCGGTCGATTCAAGCAGCTTTTCCAGCAAGGAATGGTGCTTTTCATCCGCCTCATCGAGATCAATCAGCAAAACGTCGATCTTGTTGTGAGGAATTTTGGCGATGAAATTGTCGCTGAAAGGCTCGTTCAGCATGACCCGCAGGCCTGTCCGCTCAAAAACCTGCTGCAGCTGATTACGATGGCGCGAAGAAGCAGTGGCCACGGCGACGCGAATTCCGCGCAACTCATTCTGCTGCAGATTTACTGACATGAATATTTCGCCATCCGTAGAAGCAGGTTTACCGCGACCATCTTGTTAACGCCTGTTAGTATCGCGTCAAAAGCATACCTGGTTATCCATTGTTGCCAGGGGACGGGGGCGGGATAATAACTTAATGATCGATCAAGGTACCGATATTTTCCAGTAATGTTGCATCGTTATAGGGTTTACCCATGTAAACATTGACACCGACATCCATGGCGCGTTGGCGGTGTTTCTCACCCGTACGCGATGTAATCATAATAATAGGTATATCCTGGGTGCGGCCATCACCACGCATGTTAGCCGCCAGCTCGTAACCGTCCATTCTCGGCATTTCAACGTCCAGCAACATGACATCAGGGATCCGATCCTGCAGTTGAGACAGGGCATCGACACCGTCTTTTGCCTGAACCACCTCGAAGCCGTTGCGTTCCAGCAGGCGTGTCGTTACTCGACGCACAGTGATCGAATCGTCCACGACCATAACTACCTGCTTAGTCTGCACTTTCGGCGCTTCTTGCGGCGTGAGGTCGATCACATCTTCTTCATTCTGGACCGAAGCCAGGCGAACCAGTACCGCGAGATCCAGAATCAATACCACACTGCCGTCACCCATGATGGTTGCACCGGATATCCCGCGCAGGGTACTCAACTGCGGGCCGACCGGCTTGACCACAATTTCACGGCTCCCCGTCAGGCCTTCCACCCGAATCGCGGCACGATAATCACCACTACGTACCAGCAACAACGGCAGTCGCTCATCATCATCCGGCACCGCCGGCGCATTACCGCCCAACAGGTTGCCCAGATGTAACAGTTTGTAATCTTCGTTGATCCAGTGATAAACCGGCTCATCGCTTTGCATCAGAGTGCGCAGTTCACTGTTGCTGATACGCTCCACACCCTGAACATTGAGCAGCGGCACGGCATACAACTCATCACCCACATACACCATCAGGGCGCGCGATATCGCCAGAGTCAGTGGCAGACTGATGGTAAAGCTCGCCCCACGCCCCTCTTCCGTGTCGATTTCCAGCAGGCCGCCAAGCTGTTTGATTTCGCTGTGCACCACATCCATGCCAACGCCCCGACCGGCAATCTGGGTAACCTGTTCGGCGGTGCTGAAGCCGGACTGCATAATTACGTTGAGCAGGATGTCTTTGGTAACCTTGTCTTCCGGTTTGAGCAGTCCGCGTTCGATGGCTTTTTTATGGATGGCCTTCAGATCCATGCCTTTGCCATCGTCGTTGACCCGAATAATGATATCCGAGCCCTCGCGCGAAAGGGCCATATTGATTGTACCGGCAGCGGGCTTGCCGGCCGCCTGACGTTGTTCAGGACTTTCAATACCGTGCGCCACGGCATTACGCAGCATATGTTCGATGGGCGGGATAACCCGATCCAGTACCTGGCGATCCAGTTCTGCGTCCATCCCCTCCAGGTGCAATTCCACCTGCTTGCCTATTTCATCGGCGGTCTGACGCACAATACGCCGCAGACGCGGCGCCTGACCCGAGAACGGTACCATGCGGGTACGCATCAGGCCTTCTTGCAGTTCTGTGTTAACCCGGGACTGTTGCAGCAACAGGGTTTCGGACTCACGGGTGACATTGCCGAGAATCCCTTTGATACTGTCCAGGTCGTTGAGACTTTCCATCATCCCGCGAGACAGATGCTGCATCTGGGTAAAGCGGTCGAATTCGAGGGGGTCAAAGTCTTCGTAACCCTTTTCCAGGCGCTCTTCTTTTTTAAACTGAATCTGGGTCTCCGCTTCGATCTCGAACTGGCGTAACTGCTCACGCAAACGCGAGACGGTGTCATCCAGCTCCTGCAGGTTGAAACGAAAAGCGTTGGTCTGCTGCTCCATCCGTGAGCGGTAGATGCTTACCTCACCGGCGAAGTTGACCAGATTATCAAGCAGATCGGCACGTACCCGCACCTGTTCATACTGTACTCGCGAGGCCTTGCGCCGATCGCGCGCGCCGTCACCGTCGTCCTCGGCCAATTCCTGTGTCGTCGCGGCGGCAGGGGTCTCCGCTACCGGGGCAGGTTCCGAAGTCATTTGTGCCGCCGCATCCATCAGCTCAACCTCCGGCCCCTCTTCCAGGTTAATCACATCTTCCTCGACCTCGACAACTTCTCCGGATGTGTCATCAACCGTCTCCGTGACTTCGGCTTCGTTCTGCTCATCATTCGCCAATCGACTCTGACTGGAACGCCCCAGCAGGGTATCCACTTCCTGAACCAGATCCTCGGCCGGATACGGACGTAAGCTCTGTTTGACCTGTTCCAGCATACCGACTAACCGATCCTGGGCGCGCTGCACCAGCGTGAACATCGGCGGCGAAACCGGCATGTGCCCATCCACCACGGCTGTCAACATCGACTCGAGACTGTGGCCGAGATCACCGATTTCAGACACCCCGGCCATGCGTGCCCCGCCCTTGAGCGTATGCAGTTGCCGTTGCAGTGCCTCGATAAGATCCTGGTTATCCGGCTCATTGCGCCATTGCAACAGGGTGTTATCGCTTTGCTCGAGGATTTCCTCGCCTTCCTCAATGAAGATATCCAGCAGTTCCGAGTCATAATCCGCCGGCGGCGATTCGACGACCTCCTGCGGTTCCGGCGTTTGTTGCCCGGAGTCAGCGGGCCCCGATAGTTCGATCTCGTCAGCTTGCGGCATCTGCTGCTGGGAATCGGCGGACTCCGGGGGCTCAAAGTTATCCAGCAAGGACTGGATCGAGCCCATCAATCCGCTGTTTTCGGGCAGTTCTGCACCGGATTGCTCAATAATCTCGACCGCCCGCGTGACAAAGCCGTGCAGCATCTCCAGCAGTTCGACCGCGGTTTGATCCACAGATTGATTGTATTGCTGAAGTTCCTTGATATATTTTTCAAAAACGCCGCAAAGCTCGGAGACACTCGTTATACCGGTGGTGCGCGAGCTGCCGGTGAGGGTATGCAGGGCGCGTAGCAAATCGTTACTGGCGCTACGATCCGTATTGTCATACCAGTTGGTAATATACGTCTGCAGGGTCGCCAGGTGGGTTTCCACCTCCTTGCGGTAAATATCCAGCAGGACCGGATCAATCCCTGCCGCCTGCTCGTCATCATCCTCTTCGACACTCACGGCGTGTTCCGGGGCCTCTTGCGAAGCATCAACTGCCGGCGTGTCGTCAGGCGTCGGTGCAGCGGACTCGTCGAGCGCCACCGACTTGCCCTGACTGAGGGCATCGGCATGCGCCATCAGGGTCAGGATGGATTGCGTCGGTCGGGTTCCCTGGCGGAACTGTTCGAATATCCCGGGCAGGGATTGTTCGGCCTGCTCCAGAACCCGGTACATTTCCGGGCCGGGATCGATGGTCTTGTCGATAACCCGGTTGAGCATATTCTCAAATGCCCAGGCGAACTCGCCGACATCACTGGCACCCACCAGCCGTCCACTGCCTTTGAGGGTATGGAAAGAGCGGCGCAGATCCTGAAGTGCCTGTTCATCCTGATTGTTCTTCACCCACTGCGGCAGCAGGCGCTGAATATTGGCGTGCTCCTCTTGCGCCTCTTCCATGAAGATTTCGAGGATCTCATCATCGACTTCATCGATTCCGCCCGATACCGGCGCACTCTCCGGCTCCTTCGCGGGCGCTTCCGGCTTCCCGGCCACTGATCCGTCGGCTTCGGCCGGGCTTTGCGCAGTTGGTGTCTCGCTCGAATCAGACTCGGCGGCCTCGTCTTCTGCGAAGCTCAGATCAAAATTCTGTTCATCGGCATCCTCTATCCCCTCAAGCCCGATCTCATCGAGATTGTCGAAATTGACACTGAGATCATCGACCGTCTCCAGGGTGATGCTCTGTTCGTTATCGTCACTGTCCGTGGTGTCAAGTGACAGGGTGGAATCAGAATGTGCCTCCTGGGGAATATCCTTGAGAGTGTCATCCGTGCTGTTGGCGCGCAGCTGTTCTTCCCGCTCAGGCTCTTCCAGCTGCATAGTCAGCGAACTGTCGTCTGATGACACAGTGCTTTCATTGTCCTCCGGCGAGGGCAAATCCACCAGCGTGTCTTCGTCAGTCGGGCCCGCTTCGAGATTCTGGGGAATCGCCAGATCCGGCTGGGTGGTATCCGCGACCGGGGAACTTGCCGCAGCGGCGGACGCACCTTCTGCACCGCCCTGATCCAGATGATTCAGGCTCTGTTCGGCAACATTCAGGATGGCATCGGGGTTGCCCCATTTACCCGCCAGCGATTCCAGATAATATTCGATACTGCTGATGGCGTCGGCCAGATGATCCAGACTGTCTTCGTCCGGCGTTGCGCTCCCTGTCTGCAGCTTGCGGATGTGGTCGGTCAGCCGGTTCAGCAATCCGGCCGCCCGTTCCAGATTCAGTATCAGGATACTGCCACGGATCTGCTCGAACGAACGCGGCACCACATCCAGCATGTCGCGGTTGCCCGGGTTCCTGCTGAAATCGCTGAGAACCTCCTTGATTCGCGCCAGCTCAACCTTGGCCTGCTCGATGACGGTCTGCAGCAATTTCTGCCGCTCGACGCCCTGCAGGCGCTCGGCGCTTTCACTCTTGTCGGCGCTCTCGTCGTACTCCTCGTTGGCGGCCCGGGCGGTGGCGATCTCACCCAGGGAGTTCTCAATCGAGAGCATGGCGCCGGCCATGTCCATCAGAGTATTGTCATCCACTTCCCGTTCACCCGAGACCATCGCCTCGAGAGTTTCAATCTGCTCATTGATCACATTGCGCTGCACACCGAGCCCCAGCATACCGAGCGTATCCGCCATCTGCTTGAGGGTGGTGCAAAGAGGACGCAGTTCCTCGCTGTGCCGCTCTTCCGCCCGAACAAACAGATCCAGATTGTCTTTGACCCGGGTCAGGTCTTCCAGCAGCACCGTCGAGACGGTCTTCATCAACTGGGCGTTCGGACCGCTCAAGTCGGCACGCGCACGTTCCAGCGCACTGGCGCCGGGGAGGACATCCTTCAATTTGAACGCTTCTTTAATCTCGCGGGTCAGTTCTCCGTCCGACTGCGAGCTGGCCACGTAATAGAGCAGGTTTTTCAGCAGTTCGGCGGGCGGCTCATGGCTGAGCGCGGTCACGCCGTTATCAATAATCTTTTTGAACTGGCGATCCAGCTGACCGAGCAACAGCTTGATGGAAACATTGCTGTCCAGTCCGCCCTGACGCAGACTCTCGATCAGACCGCCGGCCACCCATAACAGACGGTTCATTTCTTCTTCGCTGGCCGATTCACGCAAGGTGCTGATGACCTCGGCAATCCGGGCCAGCGAAGCGTCGCTATCCTGATCGCGGAACCAGCCCAGCAATCCCAGATGATAGTTGTGCCGCAGTTTGCGGGTCAGTTCGCTGAGATTCTCGCCGGTGATGGTTTCATTGACCGGCGCCTTGACCGCCAGATCGGGATTGAACAGGGCATTTTCGGAAAGCAGGGATTCGCCGCGGGTCGCACGCATGTCATTGAGCAGCGGCAGCAGCACCATCGGCATGTCCTGGTGACCGGCCAACAGGTGTTCCAGATAATCGGGCAGCTGCAGAATACCCCGCATCAACACTTCATAAGCGTCGTTGCGATTACTGATTTTTCCCTCAAGCAAACTGTCGATGAGATGTTCCATCTCCTCGGCCGCCAGCGCGGCGCCATACAGCTCGACCATTTGCAGTGTGCCATACACCTGATGCAGATAGTTTTTAACAAATTGCAGCTGGGTTTCGTCCGCTTCATCCTCGACATACACTTCCAGCGCGGAACGCGCCTGACCTAGCGTGTCATCGAGCTCCGCTTTGACCCAGCTCAGCGTGTTGAGATCGAGCTTGTTATCCACGCTCATGCCTCAAACTCCGACGTTGACCGTCGATACGCCAGCGCGCCCTGCCGACTTTCGGCCTGCACCAGGGGATTTCGCCAATCAATAATTTCACCGGCGGCCAGCACCAGCAAACCGCCCGGTTTGAGGTGTTCCGCCAGATAATCGAGGATTTCCATGCGCCGATCATGCGGAAAATAGATCAAAACATTCTGGCAAAAAATAATATCCATCTCGCCTGTACGAGAGCGCCCCAGCTCCAGCAGATTCTGGCGCATGAAACAGACCCGTTGTTGTAATTCGGGAATCACCTGCACGTGCTGCTCGTCCAGCGCCTCGAAATAGTGTGTCTGAAACGATTCGGGCAGGTTTTTGATCCGGTTGCGATGATACACACCCTTGCGCCCGGCGGTCAGTGCCGCCGAACTGACATCGGTGGCGGTAATACCGAGATAGGCCTGACTGCCGCTATTGATAAACAGATCGTCGAGCAGGATCGCCAGGGAATAGGCTTCCTCGCCGGTGGCACAGCCGACACTCCAGATATCAAAACGCGCATTGCTTTGCGGATTCCGATCCAGCCATTGCCGGGCGTGACGCCGCACCACACTCAAAGCCTGTTCGTCGCGATAGAAACGGGTTTCGTGAACCGTCAGCCGATCGACCAGGATCTCCCATTCCACGGCACCGCGGGTCCCGGTGGTGAGATAGTTGAAATAGCTCTCATAATCGTCAATGCCCAGTTCCCGCATGCGAATATTCAGACTGGAGATCAAAAAGGAACGCCGCCTCTGTGGCAAATAGATGCCGGTGCGCCGCTCCAGCAGGGTTGCCCAGCGACTGAATTGCGCCTCATCCATCACCTCATTGGGTGAGGACACCGGCACGGGTTTGTTTTGCACGGCCGTCAATCGACGTCCCTCCAGCACTGTGCGGTTATTGTTGCGGCAGACGGAAACCGGCAACGGAATGGCGCAGTTCATTCGCCAGCTCGGCCAGATTACCGATGGAGGCCGCCGTCTCGTTGGTCCCGGCCGACGTCTGGGTGGTGATCTCCTGAATCACGTTCATGGTGTCGGAAATATTGGTCGCGGCCGTGGCCTGCTGTTTCGCGGCATTGGAGATGTGCGCAATCAGTTCCGCCAGATGGTTGGATACCGATTCGATCTCCTCCAGTGCGGTTCCCGCATCCTGGGCCAGCTTGGCCCCGTGAACTACCCCGGAAGTACTCTGTTCCATGGAGGTCACCGCCTCGTTGGTATCCGACTGGATCGCTTTAACCAGCGCGTCGATCTGCCGGGTCGCGTCACCGGAACGTTCCGCCAGACGCTGTACCTCGTCCGCGACCACCGCGAAACCACGACCCGCTTCACCGGCCATGGCCGCCTGGATGGCGGCATTCAGGGCCAGGATGTTGGTCTGCTCGGCGATATCGTTAATCAGTTCCACGATGTCCCCGATTTCCTGCGAGGATTCACCCAGACGTTTGATACGTTTGGAGGTCTCCTGAATCTGCTCGCGGATGGTGTCCATCCCGGTGATGGTACGTTGCACCGCATCGGAGCCCTTGCCCGCGATCTGTACCGCGCGCTGGGCTTCATCAGCCAGCTCGGCCGCGTTATTGGACACGCCCTCGATAGAGACCGCCATTTCGTTAATCGCGGTACTGGCGCCGGTGATCTGCTGCGCCTGGTGGTCAGAAGCCTCGGCCAGATGCATGGCCGTGGCCTGACTCTGCTGGGCGGCCGAGGAGACCTGCTCGGTAGTATCGTTGATCGCCGATACCAGACTGCGCAGAGCATCGATTGCGTAGTTAATGGAGTCGGCGATTGCGCCGGTGATGTCCTCGGTCACTGTCGCGGAGACTGTCAGGTCACCGTCAGCCAGGTCACCCATTTCATCCAGCAGGCGCAGGATTGCCTCCTGATTCTGGGCATTGGTCTGGGCGATTGCCGCACGCTGCTGCTCGATTTCCTTGAGTCGGTTGCGTGAATCGCGCCAGTAGAGCATACCCATCAACACCAGCAGTACAATGGTCAACCCGGCAAAGACATAAACCAGCAAGGCTTCATAACGCAGTTTGATAGAGCCGGCGTACGCCTCACTCAGCTCCTGGATATTTTCCAATACAATATCTGACTGGGACAACACCGCTTGCGCCGCGTTGGAAACGTCAAACATTTCCGGAGAACGTTCCAGAATCCCGCCGACCTGACTACGCAGGGCGCGGAACTGTTGCCGCACCTGTTCCAGTTTCTCGCGCGAGGCGGGGTCGGTGATACGGCGAATGCCCATATTACGGTTACCGCGTAACATGTCCTCGATAACCCGACCGAACAATGCGGCGTCACGACCGAAACGGTCCGCGGCGGTCACCGCTTCCTCACCACCGGCCAGTACGCGGTTAACGTTACTGTGAATACGCTGGGTCAACATCAACTGCCGGGTGGCGATATAGACCTGATCCGCCGGGGCCTGCTGTTCGGTCATGGTGGCGACCACCTCGTCGGACAGCGCCAGCAGGTTCGGAATCTGTTCATTGATGTTCTGGATATGCTCCCGCATGGTGGTCACCACCTCGCGGTTCTTGAGAATGATATCAACGTTATTACGGTACTCTTTCCAGGACTTGTTCAGCTTGTTCAGTTCAGCAGAAGCTTCCGGCGGTGTTCGCCCCGACTGCCAGCGGATCCCATCATCAAACTGGTTACGTACCTGCGACAGTTTCGGGAAAGCATCGAGATCACCGCGTGCCGCCTGGGTGGCGAACTTGGCAATCTCCTGCGACAGTACCTGCTGACTACCGGTACGGTTCACGTATTCCACGTCCTGCGCTTCTTTCTGGGCGTTGAGGTAGAAGCTGCCACCCATTGCCAGTACCGAGGCCAGTAATGCAAGACCCAACAGCGCGAGCAGACGGCCTGTGGATACGCCCCCTTTCAGACTGATACCTTTGACTTTCATAGCTTTACTCCTGCCATCGCATTCATTCCTGCCGGCATTGTTATAAACTGTGCTGTCCCGCCGTCCTGCCTTGCCGGTACAGACTGTGACACGACGCCCCTAACCACGTGAGGCGACCTCCATAAACCGGGGACTCTTCGCGAGATTGCGCATATCGAAAATGCCCCAGATATCGTTCCCCTGCTTGAACGCACCAGTAAGATAAACCGCCAGATTGGGGGACACCTCCGGCGACTGGTCGCTGCGCTCTTCCTCAAAAAAATGCCGCATGCCCAATACTTCATCCACCAGCAGGCCACTGGTAAAACCGCCCTGCTGAATCACCAACACCCGCGACTCGCGCTGCAGTTTGATCGGCTCCTCACCCAGAAAGGCCTTGAGATCCATCACCGGCACCAGGCTACCGCGAATATTGGCAATGCCCTTCACCCACGAGAGCGCGCTGGGGACCCGGGTCAGCGAAGGAAACTTGAGGATCTCAAGCACCTCATCGGTCGGCGAGACCAGCCGCTGATCACCGAGGCGGAAGCCGATACCCGACCAGGTGCGACGGACTTCCGTCTTCTGTGGCAGCCCCCGCGCTTTTTGCTGGCTGCGGGTCTCGATATCCCGCAGCAGCGCAAACGGCTCCTGGCTCCGGACTGCCGACATATCCCTCAGCCGCCCAGTACCGCGTTGATTTTGTTATTGAGATCCGTCTCATCGACCGGTTTGGTAATATAATCCTTGGCGCCCTGACGCATCCCCCAGACCCGATCCGTCTCCTGATCCTTGGTAGTCACGATAATAATCGGGATATTCTGGGTATCGGGATCTTTGGCCAGAGCCCGGGTCGCCTGAAAGCCGTTCATCCCCGGCATCACCACATCCATCAACACCAGATCCGGACGGGTTTCCCTGGTACGAGCAATACCACCTTCGGCATTATCCGCGGCATCGACCTGGTGGCCGTTTTTCTCCAGCATTCCCTTGAGCACGTGGGTCTCGGTCGGGGAATCGTCGACAATCAATATGCGCGCCATTTAGTTAAACCTCCTCCTAACACTGAACTGAACAGAATCGTGTCGTCACGTGACGGGTTGTTGTCAGATTTATTCCAGCACCAGACTCTTGATCGCCCCGAGCAACTCTTCCTTGGTGAAGGGTTTGGTCAGATATTGCTCCGAGCCCACGATCCGCCCTCGCGCCCGATCAAACAGCCCGTCCTTGCTGGAGAGCATGACTACCGGGGTTTCCCGGAAGACCTTGTTATTCTTGATCAAGGCAGTCGTCTGGTAACCATCGAGCCGCGGCATCATGATATCGACGAAAATGATGTCCGGATGGGTATCCGCAATCTTGGAAAGGGCCTCGAACCCGTCCTCGGCGGTAATCACCTCACAACCCACTTTTTTCAACAGGGTCTCCGCGGTCCGGCGGATGGTTTTACTGTCATCGATCACCAGGACCTTGAGACCTTCGTAACTGTCTGTCATTGCTTGCTCTGCCAACACCCGTGTGCACCTGCGTTGAAAATCAAGACCGACTGGAAATTATTCTCATTCTCATTAAACCCAGTATAGCCCAGTGTCGCCGATATTTAACACAGATTTGAGAAACAATCCATAAGTCCGTAGATTTTCTCGATTATTTCGTTTCCGTGTGACGGCGGCCCGGGCGCCGGGTCAGGAGAATGCCGGCCTTGTCGGCGTACTCCTGCTATAACGGCAGGTCGTAACGATACTTTATTTTTCTCATCGAACACTCGATGGCGGATATGGCCTGCGCTGGTGTCCTGTCACACGTCTGATGACGCCATCAGACGTGTGACAGGACACTCGAGCCATCTTGGGGTAGTATTTCACTATATTTGATACCTGAAAAGCCAGCGAGAAAATCCATGAGCGTTGAGCACCTGCATGCAGTCCCCCATCTGACCACCGCCCTGTCGGGTCCGCTGCACGATATCGAGTCCCATTTCCTGGCTCATCAGGCCCACATCGAGGCCTGGTTCCGCAGCGAATGGGTCAAGACCCCGGCACCGTTTTACGCGTCGGTCGATCTGCGCAATGCCGGTTTCAAGCTGGCCCCGGTGGACACCAACCTGTTCCCGGCCGGTTTCAATAATCTCAACGAAGCCTTCATGCCCCTGTGCATTCAGGCCGCGCAGGGGGCCATCGAACGGGTCTGCCCCGATGCCGCCAAGGTCCTGATTATCCCCGAAAGCCACACCCGTAATCCCTATTACCTGGAGAGCGTGGCGACCCTGACCGAGATCATTCGTAAAGGCGGCTTTGAAGTCCGAATCGCCAGTTTGAACGAGGAGCTGCCTCTGCCGCAGACGATCGAACTGGACTCGGGCCGTACCGTGCTGCTGGAAAAAACCGAACGCCGGGACAAGCGCCTGATCCTCGGCGACGACTTTGACCCCTGTGTGGTCCTGCTCAATAACGACCTCTCCGGCGGCCGCCCGGACATCCTCGAGGACCTGGATCAAAAGGTGATCCCGCCGCTGAATCTGGGCTGGGCCGACCGCCTCAAATCGGAGCACTTTGCCCACTATCGTTCGGTTGCCCGGGAATTCGCCCGCATGGCCGAGATCGATCCGTGGTTTATCGATCCGCTGTTTCGCAATTGCGGCGAGATCAACTTCATGAAGCGCGAAGGCGAAGAGTGCCTGCACAAAAATGTCACTCGCCTGCTCGGTGACATTCAGCAAAAATATGACGAATACAACATCGACAAAGCGCCCTATGTCATTATCAAGGCCGACGCCGGCACCTACGGCATGGGCATCATGGCCGTCCAGTCCGCCGAGGAGGCGCTGGAACTGAACCGCAAACAACGCACCAGGATGTCCAGGAGCAAGGGCGGCCAGGCCGTGACCCAGGTGATCATGCAGGAGGGAGTCTACACCTTCGAAACCTGGGGCGATCAGCAGGCGGTCGCCGAGCCGGTGGTCTATATGCTGGACCACTTCGTGGTGGGCGGCTTTTATCGCGTTCACAAGGAACGCGGCAGCAATGAAAACCTCAACGCCCCGGGCATGCATTTCGAACCGCTCGCCTTTGCCGAAACCTGTAACGCCCCGGACGAGAGCAAGGCGCCGGACGCCAATCCGAACCGCTTCTATGCCTATGGCGTCATCGCCCGCCTGGCCCTGCTGGCCGCCGCCCGCGAATACGCCGAGCATCCGTAACTTCCATGACGATTCAACTGGGCGTGGTGATGGATCCCATCGGATCCATTAATTATAAAAAAGACTCGACCCTGGCCATGCTGCTGGCCGCCGCCCGACGCGGCTGGCAACTGCAGTATATGGAACAGCCCGATCTCTATCTCGACGGCAGCCGGCCCCGCGCCCGCAGCCGGGCGCTGCAGGTGTACGCCGATCCGGATCACTGGTACGAACTGGGCCCCGCGCAGGAACAGTCCCTGGACGCGCTGGATGTGATCCTGATGCGCAAGGATCCCCCTTTTGATCTCGATTATCTCTACAGCACCCACATTCTGGAGCTGGCCGAAGCCGGTGGCGCACTGGTGGTCAATAAACCGCAAAGCCTGCGCGATGCCAATGAAAAACTGTTTACCACCTGGTTCCCCGACTGCATGCCGCCGACCCGGGTCAGCAGCCAGCCGGCCCGGATTCGTGAGTTTCTGAACCGCCACGAGGATATCATTGTCAAACCGCTGGACAGCATGGGCGGCAGCATGGTGTTCCGGCTGCAGCGCGAGGGACTCAATACCGGCGTCATTCTGGAGACCATGACCCAACACGGCAAACGGCTGATCATGGCCCAGCGCTTTGTGCCCGAAATCCGCGAGGGCGACAAGCGCATCCTGCTAATCGACGGCGAGCCGGTACCCTATGCCCTGGCGCGGATCCCGGCCGCCGGCGAGACCCGCGCCAATCTGGCGGCAGGCGGCCGCGGCAGCGGGGTGCCGCTGAGCGAACGGGACTATCAGATCTGCGAACAGGTGGCGCCGGTACTGCGCGACAAGGGGTTGCTGTTCGTCGGGCTCGATGTCATCGGTGACTATCTGACCGAAATCAACGTCACCTCGCCCACCTGTATTCGCGAACTGGATGAACTTTATCAGCTGAATATCGCCGATCAGTTAATGCAGTCTATCGAACAACATTTATCCTCACAGTGAACATCATGATCCGTTGTAAAGCCCTGTTTAGCAGTTTTATTTTCGTTTTCCTGCTGGCCGCCTGCCAGCAACAACCCGAACCCGAAGCACACAAGACCACCATGATGGTGTTCGGCACCCTGGTCACCATCACCCTGTGGGACGTGGAAGAGGAAAAAGCCAACGCGGCGATCGACGCCGTGGCCGAGGATCTGAGCTTCATGCACGAGGCCTGGCATCCCTGGCGCCCCGGCCCCATGGGCCGCACCAACCAGTTGCTGGGAATGACCGGTGAGTTTACCGGCAACATCTCGGTCTTGCCGCTAATCGAAAAATCCCGGGAATTGAGTCGCAAGAGCCACGGCCTGTTTAACCCGGCCATGGGGAAACTGATCGCCCTGTGGGGTTTCCACCAGGAGGATCTGTTCGCCAACTTCCCGCCGCGCCAGGAAGAGATCGACGAACTGCTGGCACAGAACCCGCAGGTCAGCGACATCAAGATCGACGACGTACGCATCAGTAACGATAACCCCGCCGTACGTCTCGACCTGGGGGCCATTGCCAAGGGCGAGGCGGTGGAACGCAGTATCGACTATCTGCAGTCCATCGGCATCGAACATGCCATGGTCAACGCCGGCGGCGATCTCAAGGCCATCGGCCGTCACGGCGATCGCCCCTGGCACATCGGCGTGCGCGATCCACTCACGCAATGTCAGGAAAAGAACCAGGCCGAGTGCATCATCGCCCGGCTCGACGTGCGACATAACGAAGCCGTCTTTACCTCGGGCGATTATGAACGCTATTTCGAATATGGCGGCAAACGTTACCACCATATCCTCGACCCGCGCACCGGCTATCCGGCGGATCAGACCACCTCCGTGACCGTCATTCACCACGACGGCGCCACCGCCGACGCCGCCGCCACGGCGCTGTTTATCGCCGGGCCCGGGCAGTGGCCGCAAATCGCCCGGGACATGGGCATCGAACAGGTGATGTTGATCGACAAACAGGGCCGGGTATACATGACCCCGTCGATGGCTGAACGTATCGAGCTGCAGGATGATGGGCTCGACACCGTGATTCAGGCGTTGCCATGACCCTGGCCGACAAGGCCGTGGTAGTCATGGCCTTGCTGGCGGCCGGGCTCAGTTATTACCTGGCCTGGCAACCGTCCGCGCCCGGCACCCTGGTGGAAATCTACCGGGACAATACACTCTATGAACGCCATGCACTGGATGAACCGGCCACCCTGAGCGTGCCGGGCAAGCTGGGCGACAGCATAATCGAGATCGACCAGGGGCGGGCCCGTTTTCAATCCTCGCCCTGTACCGGCAAGTTCTGCATCCATGCCGGCTGGATGCAGCAGGCCGACGACGTCATCGCCTGTCTGCCCAACGGCATCCATATCCAGATCCAGGGCGGCCAGGGCCGCTTCGACGCGATTGCCTTTTGAAAACATTTTTCACCGCAGAGAGACGAAAAGCAATTTTGAATGTTGAATTGTAAGTTTTGAATTTTTATGCCGGGGAATACGGAAACATCAAGCAAATTTATCAGGCCACTGGTGCGGTGAACTATTAATTCAACATTCAACATTCAACATTCAACATTAAAAACTCAACATTCCCCCTGTCTCTGCGTTAAGCTCTTTTTTTCAGTTACCCCGTAACCTCAACATTGAAACTCGAGTTAAAGCCCACTGCCGAAGATCACCGTATTGCCTGGCTGGCGGCGGCGGCGGTGTCGATCCATATTCTGGAGGCGCTGTTGCCCAGTCCGCTGCCCGGTTTCAAGCCAGGCTTTGCCAATATTATTACCATCTGCGTGCTGTGCCTGTACGGCTGGTCGACGGCGGCCTGGATCAGTCTGCTGCGGGTGTTGGTGGGCAGCCTGTTGCTGGGCACCTTTTTATCACCCACTTTCATGCTGTCGCTGGCCGGCGCGCTGGCCTCGTTGCTGATCCTCTGGCCCATGACCCGCCTGCCCGGCACCGGTTTCGGGCCGGTCGGGTACAGCCTGGCCGCGGCCATGGCCCATATCAGCGGTCAGTTCCTGCTCGCCTGGGGGTGGTTTGTCCCGCATGCGGGGATCTGGAGACTGTTTCCGGTTTTGCTGACCTTTGCCGTGCTGGTGGGACTGGTCAACGGTATAATTACCCAGAAGGTGGTAAAACGTCTGCATGACTGAAGTGGTACGCGACAATTCAAGCACGGTAACCCATGGCGATCGGTTCGGGATGACCCTGTTCCTGGCGCTGGCGGTGCACGCGATTCTCATTCTCGGGGTGGGCTTCGATCTGACCGATCCCGATGCCAATGACGCCCTGACCACCATGGAAGTCACCCTGGTGCATAACGAATCGAAGACGGATCCGGAGGACGCCGAATATCTGGCCCAGGCCAACCAGGAAGGCGGCGGCAACGTGCAGGAAAAGGTCCGCGACAGCAGCCCGTTCTCCAACCCGCTGCCGACCGAGGAGAGCGGTATGGCCCCCGACAGCCGCCGGGCCCTCGCACCGCCCCCCATGCCGGAACAGGAATCCCGGCAGGAAGTGATGAGCGCCAAACAGGCGCCGGACAAGGTCGACAGCGAGCCGCAACAGATCGAGGAGCCGCCCCGGCCGACGGACGTCACCGCCGCCCAGCTGTATGAGCGCAGCCGGCAGATTGCCGAGATCAGCGCCGAGATCGACGACATGAAAAAGGCCTATCAGATCACCCCGCGCGAGACCTACGTGCGCGGCGCCAAGGCCCGCGAACACCGCTTTGCCGCCTATCTCGATGCCTGGCGCGCCAAGGTCGAACGGATCGGCAATCTCAACTACCCCGAGGAAGCAGTGCGTAACGACATCACCGGCGATCTGCTGCTGGATGTCGCCATCAACCCGGACGGGACGCTCAAGTCGGTACGCGTGTTGCGCTCGTCCGGCCATGAGGTACTGGATGAGGCGGCGGAGAATATCGTGCGCCTGGCCGCGCCGTTTCCGCCGTTGACCGAGGCGATCCTGGAGGACACCGACGTGCTGCACATTCCGCGGATCTGGCAATTTAAAAGCGGATCAATGCTGGGGTTAACGCGCTAGATGCAACTTGTCTGTATCGCCATCCTGCCCGATACTTGAACCATGAGTTACATCGCCCAACTGAGTAACCACTTTCTCATCGCCATGCCGAGCCTGGCGGATCCCAACTTTGAGCACACGGTCACCTATCTGTGCGAGCACAACCCGCAGGGCGCGCTGGGCATCATTATCAACCGGTCCACCGATCTGACCCTCACCGATCTGGCCGAACAGCTCAGCATCGAGGTGACCGAGCCGGAGCTGGCCGACACGCCGATCTATCAGGGCGGTCCGGTCCAGCTGGAGCGCGGCTTTGTGCTGCACACCCCGCTGGGTGAATGGGACAGCACCCTGGAAGTCACCCCCGAGGTGGGACTGACCATGTCCCAGGACATCATCGATGCCATCGCCGGCGGCGTGGGGCCGCAGCAGTTTCTGATCGCCCTGGGCTATGCCGGCTGGGGCGAGGGCCAGCTGGAAGAAGAGCTGGGGAGCAACAGTTGGCTGAACGGCCCGGCCGACAGCCGGATCATTTTCGACTACCCGGTAGAAAAACGCTGGAGCGCCGCCGCGGCGGGACTCGGCGTGGACATCACCACCCTGTCGACGGACGTGGGCCACGCGTGAGCCGGCCCATAAACCGGCCCCGTAACCGACCAAGAACCCTGCTGGGGTTCGACTACGGCACCCGGCGCATCGGTGTGGCGGTCGGTCAGGAAGTCACCCGCAGCGTCGCCCCGCTCACCACCCTCAGTCGCAAGACCGACAAACCCGACTGGGACGCCATTACCCGGCTCATCGCCGAGTGGCAGCCCGATTTGCTCGTTGTCGGCCTGCCCCTGACCCTGGAGGGGGAAGACCAGGACATGACCCGGCGCGCAAGACGCTTTGGTAATCAGCTCAAAGGGCGTTACAATCTGCCCGTCGAGCTGGTGGACGAGCGGCTCACCTCCTACGAGGCCGAACAACTGCTCGAAGAACGCTCGCACAATGGAGCCGGCCGCAATGATCCCGAAGATATCGATCAGGTGGCCGCGCAACTGATACTGCAAAGCTGGTTCGACCAGCAACCGACGGAACAACATGAGCGAAACCCGTGATGTCCAGACCCTGCTGAGCCAGATGGCCGGCAATCTGCAATCCCTGCTCGACTCACGGCATATCAGCGATCCCGCCATCATCGGCATCCACACCGGTGGCGCCTGGATCGCCGAGCAGATCCATCAGCAGCTCAGGCCCGAACAACCGCTGGGCACACTCAACATTACTTTCTATCGCGACGATTTCACCCGCATTGGTCTGCACCCGCAGGTGGAGCCGTCCAACCTGCCGTTTTCGGTCGATGACCGGCATATTGTCCTGGTCGACGATGTGCTGCACACCGGGCGCACCATCCGCGCCGCCATGAACGAAATTTTCGACTACGGCCGGCCCGCCTCGATCATCCTGGCAGTGCTGGTCGAGCGCAGCGGTCGCGAACTGCCTGTCTGCGCGGAGGTGGCCGGCGAGCGCCTGAACCTGGCCGCACACCAGCATGTGAAGCTGACCGGACCGGACCCGCTGGTGCTGTTGATACAGGAGAGCAAATGAAGCGGCAGGATATTCAATGCGACAGTCAGGGCCAGTTGCGCCATTTTCTGACCATTGAAGGGCACAAACGCGAGACCCTCACCCAGATCCTCGATACCGCCGAAAATTTTATCACTGTCGGCAACCAGCCGGTCAAAAAAGTCCCGCTGTTGCGCGGCAAGACCATCGTCAACCTGTTCTTCGAATCCAGCACCCGCACCCGCACCACTTTCGAGCTGGCCGCCAAGCGTCTCTCGGCTGATGTGCTCAACGTCAACATCAGCACCTCCTCCACCAGCAAGGGCGAAAGCCTGCTGGATATGTTGCATAACCTGGAGGCGATGCACTGCGACATGTTCGTGGTGCGCCACGAACAAAGCGGCGCGGCGCACTTCATCGCCCAGCACGTGGCGCCGCATATCAGTATTATCAACGCCGGCGACGGGCGCCATGCGCACCCGACCCAGGCGATGCTGGATGTGTTCACCATTCGCCGGCACAAGCCCGACTTCACCGCGCTGCGGGTGGCCATCGTCGGCGATCTGATGCACTCGCGGGTGGCCCGCTCGCAGATCCACGCGCTCAACACCCTGGGCGTACCGGAGGTCCGCGCCATCGGCCCGTGCACCCTGATCCCGCCCTATCTGCAGCAGATGGGCGTGCACGTCTACAACGATGTGCGCGAGGGACTGAAGGACGTGGACGTGGTGATCATGCTGCGCCTGCAACGTGAGCGCATGGACGGCGCGCTGCTGCCCAGTGAGCTCGAATACTTTCAGACCTACGGCCTGACCCAGGAGAAACTGGCGCTGGCCAAACCCGACGCCATCGTCATGCATCCCGGTCCCATCAATCGCGGCGTGGAGATCGAATCCAGCGTCGCCGACGGTCCGCAATCGGTGATCCTGGAACAGGTCAGCAACGGCATCGCGGTGCGCATGGCGGTCATGTCGGTGGTGCTGGGCCGTAAACCATCCGGCGAGGAGGGGGAAGCCTGATGCGCATTCATATCAAAGGCGGCCGCCTCATCGACCCGGCCAACGGTCTCGACGGTCGCCACGATCTGTACATCGCCGACGGTCAGGTAGTCGCCATCGATCAGGCCCCGGACGGCTTTAGCGCCGATCAGGTAATCGACGCCACGGATCAGATCGTCATCCCCGGGCTGGTGGATCTCAATGCCCGCCTGCGCGAACCGGGCCAGGAGCACAAGGCCACCATCGCCAGCGAAACTCGCGCGGCCGCCGCCGGCGGCATCACCACCTTGTGCGTGCAGCCGGATACCGATCCCATTATCGACACCCCCGCGGTCTCTGAGCTGATCCATCACCGCGCCCGCCAGGCCGGCTACGCCCGGGTGGTCACCCTGGGCGCCCTGACCGTGCAGTTACAGGGCGAGCATCTGAGCGAGATGGAAGAGCTGATGCGCGAGGGCGGCTGCATCGCGGTCAGCAACGCCCTGCAGCCCCTGAACAACACCCTGGTCTATCGCCGCGCGCTCGAATATGCCGCCAACTTCAATCTGACGGTGTTCATCTACGCCAACGATCCCTGGCTGAGCAACAAAGGCTGCGCCCATGAAGGGGCGATCAGCACCCGCCTGGGCCTGCCCGGCATTCCCGAGTCGGCCGAGACCGTGGCGGTGGCCCGGGATCTGATGCTGATCGAGCAGACCGGCGTGCGCGCGCACTTCATGCATTTGAGCTGCGCCCAATCGATTCAGAAGATCGCCCGCGCCCGGCATGACAACCTGCCGGTCTCCATCGATGTGGCCGCGCACCAGCTCTATCTCACCGAGATGGACATCGGCGATTTCAACAGCGCCTGTCACGTCATCCCGCCGCTGCGCACCCAGCGGGATAAAGACGGGCTGCGCGCCGGGCTGGGCAGCGGCACCATCAACGCCATCAGCTCCTGTCATCAGCCGCACGATGCCGACGCCAAGCTGGCGCCGTTTTGTGAAACCGATCCGGGCATCTCGGCGCTGGAGACCCTGCTGCCGCTGACCCTGCGCCTGGCCGGGGAAAAGGTCCTGTCCCTGTCCGAGGCCATCGCCCGCATCACCAGCGAGCCGGCCCGGATTCTCGGTATCGACGGCGGGCGCCTGGGCGTCGGCGACCGCGCCGATGTCTGCATCTTCGATCCGCAGGAGCGCTGGACCGTGGATTACAACACGCTCGCCAGCTGCGGAAAAAACACCCCGTTTCTCGGCTGGGAAATGCAGGGCCGGGTCAGCCACACCCTGCTGGCCGGCCAGTCCGTTTATCAGGTGAACCTGTGAACGCCGCCCGAGCCCATCGCGATACCATTTTTGTCGAAGAAGCCGAGATCCTCGAACACGACGCCCACGCCGGCGATCAATACACCCTGCGCCTGCAGGCGCCGCAGATTGCCGCCCATGCCCTGCCCGGCAGCTTCGTGCACCTGAGCGTCAACGCCCTGCGCCCCATGCGCCGGCCCATCTCCATCATGCGGGTCGATGCGCAAAAGGGCTACGTCGATCTGCTGTATAAAGTCTTCGGCGAAGGCACCGCGCTGTTAGCGCAACATGAAAACGGCGACACGCTGAACCTGATGGGCCCCATCGGCAAGCCGTTCGAGTTTCATCAAGACAAGACCCGGCCGCTTTTGATCGGCGGCGGGGTCGGCATGCCGCCGATGATCTTCTGCGCCGACGCCCTGCGCAACGATAAAACCTATCAACCGTTCATGATCCTGGGATCGGAAGTCCCGTTCCCGTTCGAAAGCCGGCCATCGGAATTTATCATTCCCGGCATGCCCGAGGGGGTCATCGCGGCCATGCCGCTGGCCGAGCAATGGAACATCCCCTCGCGATTGACCAGCACAAAGGGGTATCCCGGTTGCCATGACGGCTACGTCACCGATCTCGCCCGCCACTGGCTCGATGCCCTGAGCGGCGAAGAACGCAGTGAAGTGGAAATCTTCAGCTGCGGCCCCCATCCCATGCTGGAAGCCGTGGCCAGACTGGCCAAAGAGTACGACCTGCCCTGCCAGGTCTCGCTGGAAGAGTTCATGGCCTGTGCCGTCGGCGGCTGCGCCGGCTGCGTGCTGCAGGTCAACACCGACACCGGCCCGGCGATGAAACGGGTCTGCGTGGACGGGCCGGTATTCGATGCTTACGCTGTTTTTTGATAAAAGGCTTCAACGCAGAGGCGTTTATGCCCGTTGTTTGGGTGCAGAGGATCGCAGAGTAAAAACTGTTTCGTCATTCCGGCGAATGCCGGAATCCAGACTCCAGCCACGCTCCGTAGGCCCGATATAGCACCCTGCGGGCATAAACTCCGCGGTATCGGGCGTTACCTGTCAAAGACCACGCCACATAATTAACTGCCTGTACATAATTATTCAACTCTGCGTTCTCCGCGCCTACACAATGGGCATAAACTTTTTTGCGCGATGTACAGGGATGTACAAGTGTCGCGGGAGGCAGGACGACCTGAGCAAAGCGAAGAAGTGCTGAATGAAACCCGAAGGGGTTCTACAGTGCGCCGGGAGCGACCCTCCGCGTTAATTCCCAGAGAACGAAAGAAAAGTACCAGTACCAGCTCACTAACCCCGCTTGTAAACCGCCTTGCGATGGCCGACCTTGACCACTATGACAACCAGTTTTGTATCCATCACTTCATAAATAATCCGGTATACGCCCTGACGCAGACGATAGCGCGCCTGCCCGGAGAGTTTCTCGCAACCGGGCGGCCGGGGATTGCGCTTCAGCGATTCGAAGCAGCGAAGAATTCGCGCAACGTCTTTTTTGGGCAGGAGACGCAGATCTTTTGCGACGGATTTTTTAACGACCAGTTTATAGCTTGCCATGGGCCTTGAGGTCTTTGAGTAACGCCTCATAGCTCATGGTCGGTTCAGACACCCGCTCATCGAACGCCGCCAGATCGTCTTGATCCTCGGCCAGCGCGGCCCGCACCGCCTCGTTCACAATCTCTGACACCGAGCGGTGGCTGTGCGCCGCCTTCAGCCGCAGCGCCGAATGAATCCGGGGATCGAAATAGATGGTCGAACGTTTGGAAAGCTCCGCCATGGCACACCTCCTCAATCAAGCAGGGACATTACAGCATCATAACGTTATAACGTCAAGACGTCAAGACGTCACACCATGATTGCGACGCCAGAATGCTCGCCCATCGGACTTATCCTTCTGAATAAAACGACGACCCTTGCCCTGCAGGTTGACGCAGTTCCGTATCCTCCTTACGCGGACTGCAGTAGCCGTGTCTGGCAAACAGCGGTTTGATACTGACGCCGTGCAGCAGGATCGACAGGGTGATCACGATCAGGGTGATGTGGATCAGCTCCAACCAGCGAGGCGGGCGTTGGCAGTTTCATGCCGGCGGTGAACAGCGACAGCAACACCGCGATTTCGGTGATCACCTCCAGCAGGGCGGATTGCTTCAGGGGATTAAAATGAAAAATGCCCAGCACCGTCGGGCCGATCAGAATCCCGACTGCCATGACGGCTACGTCACCGATCTCGCCCGCCACTGGCTCGGTGCCCTGTCCGATGAAGAACGCAAAGTAAAAATTATTTCGTCATTCCAGCGAATGCCGGAATCCAGACTCCAGCTGCGCTCTGCAGGCCCGGTATAGGGCAGCGGTATTGGGCGTTACCTGTCAAAGAAAGACTGCGCCACATAATCAACTGCCTGTACAGAATTATTCAACTCTGCGTTCTCCGCGCCTTTGCGTCCTTTGCGTTTATTTCCCAGAGCGCGGAACAAAACCATCCATCAAAAATTTCCGCTTTCCTTCACAGACGTTGCATTTGTGATATCGCCGCTCAGAACTTTTCGTTACCCGGGATGTCGAGATTGTTTATCTTTGTTTTGCCCAGTGCTTTCAGCAGCAGATTACGAAAAAACCGAAATACCGGATACAACACCTGGGAGAGCCTTTTTGAACTGAACAGCCAGTAATTGAACCGGTTGAATACACCGGAGCGCTGACTGATCAGCGCCAGCATATGGATGGCATCCGCACCGTAATAGAGTTTGTCTCCCATCTTCAGCACCATGCCCTGATCGATATCGAGCCGGTTGTCGGTAATCTCGCGAAGGATCTCGCTGTTTTGCCGCGCATCGACGATCCTCAAGTCACCCACGCTTTCGCGAATCCTGACCAGCTGACAATACGCATGACAGAGCGGGCATTCCTTGTCATAGACCAGTAATATCTCGGGATGCTGCATAACTTCCCTCCTGGCAAATTCAACCGCCCTGCATGACGGCACCAGGTTGACTATGTAACCTGCCTGCCCGGTAACCGCAATGCTGCATTTTTTTTACAGGAATAACGCCGAACGGCGAATCAATATTCCGATATTACCGATACAGTGCAACATCAACTAAAAAATGCGGCATAAAACACGATTTGACAATAATGACACCACCGGGGATATCTATTGACTCCCGAAGCGCCTAAAATTAAAAATATCCAACGTCGCGCAACCCGGTATCCGGACAAGGTAGCAATTATGCCCCCATTGAGCACACACCCCTTACGGATTCTTCTAATATTACTGGCACTGCTAATTGCCGGATGCAGTAATGATAGTGGCGGGGGCAGCAATTCCACGTCAACCGTGGTCGTCAACTGGGACGCCAACCGCGAGTCGGGCGTCAACACCACGGCCGGAGGATACCGGGTTTATTACAGCACCACAGCGGGCTTCGATATCGACAGCGCCGATTTTGTCGATGTTCCCTATGAGTCGGGGGACACGGCGCCCACCTCCACTACCCTGACGCTCCCTTCACAGACGCATTACATCAAGGTCGTGGCCTACTCGGCG
Organism: Thiohalophilus sp.; assembly: GCF_034522235.1. NCBI lineage: Bacteria > Pseudomonadati > Pseudomonadota > Gammaproteobacteria > Thiohalomonadales > Thiohalophilaceae > Thiohalophilus > Thiohalophilus sp. The sequence goes on along the minus strand of NZ_JAXHLN010000003.1, from coordinate 546,040 downwards.
CTCAATCCGCAAGGCAGCGCGGCATCGGAAGAGATTGCCGTTAACAAGCTATTTTGGTAATCCGACAGGGGATAAGATCCGCATGAACAATCAACATTATCTCTGGATTCCGCTGGCCTTCGTGCTGAGTTTCGCCCTGTCCGCGGCACCCCGATCGCCCGACGGATTGCCCGCGCCCGAAAGCCGACCCGACCATGTGCCGGGGGAACTGCTGGTCAAGTTCAGGGCGCAGACCGATGCCGCGGTCCAGGGCAGCTTCATGGCCGAACTTAACGCCCGCGACCATCGAACGCTCCCCCTCGATCGGGTGCACCTGATCAGGCTGCCCCGCGGGGCCGACGCCAAAGCGATGGCGAGCCTCTATGCCGATGACCCGCGCATCGAATACGCCGAGCCCAACTACATTTACTATACCCAGGCCGTACCGGATGACACCGATTACAGCAAGCTCTGGGGGCTGAACAACACCGGCCAGAAGATTAGCCCTTCCGTTTATGACACCAATAATCCGCCGAGTACAGACGGTAGTGACATGGACGCCGAGACGGCCTGGGACGAGCTGACCGATTGCAGCAGTACGGTGGTGGCGGTGATCGATACCGGCATCAATTACACGCACAAGGATCTGGTCGGCAACATGTGGGACGACGATGCAACAGGCTATCCCAACCATGGCAAGGACTTCGTCGATAATGACGATGACCCTATCCCCAGTGGCGGCGCAACCCACGGCACCCACGTGGCCGGGACCATCGGCGCCGTCGGCAACAACGACACGGGGACCACCGGCGTCTGCTGGCAGGCAAGCATCATGAGTGTGCGCGCTCTGGGCTCCGGCGGCTCGGGGACGCTGGCCGACGTTGCGGCAGGAATCGATTTTGCCGTGGCCCAGGGCGCCAGGATCATCAATATGAGTCTGGGTGGCCCTGGAAGTATAACCCTATCGAACGCCATCACGGACGCCGGCACAGCCGGCGTCCTGGTCGTGGTCGCCGCCGGCAATCAAGGCAACGATAACGAAACTACCCCCACCTATCCCTGCAACTATGCCAACGACAACCTCATATGCGTGGCCGCGCTGGATCAGGCCTATGATCTGGCCAGTTTTTCCAACTACGGGGCAGAGAGCGTCGATGTGGGTGCGCCAGGGGTCAATATACAAAGCGCCGTGGCCGGTGGTGTCATCACGGACGATTTTTCCAGCTGGACTCTGAATCCAACTGGCGGCGACTGGGGCGTGCAAACTGCAGTAACTAACCTATGCCCCACCGTGCCATCACTGGTCAATCCGTCTACTTATTGTGATGGCAATGACGCCTATGCGACCAACGCGGCTGACGTGGCATATAAGGAATTTAATCTTGCGACGCCCATAATTGGCGCGGGGGTTAACGCCTACACCGTGTATTATCTGCTCGATGACGATACGCTTGATTTCGATGCAAAACGGGATGGCGGCAATCCTTTCGATGGCAGCACACCGATCAGGCAGTTTTCCGGCTATTCAGGTAACACTACGTCAGACGTTGAGGCATATGCCTATGACTTGACCAAAAGCGATTGCCTGACAGCGAACTGTTCCATCGGCTTTCGCTTGCAGTCTGACGACAGCGGCACGGACTGGGGTGCCAGGGTATTCGGATTTCATATCAACACCACCCTCGACGGTGCCGACACCTATACGCTCTTAAACGGCACCTCCATGGCCACCCCGCACGTCGCGGGGCTCGCGGCGCTGGTCTGGTCCTACAACCCGGACTATACCTACGCGGATGTGCTCGGCTCGGTCGTCAACAGCGGCGACGCGGTTGCCGCGCTGGACGGCACGACCACCAGCGGCCGCGCAGTGGATGCCTTCGAGGCATTGAAATACATCCAGGCGCCGACCGGGGTCAGCGCCAGCGTTCAATAAATCGATGAGGCATCCCGATGAAGCGATGGTATCCGTTGTCCCTGGCGGTGTTGCTCGCGCTGGGCCTCGCGGCCTGCATGCAGCCGCAGGCCGATAATACCGAACGGCGTCAGCCCGTGGCCGAACAGTCCGCGCCGCAGGAGAACCGCGTGCCCGGCGAATACCTGGTGAGCCTCGTCGCCGGTGCCGATCCCGGGGCGGCACGGGCGCTGTTCGCCGACTACGGCGTCAGCCAGTGGCGTCACCTGCGCAAGGACACCTACGTGGTGCACCTGCAGTCCGACCCCGGCCCCGAGGCCATGGCCCGACTGGCGCACGATACCGCCACGCTGCGCTATATCGAGCCCAACCGGATTTACACCACCCAGTAGCCCGCTGGCCCTGCCAGGGGCAATGCGGGATCGCGCCGGGCCGGGCGAACTGGCGGGCGACCAGCCCGCACAGGGACTTCGGATCAATAAAACCGCAAGCGTTTACAGCAGCCGCGGATTGAGCTGCCAGACCGTGTAATTCAATACCACGGCAAAACCGACCCACAGCAGATAAGGCACCAGTAACACCCCCGCCAGGCGACTGATGCGCCAGAACGCGATCAACGTGGCGAGGATCAGACACCACAACACAATCACATCGACAAATGCCGGCCCACCAAGATGCCAGCCAAAGAACAGCCAGCTCCACAACACGTTAAAGACCAGCTGAACCAGATACAACAGCAGCGCAATGCGCGCGTCGGCAAAGCCCCTGACGCGCCACACCAACCAGGCGGCAATGGCCATCAGCAAAAACAGGGTTGTCCAGACGGGAGAGAACACCGACCCGGGCGGTGCCCAGGACGGGCGTTGCAGTTGAAGATAAAACGACCCGGCGTCGAGCGAGACCCAGGCGCCCAGCGCCGCCGCCACAAAGGTCAGCAACAGCCAGAGAACCAGACCGGCGAACTGCCGGCGCACGGGCGGCGCTGACATGATCCGTTCAGACTTTTTTGATCAGCAGGACAATATACAGCAACACGATCGCCCCCACCGTCGCGGTAATGATCTCGCCGATCAACCCGGTGGCGGTCAGGCCGATCACCCGGAACATCACGCCCCCGAGCACCGCACCGACGATCCCGACCACCATATTCCCGAGCACGCCAAAGCCGCGTCCCGTGATGACCTTGCCGGCGATCCACCCGGCCAGCGCGCCGATGAGTAAAAAGATAATCAGACCGGTTATATCCACGTATCCCTCCGGGAATTATTTTTTAATGGCCAGATAGACGCCAACCACAAAACTGGCCACGCCACCGATATAAAACATCATCACCCTGTCACGTTCCGCCCCGGTCAGCGCCTCAGTGATCTGCGAACCGACGGATTGTGATAACTGATAACCCCAGATCGCCAGCCCGATACCCACCACAATCAGCGCCAGCCCCAGAATCTTGCCTGTCGACGTCGAACCCTTTGCCATGGTCATCTCCTGATAGTTATTGTAGTCATTACGGTTTGCATAGCCTGGTCACTGCCGCCGCGGGTTCGCCACGGCAAGACCAGCGTACCTTTTCACCCTCCACCGCCGGGGTCAAGTTCATCCTGAGCGAGTACGCCTCGCCAGTAATCACCATCCCGCTCTGCTCGTCAACCTCCAGCGCAACCGATTGAATACAGATAATTTTTGCCACAACACGCTCAATACAGAGAGCTTGAAAAATGATTTTATCGGAAAATCGCTCTGTGCAAGCATAACAAGACGGCATACGTGGCCGAGAGCCTGTCGTCCGCTAAATGTGCGGATTTTGGCCTCGAAAACCCTGCGTTAAGTGAATTTACGGCCTTATTTCAGCCAGATAATGAAAGATTATCAAAGAGTTGTGTTGGTCCGACCGGCGAACATGCGCATGTCGACTACACCGCACGCCCGTTTGGCAGCAGGCGCTCGAACTCACGTTTGACCACCGCGTAGCATTCGCAGGCATACGCTTCCAGCGCAGGACGATCCACGACAGTGATTCGACCCCGCTTGTAGGTGATCAGCCCGAGTTTCTGCAGCTTGCCCGCCGCATCGGTGACTCCCTCACGACGCACGCCGAGCATGTTGGCAATCAATTCCTGGGTCATCACCAGCTCGTTCGAAGGTAGCCGGTCCATACTCATCAGCAGCCAGCGCGAGAGTTGCTCATTGATGGAGTGATGGCGATTGCACACGGCCGTCTGCGCCATCTGGGTGATCAACGCCTGTGTATAGCGCAGCAGCAGTCGCTGCATCGCCCCCCCCTGGTTGAACTCTTGCTTTAGATACCGGCTATGCAAACGATAGGCTATGCCCCCACTTTGTACGACTGCCCGGCTTGGTGTTGTCTCGCCACCCATGAACAACGCAACCCCGACCATGCCCTCATTGCCGACGATACCGATCTCGGCCGAGTGACCGTCCTCCATCACATAGAGTAGTGACACGATCGAATTCGTCGGAAAGTACACGTGCGACAACGCGGTGCCGGATTCATACAGCACCCGGCCGAGCGGCATCTCCGTCAGTTCCATGTACGGTTCAAGGTGCTTCCAGATGTCTTCCGGAAGCGCCGCGAGCAGGAGATTCTGGCGAGCCTGGTCAGAGGTGTTCATTTTCTGCTCCGAATACGTTGTGAGTCACACAAGTGGCCTGGCGTGCAACCCGACCAATAGTGCGGGAATAATGGGCAAGGTCTGCGCCAACACCCTGTCCTTATGTAATATAGACGACACATCCCCCCCCACGCCAGCGCCGGCAACATGGCCACGGACCGGTCACTGTGTGTGCTACCGTCCGGACAGGCTTGCCTGGAGTGCGACACCCTGCTTGTAACAAGTCGGTATGGTGGCCCACAGGGCTGACTGATACCGGCACCCCCCCATCCAGAACAAGGGCCGCGTATGCCAGGCAACAATCATGTCCATTCCGGCAACGCCTTGCTAGGCATTCTGTCTCCATCCGTGCAGCGCCGATTCCTCGCAGACTGCACGCTGGTTGTCCTGGACAGCGGGAAAGTGCTGGCCACCTCCGGCAAGCCCCTGCGACACGTCTATTTTCCGACGCGGGGCTACATTTCCCTGACGGCGCCGGTCGATGGCGTCGCCTGGCTGGGCATCGCGCTGATCGGCGACGAGGGTATGCTGGGCAGCTTTACTACTCTCGGTATCGACGTATCACCGTTGAACGCCACGGTGCTCGGGGGAGGTGCGGCGCTATGCATGGAGACAACAGTCTTTCGCCGCCAGCTCGTTGCCAACCCCGGGCTACGGCAAGTCTTGAATCGCTACTGCTACGTGCTGGTCAGCCAGCTTGCGCAGGCTTCCTTCTGCAACCGGTTCCACCAGGCGGAACAGCGCCTCGCGCGCCGACTCCTGATGACGCAGGATCGTACGCACTCGGACATGTTTCACGTCACCCAGCAGGCGCTCGCACGGGTACTGGGCGTGCGCCGTCCAGCAGTCAACGCGGCCGCTTCAGCGCTGCAAGATCGCGGGCTGATTCGTTATCGCCGCGGCGACCTTACGATTCTTGATCGCCGCGGCCTCAAGACGATCGCATGTAGTTGCTATGCGGACGACAACGCCATCTATAGCGGGACAATGGCCGGAAGCTGGTGATCTACGGCTTTGCCCACTTCATTCGACCCATGCGGCGAAAGGGCATCAAAACAGGCAGCTTCCCTTCATGAACTCCATGCGCTTAATGGTGAGCATTTCAGTTGTTGCAGCCGCCTCGTCCACGGCATGGAGCACGCCGATAAACCTTACGTTCGACTGCCTATTCATAAGCGTGGTACCGAACAGACCGTGTTGATACTTGCTGGTAGCGTACCCGGTACTGCACTTCACAGGAGATAAATGCATGAACATTTCAAGAGATTTCCCCAGGCGAGGTTTAATTTTGGCGGCAGTAATGCTTCTGCCCTTTGCCGCAACGTCTTGCAGCAACGATAACGATGGCGATGGCAGTTTTTTCGACAGGAGCACGCCTACAGTCAGTTCCACCTATCCTATTAATAACGCAACGGATGTGCCGGTGAATCACAAAATCACCGCCACTTTCAGTGAGCCAATGGATCCGGCAACCATCGATGACGTCAGTTTTACCGCAGTCGGTGCCGATGAACCGGCTCTGATCGGCGCGGTAACGCTGGATGCTGAAACCAATACCGCAACCTTTACCCCCAACAGTCATTTTACATCGAAAACAATATACACCGCCACGGTGACCACCGCAGCGGAAAGTTCAAACGGTGTTCCCCTGGACAGCGATTACACATGGGTCTTTACCACCGGAACGGAGACGGACTCCACAGCACCAGAAGTCATTTCGACAAATCCGGCCGATGCTTCGACGGATATCGCAATTAATAGCAAGGTTAGCGTAACCTTCTCTGAAAACATGGATCCTACAAGCGTCAACACCGATACATTCATGCTGGCGCCCAGCTCGGATCTGACAGCGATGGTTGAGGGAACAGTCAGCCTTAATGCTACCGGCACTACCGCGAAATTGCAGCCAGCGAACAATCTCAACACCGACACTGACTACACTGCAACTGTGACAACTGGCGTGACTGACACGGCCGTCCCCCCCAACGCACTGGCAAGCGACTATGTGTGGAGCTTTATAACCGGCACGAGCGAAAGAGCCGGCCCTGACCCGGTTCTGCTGGGAACCGCCGGGGATTTCGTGATCCTCACCAAGACAGGGATCACTAATGTACCGCCTTCGCCTATCACAGGGAATATCGGAGCCAGTCCGATTACTGCTGCCGCCATGGACGACGTCACTTGTGCGGAAATGACCGACACTATCTATGGAGCTGATAACGCCTACACAGGCAGCGGTGATACAAGTTGCTTCCTGGGTGATTCTGCGGCCAATACACGGGTTGACAATGCGGTGCTTGATATGGGCATTGCCTATACAGACGCCGCCGGGCGGTCATCACCTGATTTTACCGAGTTGCATGCCGGCGATCTCAGTGGCCAGACTCTTGAGCCAGGACTTTACAAATGGGGAACGGGTGTTTTGATCTCCACGGATATGACATTCGACGGTGATCCCAACGATGTCTGGATATTGCAGGTTGCGGGCGACCTTACTGTTGCAAGCGGTGCAAGCATGACTCTGGCAGGCGGTGCGGAAGCCAAGAACATCTTCTGGCAGATTGGCGGTTCCTCTGGTGCAATCATTAACACAGACGCCCATGTCTCAGGCATCCTCCTGGCCGAAAAAGCGATTACTCTGGCAACAGGGACATCGGTAGATGGCAGGTTGTTGTCACAGACAGAAGTAACCTTGCAGCAAAATGACGTCACTCAACCTGCTCCATAAGGCCGAGTTCGATATGACAGCGTCATCATAATACGGGATAGCAAGTGCGACTCCCGGCAACAGGAAAAGACCCGCTACGGCGGGTCTTTTTCCAGAAGGGAAGGGTCGGTGAGTTTCAATTTGACCCCTTTTTACGTAGTTTTCCATGAACAGGGCGGTTATACACCCTGTTTACAACAAGCAGGAGTTGAAAATATGAACAACCTGATTTTAGCTGTAGGCCTGTCGACAACGCTGGCACTGACCGGGTGTACGACCTTTGATCCCTATACCGGTGAAGAAAAGACCAGCAATACCGCCAAGGGGGCAGGAATAGGCGCGGGCACAGCGCTGGTTATCTCCTATCTCGCCAACAAGGACAAATCCAGCAGCGAGCGCAAAAAACGTATGTTGCGTGATGCAGGTATTGGCGCCATTGTCGGCGGCGGCGTGGGTTATTACATGGACACCCAGGAAGCTAAATTGCGCAAGCAACTGCGTGGCACCGGGGTCAGTGTTCAGCGTGATGGAGACAACATCAATCTAATCATGCCCGGCAACATCACCTTCCCGACAGACGGTAGCGACCTGCGGACTGATTTTTATTCGGTCCTTGATTCAGTCACACTGGTGCTTGAAGAATATGAAAAGACAATCATCGTCTCCGCCGGTTATACCGACTCACGAGGCTCAGACTCTTATAATCAGTCCCTGTCAGAAAGACGCGCCCAGTCCGTGGCAGACTACCTGAAATCAAAAGAAATAAACCCGGCTCGATTTGAAATCGTCGGTTTTGGAGAACGCAACCCGATCGCCGACAACGCAACCCCGGAAGGCCGCAGCCTGAACCGTCGCGTCGAGCTTTCACTGGTTCCCATTACTGAATAACTTCTATCCGGAATTATCAGTGCCGTTTAAAGGGTCAAGGACGTCAAGTGCCCGGACCCTTTGATCGGCCAATTCACAACACAGAATCAACACGAATGATTACCGTTTGTCTCCGATCCCATTCATTGATCGAACACAACCGGCTCTTTCCTGTTGTCCCGGATCACCACCGTCCCGGCCAGCTTGTCATGCCAGCCCTGCTTGCGCCGGTCAATCCCCACCCAGATCAGCCCGAGGAACAAAGGGACGGTCGAAACGTAATAGCCCAGATAGCGCCCGATAAACTGCCCCGTCGTCGGCTTCCCGCCCGTCCTGGCATCGACAATCTTCAACTTCAGCACCATCTTCCCCGGTGTCGCGGACTTGTAGACCCAGAAAACAATCACGGCGACCGCCGGGAAGATATAATTCAACAACACATCCCAGCCACCATGCACCAGCTTCTCGCTCATCCAGTAACCGGGGCCATAAACAGCGTTCAAAATCGGCACAATGACAATCATCACCAGCACCGTATCAATCAACGCCGCCCCAACCCTGATCCAGAAACCGGCATACTCTATCTCGTCCATGTCCTGTCCTTCACGATGCCATCATCGCGATCACGTAAAATTTACATTCCGATGCAGGTTAACCAACTCACCTGATCATCAGCCGAAAATAAATCTGTCACCTTTTCTCCATGGCGGAGAGCTTTAACGCATAATTCTCCAGCGAGAAGGCTTCCGCCCAGCGGCGCAGTTGCTCCGCTTCAACCGGCCGGGAGAAATAGTAGCCCTGGATTTCCGTGCAGCCCATCTCATGCAGCGCTTCGATCTGTTCACCGGCGTCGACGCCTTCGGCCACGGTCCTGATACCGAGGGAGTGCGCCAGGAAGATGGTCGCCGCCACCACGCTGCGCGTGCGCGGGGATTCCAGCATCCGGATGACGAAGGAACGGTCGATCTTCAGCGAATGAATGGGCAGGCTCGCCACGTAACTCAGGGACGAATAGCCGGTACCGAAGTCATCGATGGCGACCACGATGCCGCGTTCCTTGAGCCGGTTGATCAGCTCCTCGACCTTGGCCGGCTCCTTCATCAGCGTGGATTCGGTGATCTCCAGCTGCAATAACTCCGGGTTGACCTTCCAGGCGTCCAGCATCGCGTCGATCCGGTCCAGGAAATCGGGATCGTGGAGACTGTTCACGGAAATATTCACCGCCACCGGCATGTCGAAGCCCTGATCGCTCCACAGTCGGCACTGCTGCACGGCGGCATCCAGAACCAGGTAGGTCAGCGGGTCGATGAGCCCGGTTTGTTCCGCGATGGGGATGAATTCGGCCGGGGGCATCAAGCCCTGTTCGGGATGCCGCCAGCGGACCAGTGCTTCGACACCGGAGATCCTGCCCGTACCGATATCCACCCGGGGCTGGTAATGCAGCACGAACTGGTTTTCCACGATGGCCGTGTGCAGTTCCGAGATAAGCGTCAGGTAACGCGGACTTTCCGATTCCGTCGGCCCGCTGTACAGTTCAAATACTGTTCCGCTTCGTTTTGCGTGCCGCATCGCCATAGCGCTGCGCAGCATCAGGGCCTCGGGGTCCAGTCCGTGATCGGGCGCCAGCGCCACACCGACGCGCATCTGGATGCTGATGGGGATACCCGCCTGCTGGAAGGGTTCGCCCAATAACCGCTCGATACGCCGTACACAATCCCGCGCATTATCGAGGCCGCCTTCGCTCAGTAAAACCGCGAATTCGTCGCCGCCGATCCGCGCCGGCATCTCGCCTTCACGCAGGGCGTCACGGAGGCGACTCGCGATCTGCCGCAGCAGTTCGTTCGCCTGTCGCACCCCGATGCCGGCCTGGATTTCGCCGAAGCGGGTCACGTTCAGGGTCAGGAGGGCGCACTGTTTCCCGGCAGGCAATGCATCGACGGTTCGCTTCAGTGTTTCCATCAGCCGGTTACTGTTGGACAGATCGGTCAGTTCATCGAAATAGGCGAGATACTCGATGCGCTCCTCGGCGAGTTTGTGTTGTGCCTGTGCGCGCAGGGTGACAATGCCGAAGGCAAGATCGCCGGCCAGTTCCGTCAATAAACGAAGTTCTTCGTCATCGAAGGCGTCCGGTTCGTTGGCATAAATCATCAGCGCCCCGAATGCAATACCTGCCGAATCCTTGAGCGGCAGCGCGATTGAAGACTGGTAGCCGCGCCGACACGCCTCGTCGCGCCACGGTGTCATGCTCGGATCAGTGAGAATGTTCTGGCTGATTTGAGGCTCACCGGTACGGATCGCCCGCCCGGTGGGTCCGAGGCCGCGCCCTTCTTCCGACCAGCTGATGCGGACACTTTCCAGATAGCCGGCTTCAAACCCGGCCTGCGCCACCGGCTGCACGCTCTTTGCCTCGTTGTGTTGCGCGAACCCCACCCAGGCCATGCGATAACCGCCCAACTCCACGCACAACCGGCAGATCGCATCAAGCAACGCGGATTCCTCTTTTGCATGGATGAGCTCCGAATTCCCGGCGCTTTGCAACCGCAGCGCACGGTTGAGCCTGAGCAATGCCTCTTTCGCCCGTTTCCGTTCAATGGCCTCGCCGACTTTAAGGGCGACCTGCTTCAGGAGCTCCCGTTCTTCCTTGAGAAACGGGCCTTCATCCGCTTCGGGACGTTCATCGAGATAGAAGATTTCGACCGTGCCCGCGTTACGGCCGCTGACGATGATATCTTCCCGCTGTTGCCAGGCGGATTGGCGAAAGCCCTTGCTGGTATAGGCGCGGCCGTCAAAGGTGATTCTTGCCGCCGCGATTTCCGGATACTGCCAGGCGGGAGGAAGAACATCGGCCACGCTCTGCAGCATTTCCTCCAGCGCATCTTCGGCATTAAGCAGTATTTCGGCAACCGTACGGACGCAGGTCTGTTCCTTGATCCGTTCTCGCAATCTTTGCGACGTTTCCAGCAGAGCCAGTTCATTAAGCTTGCGCTCGGTGACGTCGCGCAGATAAACAATATCGTAGACTTGCTTCGACAAAGTGGTCCGGGAACTGCGGACATCGGCGGTGATCGTGCCCCGCCGGGGATGGATGATCTGGATTTCGGCGGGATTGTCGGTCGTGATGACGTGTCCGAATGATTGCCCCGGCAATTCAGCAACAGGCCGTCCGAATAATAATTCAGCAGCGGGGTTGGCATAGACGATGATGCCGTCGGCGTCGAGCACGAGCACGGTATCGCTGGCATCTTCCACCAGATGCCGGAAAGTTGCGGCGCCCGGTTTCATCTGGAAGCTTCCCGGGGCCCGGGTTTCCGGGCCATTTCAGAGCGGTTGCGGGTTTCCTTGGCCCGGTAGAGGGCCTGGTCCACGCGTATGAGTGAATCCTGCTGTGGTTCGCCCGCATGCATTTCGGCCACACCCAGACTGATAGTAATGTATCCCGACTCCAAAAACGAAGTGCGGGCGGTTCGCTTTCGTATACGTTCGGCCAGGATCCATGCCCGGTCGCCGTCCGTCGCGGGCAGCAGGATCATGAATTCCTCGCCGCCCCAGCGCGCCATTACATCGGTATCACGTACTTCGTTCAGGGTCAACTCGGCCACCTGCTGCAGAACCCGGTCTCCCGTGTCGTGTCCGTAGTTGTCGTTGACCGCCTTGAAGTGATCGAGATCGAACATGATGAGGGAAAACACGCCACCATAGCGCGCAATACGACGCATTTCCTCATCCAGATGCTGTTGCAGGGCGGCACGGTTGAAGAGACCGGTGAGATAGTCGTGGTGGGCAAGCTGTCGCAGCTTGTTGATGTCGGTCATGTCCGAAAAGATAGCGACGTAATACATCAAATCGCCGTTATCGCGGCGGACGGGGCTGACGTTCAGCCATTCATGGTAGATCTCGCCGTTCTTGCGGCGCTGCCGCAGCACGCCCGTCCAGTGTCCCTCGCGCTCCAGGGTGCGTCTCATCTCCGTATAGCTCTCTTCATCTTCCTGCTCCCCCGTCAGCAGCAGGTCCGGGGTACCGCCCAGAACCTCCTGTTCCGTGTAACCGGTGATGGTGGTGAAGGCCGGGTTGACGGCGACGATGGTGGTATCCGGCCGGGTGATCATCAGGCCCTGATCGATGGCGTCCAGGGCGACGGAGGATTGCCGCAGCCGTTCCTCCGCCTGGGCGCGCTCGCTGATATCGCGCAGATAGACGGCGGTATAGGGTATACCGTCAAGCCGGATGGTCGTGCTGCGGGCATTGGTCGCCACGTTTCCCCTTTTGGGATGGGGGATATAGATATCGGACTGTTCCTCGGCCGTGGAGATACCGCCGAAGTCCTCTCCAATCAGATTGGCCAGGGGACGGCCGAAAAGTTGCTCGGCGGCGGGATTGGCATAAGCAACAGTACCGGCGGGATCGAGAAGGAGAACGGTGTCGCCGGACTGTTCGACCAGAGACCGGAATGCCGCCTCGTCCGGGTGCATCAATGTTCCTTGAGATCGAGGCCGATGAGCACCTTGTCCAGCTCCGAGAGGTCGCCGACAATGCGCCGTAACGGCACCGGCAGCTTCTTGATGACCACGGGCGTGGCCAGGATGCGCTCGTCCTCGGCCAGTTGCGGCTGTTCCAGGATGTCGACGACTTCCACATCCACCTGTTGATCGGTTTCTTCCAGTTCGGCGATGATCCTGCGTAGATTTTCGATGGCGCGTTCGGCCGTGGCTGTCTTGCCGGCGATGTAGAGACGCAGAACGATGGTCGTCATTGTTCATTACCCCCCGTTGCTTCCGGACGGCCACGGGTGATTACTCCCTGGTCGCTGAGAGTGTATTCGTTGACGTAATCCGCGGTGGGCATGCCGCGCGATTTGACGACTGTCAGCAGCCGGTGCAGCGTATAGTCGCGTTCCTCGCGGCGCAGTTTGATCCACATGTCGATGGCCGAGGAGATGTTGAGCGTGCTCTCACCACCGCTGTTGTCCGTCAGCAGTTCCGTGGCCACCGTCGTCACACCCTCGACCTTCAGCAGCGACAGCAGGCGCAGCACCATGGCCTTGCTGTTGGTGCCGGCCAGCTTGTGGCTCAGGGCGCTGAGCGGGTCCAGAACCACGACGGCGGGCCGGTGCTGACGTACCGCTCGCAGTATCCGCAACAAATGCTCCTCCCAGCCCGTCTCCGCCGCCAGCATGGGCTCCAGCACCAGCCGCCCCCTGCCCCGGGGTGTGTCGAGATGAGCTCTCAGGTCGATGCCGACGCTGTGCTGATTGCGCATGAGTTCATCGTCCCCTTCCTCGAAGGAGAGGTACAGGACATCCTCGCCGCGCTCGCAGGCGGCACGGGCGAAGGAAGCGGCGAATGTGGTCTTGCCGGTGCCGGACTGGCCGGAATACATGGCCGTCACGCCCCGGTAAATGCCTTCCCCGGCGAGCATGTCGTCAAGGCCGGCGACGCCGGTGGATATCCGCTCCGTGGTGGAACTGGCGTGCAGGCGCGAACCGGTCAGCGGCAGGACGAAGATACCTTCACGGTCGATGAGATAGGGGAACTCACTGGTGCCGTGGCCGCCGCCGCGGCGCTTGACCACCCGCAGCAGGCGGATCATGAGGCGTTCGGTGATCTCCTGCTTGAGGGCGATGACGCAGTCGGCGATGTAGTCCTCGATACCGTGGCGTTGACTGAAGTCACCGTACTCACCGATGGTAATCACGGTTGTGGTTTCGCTCTCGCGGATCCAGTCGAAGACGCGGCGCAATTCAAACTGCAGGCTGTCCCCGGCGCCGCTGAAGGCGACTTCCAGGCCGTCGATGGCGTCGATCACCAGTCTCCGGGCCCCGGTCTGTTCAATGGCATGGCCGATGCGGGCCAGGATGGCGCTCAATTCCAGCGATTCGCCGGTCATTATTTCATCGTGATCGGGGCGCATGTCCAGAATGCGTGCCCGGCCGGCCTCGATATGCGCGCTCAGGTTCAGGCCCAAAGCATCGGCGTGCCGGATCAGGGCCTGCGGCGATTCATCGAAGGTGACCATCACGCCGGGTTCGCCGGTGTCCAGGCCATGACACAGAAAACTCAGGCTGATGACCGTCTTGCCGGTGCCGGGTCCGCCGCGCAGCAGGGTGGGGCGGGCGGCGAGCAGGCCGCCGCGCATGATGAAGTCGAAGCCTTCAATGCCGGTCGCGGAGACCGGCGAGTCGATGCGGGGAGTCGCAGTGTGGTCACGGATATCCGGCAGGCCGGTCTTGCCCGATTCAGTGTCTTGCTTTGTTGCCATAGCCATCTCCGTGGGACGGAATACTTAGTTGCAGTGTACATGTAGAATGTTTTCGACGTAAGTGCCGTTAAATCGACGCACTTGCCTTAAGCGTGGCATTCCACGGCAGCAACGCTTCGAGCTTATCGACCGTATCGGCCTCGGCGATGCGCGCCAATACGTAGTCGATGTAGGCTGCCGGTTCAAGACCGTTGGCCTTGGCCGTCTCGATCAGCGAGTAGAATGATTCTCGTTTGTCACCGACCCCCCCCTTTTTCTTTAAATCGCCTATTCATAGCTTCTGTCGACTTGATCATGGACTCGTATTTGTCAGCCAAATCGGCCAGCGGCATAGAAGCAATTAACTCCTTAAAACCCAGCACATCAAAAAATGCGACTGTTCTATTCATTATGGTTCCGTCTGCCATTATTATCCATTTCTTTTCATCTAACAGTGTATTAGACAGATGTCTGCCTATCAAAATTATTGTTAAATTCAATTCTCTTTAAATATTAGCAACTGATTCCGGGTTTTTCGAGGCGCATCCGGGCGACATCGTCTGACATCAGGGTTATCCCTTAGATCTGGCTAGCGTGATTTGAGCCCCGTGAGACGACGCCGAGCATCATAAACACAGTGCCGAGGGACGAGGGACGAGGTTGAGGATGATTTTCTCTGCAAACTCTGCAACCCCTGTGTTTACCCTGGGCATACAGAAATGGTTGACGATGTATTGGACGCACCTTATCGCGAGTATTTTTTTCATCCCGTGAGACGACGCCGAGCATCATAAACACAGTGCCGAGGGACGAGGGACGAGGGACGAGGGACGAGGGACGAGGTTGAGGATGATTTTCTCTGCAAACTCTGCAACCCCTGTGTTTACCCTGGGCATACAGAAATGATTGACGATGTATTGGACGCACCTTATCGCGAGTATTTTTTTCATCCCGTGAGACGACGCCGAGCATCATAAACACAGTGCCGAGGGACGAGGTTGAGGATGATTTTCTCTGCAAACTCTGCAACCCCTGTGTTTACCCTGGGCATACAGAAATGGTTGACGATGTATTGGACGCACCTTATCGCGAGTATTTTTTTTCATCCCGTCAGACGACGCCGAGCATCGCAGTGGAAGGAGGAACAGCCCGAAGGGTGGCGGCAGGGTGCCCTGACCCATCGGAGATGGGTAGGGTTGCCCTGACGCTGGAAGCGTAGGGTACTCGCAATGAACCCGGAGGGTTCTGCGAGACAACATAATGAAACCCGAAGGGGTTCTATGAGACACGTGCGCACTCGCCAGAGGGCCAGGATGGCCCTTCTGGCGAGCTCCGACTGGAGCGAGAAGCGCAGGGAACCGGTTCAGCCATTGTAAATGGCTGAACCGGCGAGTCTTCGGGCGTCCTTCTTTTGGTGACTTTTCTTAGACGAGTAAGAAAAGTCACTCGCCGCGCGGGCGCGAGAGCCCGCTTTCAAGATTCAGCTCGCCCGCAGGGCGAACATTTTGATAAGTAAGGTGCTCCGACGAAGAGTCGCCGCTGAAAGCGCCTCCCACAAGTCGCTCCCACAAAAAACTGATATCCGGGCGAGGATGGTTGGGAGTAGATTTGGAACAGCCTCTTCCACAGGAGTGGGGTCGGTGACAAATGCTAATGCAAATGCTTCTTATTTTTCACCGACCCCGTTTCACATGTGAATGTTAGCTTTATCCCTGATTACGGGATATTTATGCGAACATGACAAGGCATTACACATGAACTGGCCGCCCTTTTGAGGCCTTGCAGGTTTTCTCCAATTCACTGGCCTGTAACGGACGACTAACATAATAGCCTTGAATCAGGTCACAACCGGCATCCAGCAGAAAATCATAGGTGTCTCGGTTTTCGACTCCTTCCGCAACAACTTTTAATCCAAGATTATGCGCCAGCCCAATTGCAGCGCTCACTATCTTTTGCGAACCTGGCTTGTTTAGTAATGACGTAATGAAGCTTTGATCGATTTTGATAATTGATACCGGCATTTTCCCCAGATATTGCAAAGATGAATACCCGGTTCCAAAATCATCGATCGATATAATAATATTGGCTTTGCTGAGCTTGGCTAACTCCAAGATAGCGGTTTCCATATCCTCTACGACCGAACTTTCTGTGACCTCTAATTCCAGCCTTTCCGCATTCACACCGTGCGTTTCCAGAAGCTGCATAACGGTCTTGAAAAAATCCGGATTCAACAGGTTTCTGATTGAGATATTCACTGCCACATGAATATTCTTCAGGCCATTTTTATCCCATTCTGCCAACTGCGCGAGTGACTGATTAAGGGCAAAATAGGTGATCTGGTCAATGAGTGTGCTGTTCTCGGCATAAGGAATGAAGTTGCCTGGTGGAATATTGCCGCGAACAGGGTGCTGCCAGCGCATCAGGGCTTCAACCCCATCAATGACCCCCGTGCTCGTTACTACCTTGGGTTGATAATGCATGAACACCTGGCCGCATTCCAACGCATCGCTCAACTCGCCGAGAACTTTCAGATTTTCCTTTATCTTGATCTCGTCATCGATGCCTGTCAGTATCCCATTCCGCTGCCTGTTGTTGCTCGCTTCACGCGTGGCATGGTTGGCTCTCAGGATGTACAATTGTGGATCCCTGGCTTTACCATCCAGAGCAACAATTCCCTGATAAACATCGGCATGAATCTTAATTTTGTCGAACTCAACGGGTTTAGTGAACGTGTGCCCCAGCTTTTTCCCCAGATTTTTTACAGCGTACTCATCTTCCGCTGGACGCACAAAGCCCAGGCCCTCGGTACCGACCCGGTAAACTTCAGCAGGATCCGGTAATTGATTCCGAATGGTATCCGCCAGCTGCACAATAATGCCGTTAACGCACTGTACGCCAAAGCTGGCTTCAATCTGTGCCTGATTTCCCAGCCGGGCGATCAGTAGATAATAGGTTTTGCTCTCATCTCCGTTTGAATCCAGTAGTTCCTTGATAACCCTTTCCAACGCAAAGGTGTTGGGTAGCCCAGTCATACTGTCATGACTGGCATTCCATTTTATTCTGTTCAGATAGATGCCAGCAATGTCTCTGGTTGCCCCCATAAGAAAACCGATAAGCACAAAATAACTGATTCGGTACAGCCAGCTTATGGTGTCCTGCTGTTCGCTGGTGAGGGTATCGATCGGCATGAAGGGCCCAAGCAACAGGCCACCCACCAGCGCGGTCAGTACCCCACCCTTTGCCCCAAAAGCGAAAGCGGCCAACGCAATCGGTAAATACATCGTGTGGGAAAACACATTCTTGGTTCCACCCGTCACAATCACAAACATATATACCACTGCAATCATGAAAATGATGGTCGGTATAAGAAACAGTTTTACCTGGAAGCGGTGCTTTTCAATCCAGTCAAAGATGTCATCTATCTTCATGGTATCTCCGGCTATAGATAAACTAACGTTGCCCACCACCCGCTCCGTTTTTTGGCGTCGGCCGGATGGGCTGGTTATGCCGCAACACCTTCAACAATCAGATGGCTTACGTCAGTGCGCTGGCTTGCGTGATCGAACGTGATTGCGCAGACATTACCCTTGGCATCCACGTCAAGAATGGTGTTTTCATCCAGGTCTTTAGACTCCGCTATGCCACTGTCGCGGAACTCAATGTAGAGCGTGTCAGTGTCTTCAAAGTAGCTGACTTTCATGGCTTATATCCATCCTCTATCAAAAAATGCTGTATGCACCGTTTCTCCATCCGGCAACAGGATTACCCGCAGATACCGGTTTTTCATTTCTTCAATTCTAGCCCATCGTCTTATTCGACCGTCTGCCTGTATGTGCTCTATTTCAGGGTACTGGATAACATGCTGAATCCATTCGTCCTTGATTATCTCTCGATCCGGTCTGATCCGGGTCGCTTAGAAGTATTTCGTTGTCTTCACTGCCGTTTTTCCTTTTCGACATAACAGTGATTTAGACAGAATCTGTATTTTTCGGGATTCAGGCGGATTCTGTCTATCAAAATTATTGTTAAATTCAATTCTCTTTAAATATTAGCAACTGATTCCGGGTTTTTCGAGGCGCATCCGGGCGACATCGTCTGACATCAGGGTTATCCCTTAGATCTGGCTAGCGTGATTTGAGCCCCGTGAGACGACGCCGAGCATCATAAACACAGTGCCGAGGGACGAGGGACGAGGGACGAGGGACGAGGGACGAGGGACGAGGGACGAGGGACGAGGGACGAGGGACGAGGGACGAGGTTGAGGATGATTTTCTCTGCAAACTCTGCAACCCCTGTGTTTACCCTGGGCATACAGAAATGATTGACGATGTATTGGACGCACCTTATCGCGAGTATTTTTTTCATCCCGTGAGACGACGCCGAGCATCATAAACACAGTGCCGAGGGACGAGGTTGAGGATGATTTTCTCTGCAAACTCTGCAACCCCTGTGTTTACCCTGGGCATACAGAAATGGTTGACGATGTATTGGACGCACCTTATCGCGAGTATTTTTTTTCATCCCGTCAGACGACGCCGAGCATCGCAGTGGAAGGAGGAACAGCCCGAAGGGTGGCGGCAGGGTGCCCTGACCCATCGGAGATGGGTAGGGTTGCCCTGACGCTGGAAGCGTAGGGTACTCGCAATGAACCCGGAGGGTTCTGCGAGACAACATAATGAAACCCGAAGGGGTTCTATGAGACACGTGCGCACTCGCCAGAGGGCCAGGATGGCCCTTCTGGCGAGCTCCGACTGGAGCGAGAAGCGCAGGGAACCGGTTCAGCCATTGTAAATGGCTGAACCGGCGAGTCTTCGGGCGTCCTTCTTTTGGTGACTTTTCTTAGACGAGTAAGAAAAGTCACTCGCCGCGCGGGCGCGAGAGCCCGCTTTCAAGATTCAGCTCGCCCGCAGGGCGAACATTTTGATAAGTAAGGTGCTCCGACGAAGAGTCGCCGCTGAAAGCGCCTCCCACAAGTCGCTCCCACAAAAAACTGATATCCGGGCGAGGATGGTTGGGAGTAGATTTGGAACAGCCTCTTCCACAGGAGTGGGGTCGGTGACAAATGCTAATGCAAATGCAAATGCTTCTCGTTTGTCACCACCCCATTTGCAGGTGAATTTCCCTGTTATGTGTTATTCCACTTCACATTCGGTTTACAGTGCGTTTCTGCACAATCCCTTAGATAGAGATTTATCAGACTTTGATAAGGTATACCTTTTTCTTCGGCTAATTTTTTAAAGTACTGAATCGTATCTTCATCAATACGAATCGTGATCTGTTTTTTCAAACGTTTTGCATAGGGATTCTGCACTGAATTCGAAAAATCGTAATTATCTTTCATCGCGAAAACCTTCATACATTTTTTGCTCGGATTTGGTGGCCTTTCGGGCTGAAATAATTCGTATGAGTTGCTCTTCTTCCCTGTAGCAGTGGCAAACGACGAGCATTCGAATTTGGTTGCTAAACCCCAGGAGGATAAACCGATCTTCATCTTCCGAATGTTCGGGGTCATGGATTAAGCGGGCAAATTCGTCATAGAACACAGTTTGCGCTTCTCCAAAGGAAACCGAGTGCTTCTCCTGATTGTTGAGATTCTTCCTTTCATCCCATGTAAATTCCAACCCATCCATTGAACAAGTATAACTACAATGTACTTACAGTCAAGTTAGTGGAAATTTTACTGATTTTTCATACACATAACAGCGATTTAGACAGAATCTGTAATTTTCGGGATCAGGCAGATTCTGGCCTATCAAAATTATTGTTAAATCTCAGTCACCTTAAATACTGGCAACAGATTCCGGGTTTTTCGAGGCGAGTAATGGGCCTGTGGCCGGCTATCAGGATTCCCTTGATGTCACCCAGAGTGGTCGGTGCGTGGGACGCACCCTATCGCTTGTCTGTTTTCCACCCCGTGAGACGACGCCGAGCATCGCAGTGGAAGGAGGAACAGCCCGAAGGGTGGCGGCAGGGATGCCGCCACTCGACAGCCGGCACACGGATGTGCCGTCTGGCGAGCTCCGACTGGAGCGAGAAGCGCAGGGAACCCGATACGCAATTTATCAATTGCGTATCGGGCGAGTCTTCGGGCGCGTTTTCTTTGGTTCGTTTCTTTCGTCGCGTGACAAAGAAATGAACTCGCCGCGCGGGCGCGAGAGCCCGCTTTCAACATTCAGCCCGCCCGGAGGGCGATCATTTAGATCCAGGCGTATCTCTCAGCAAGAGTATCGCGCCCGTGGGGCGCTCCCACAGAACATTTTGAAGAAACCGGATGCTTGATCATCCCCCCCCCTGGAAGGGGAGGGAATAACATCAGGTTTCCTGAATGGTAATCCCGTCCAGCGCCCCGGTCATCGCATCCACGTCCTCGCCCTTGGTCTCGCCGAGTTTGATCATCAGGCGCAGTTCGTTGGCGGAGTCGGCGTAGTTGATGGCGTCTTCGTAGGTGATGCTGCCTTCGCTGTAGAGTCTGAACAGGGCCTGGTCGAAGGTCTGCATCCCGGCCTGGGTCGACTTGGCCATCAACTCCTTCATCTTGGAGATTTCGCCCTTGCGGATGTGATCCGACATCAACGGCGTGTTGATCAGGATCTCGGCACACAGCACCCGACCCTCGCCGTCGGGCGTGGGGATCAGTTGCTGGGCGATCATCGCCTTGAGATTGAGCGACAGATCCATGTACAACTGATTGAAGCGATCTTCCGGGAAGAAGTTGACGATACGATCCAGCGCCTGGTTGGCGTTGTTGGCATGCAGGGTCGCCAGACACAGATGGCCGGTTTCGGCGAAGGCGATGGCGTGTTCCATGGTTTCGCGCGAGCGGATCTCACCGATCAGAATCACGTCCGGCGCCTGACGCAGGGTGTTCTTCAGCGCCACTTCGAAGCTTTCGGTATCCAGGCCCACCTCGCGCTGGGTGACGATGCAGCCCTGATGGTGATGAATGAACTCGATCGGATCCTCGATGGTGATGATGTGGCCGGTGCTGTTCTTGTTGCGATGACCGACCATGGCCGCCAGCGAGCTCGATTTACCCGAACCGGTGCCGCCGACGAAGATCACCAGGCCGCGCTTGGTCATGGCGATGTCGCGCAACACCGGCGGCAGCTTCAGCTCCTCGAAGTTGGGAATCTTGACCTCGATCTTGCGCAGGACCATGCCGGCATTGTTGCGCTGACGAAAGGCGCTGACACGAAAGCGGCCGATACCCGAGGCGGAGATGGCGAAGTTGCACTCGCTGTGTTCTTCGAATTCCTTTTTCTGGGCCGGGCTCATGATGCCCTTGACCAGCTCCTCGGCCTGTCCCGGGGTCAGAGTCGCCTGGGTCACGGGCATGATCTTGCCGTTGACCTTCATGCTCGGCGCCACCCCGGCGGTAATAAACAGATCCGAGGCGTTCTTGTGCACCATCAATTTCAGTAATGATTCAAAATCCATGACATTAACCTCAAGTCAGCGACCGGCATTTGCCGGTCTGACAGATTACTCGAACGTGTCCTTGCTGGACGCCTTGACCCGCGCCTCCTGTTTGCTGACCATGCCGCGCTGCACCAGATCATGCAGGTTCTGATCCAGGGTCTGCATGCCGTACTGTTGCCCGGTCTGAATGGCCGAGTACATCTGCGCCACCTTGTCCTCGCGAATCAGGTTACGGATGGCCGAGGTGCCGATCATGATCTCGTGGGCCGCCACCCGGCCGCCGCCGACCTTCTTCAGCAGGGTCTGGGCGATGACCGCGCGCAGCGACTCGGAGAGCATGGAACGCACCATGCCCTTTTCCGCCGCCGGGAACACGTCGACGATACGGTCGATGGTCTTGGCCGCGGAGCTGGTATGCAGGGTGCCGAATACCAGATGGCCGGTTTCCGCCGCGGTCAGGGCCAGGCGAATGGTCTCCAGATCGCGCAACTCACCCACCAGGATGATGTCCGGATCCTCACGCAGCGCCGAGCGCAACGCCTCGCTGAAGCCGAGGGTGTCACGATGCACCTCGCGCTGGTTGACCAGGCACTTCTTGGACTCGTGGACGAACTCGATCGGATCCTCGATGGTCAGAATATGACCATAGTCGTTCTCGTTCTTGTAGTCGACCATGGCCGCCAGGGTGGTGGACTTGCCCGAGCCGGTCGGGCCGGTGACCAGCACGATCCCGCGCGCGTTGTCGGACACCTCCTTGAACACGGGCGGACAGTTGAGATCCTCCAGGGTCATGATCTTGGAGGGGATGGTCCTGAACACCGCCGCCGCGCCGCGGTTGTGATTGAAGGCGTTGACACGAAAGCGGGCCAGCCCCTGGATTTCGAAGGAAAAGTCGGTCTCCAGAAACTCCTCGAAATCCTTGCGCTGCTTGTCGTTCATGATGTCGTACACCAGCGAGTGCACGGTCTTGTGTTCCATCGCCGGGATATTGATGCGCCGCACGTCCCCGTCGACACGAATCATCGGCGGCAATCCGGCGGACAGGTGGAGGTCAGAGGCGCCGTTTTTGACGCCAAAGGCCAGTAATTCGGTAATATCCATCAGATAATCACTCTTTATTTAGATCGTTGTTATGATACAGGTCTGGATCGCAGACACCTTCGGTTATCGGTAGGTCGTCCGATTTCTTGATTGCAACTAACCTACCGCCGCAACGCCCGTGAGGCAAGATGAACAGCATAGTGCAACGACTCGAAATCGTTCGGGAACGTATCACACATGCCGAAAAACAGGCCGGCCGCCCGCCCGGTTCGGTGCAACTGCTGGCGGTGAGCAAGACCCGCCCGGTCGCGGATTTGCGCGCGGCACGGGCCGCCGGGCAGACCCGCTTCGGCGAGAGTTACCTGCAGGATGCCCGGCCCAAGATCGCCGCGCTGGCGGACGAGGCCATCGAATGGCATTTCATCGGCCCCGTCCAGTCCAACAAGACCCGCGAGATCGCCGAACATTTTGCCTGGGTGCACAGCGTGGAGCGACTCAAAATCGCCCGGCGCCTGAGCGAACAGCACCCCGCCGACCTGCCGCCGCTCAATGTTTGCCTGCAAATCAACACCTCCGGCGAGGCCAGCAAAGCGGGCGCCGCGCCGGGCGACGCCCCGGCACTGGCGCGAGCCGTTGCCGACCTGCCCCACCTGCGCCTGCGCGGATTGATGACCATCCCCGCCCCGGCCGATGACTTCGAGCAGCAGCGCCAGCCCTTTCGCCGATTGCGCGAACTGTTCGAGCAACTCAACGCCGCCGGCCTGGCACTGGATACCCTGTCGATGGGCATGACCGGCGACATGGAAGCCGCCATCGCCGAAGGCAGCACCATCGTGCGCATCGGCACCGCGGTATTTGGCGCTCGCGCGCCAAATAAGGGACGAGGGACGAGGGACGAGTGACGAGGTTGTTTATATCCCCTCCCCCTGGCCCCCTCCCTGTGGGAGGGGGAACAAATCCTTGCAATTAGCAAACACTGTCCCCTCCCCTTCAAGGGGAGGGTGACGTACAGGATGTACTAATGTCGCGGGAGGCATGGACGCCGTGAGCGACGAAGGGAGGGGTGATAAAATGTCAGCCCTGACAATCCCACCTCGTCACTCGTCACTCGTCCCTCGTTCCTGGGAATCTCGACGAACGCACGCCGTATCGCGAAAGCACGCTTTAGAGTCTCGCAAATCTTGAGCTTACGACCCCGTACAGGTAACGTATGACGCTATGAAAAACACAACGATCGGTTTTATCGGCGGCGGCAACATGGCCCGCAGTCTTGTCGGCGGGCTCTGTCAGAGCGGGCTGCCGCCGGCCTCTTTGCATGTTTCCGAACCGGATGACACCCGGCGCCAGGCGCTGCATGACGATTTTGGCATCAGTGTGCACGGTGACAACCAGACGGTGGTCGACGCCTGCGAGGTGGTGGTGCTGGCGGTCAAGCCGCAGCGGCTCAAGGATGTGATCACCACGCTGCAGACCCGCGCCGATGACGGCAAACTCTATCTGACCATCGCCGCCGGGATCCGCACCGATTCCCTGCAACAGTGGCTGGGCGGGGAGCGGGCCATCGTGCGCGCCATGCCCAACACCCCGGCACTGGTGCAATCCGGCGCCACCGGCCTGTATGCCAACAACTATGTTACGAACCAGCAAAAAGATCTGGCCGAGTCGATTCTGCGCGCGGTCGGGTTGACCGTCTGGGTGACGGAAGAGGCACAGATGGATGCGGTCACCGCGCTGTCGGGCAGCGGCCCGGCCTACTTTTTTATGGTGATGGAGATGATGGAACAGGCCGCGGTCAAACTGGGGCTGCCCACGGACACCGCCCGCCTGCTAACCCTGCAGACTGCCTTCGGCGCGGCCAGGCTGGCACTGGAGATCGAGGAAGATCCGGCGCAACTGCGGCGCAATGTCACCTCGCCGGGCGGCACCACCGAACAGGCGATTCGGGCCCTGCAGGATCACGACATTCAGCAGATGTTTGAACAGGCCTTGCAGGCCGCCCACGACCGGGCCCGCGAACTGGCCGATGAACTGGGACAATAAGCCATGAACTATGTCAGTAATGCCGGCGTCTTTTTGATCCAGACGATCTTCGGGCTGTATGCGCTGATCGTGATGCTGCGACTGCTGCTGCAGGTAACGCGGGCCGATTTCTACAATCCCATCTCCCAGTTTCTGGTCAAGGCCACATCCCTCCCGCTGCGTCCGCTGCGCCGCTTCGTCCCCGGCTATGGCGGCATCGACTTTGCCGCCGTGGTGTTGCTGCTGATCCTCAAGCTGGTCGAGATCACGCTGATCAGCCTGTTCCCCGAGTTTCCCACCCTGGCCATCGGCGGCGCCCTGGCGCTGGCCGTGGTCGAGCTGCTCAGGCTGCTGATCAATGTCTATATCTTCGGCATTATCATCATGGCGGTACTCAGCTGGGTCTCGCCGGGGACCTATAATCCGGTGGCGGCCCTGTTGCACCAGCTCACCGAACCGGTGCTGCGCCCCTTCCGCCGCCTGCTGCCGCCGATGGGCGGACTGGATCTGACCCCGCTGATCGCGCTGATTGCCCTGTGGCTGGTGATGTTGCTGTTCATCGCTCCGTTGCAGGACGCCATCTGCAGCCTGAGCCTGTTCAACAGCACCTACTGCCGTGCCCGGCTTCTATAGCTGGCAAAACGGCGATCTGTTACTGCGGATCTATCTGCAACCCCGCGCCAGCATGGACGAAATCGTCGGTCCCCACGGCGAGGCGCTCAAGATCCGGGTCACCGCTCCGCCGGTCGAAGGCAAAGCCAACCGCAAGCTGCGCGCCTTCCTGGCCGATCAGTTCAGGGTGCCACCCACCCGGGTGACGCTGGAAAAAGGCCACGGCAGCCGTATCAAGCTGTGGCGCATTCACCGGCCCCGCCGGCTGCCGGCACTGATTGAACCCGCCCAATGACCGGCCAGAGCGGACGGTTTTTTTTACGGATTTCGCTATAGTTAGAAGACATTGTTAAACTTATTCCTCGACGAGCCGTTAACCTTTTCGCCGGAACAGGCCCTAAGGGGGCGAGAAATGTGTCGCAATTCACAGTTTGTCGATTGTGACAGCGAAATATGTACGGCTATATTGCACAGTAAGTGACTTTTTCCGACCACAACCAGTAACCGGATTTCCCATGGCGACAGACCGTTTCACCGATCAGATGCAGGCTTACGGGCGCTGGCGCAGCGACCTCAACAGCGCGATCGAAAAGTATCAACGCTGGCTGAATGCCAACAATATGAGCAATCCGGAGACCGAATTGCGGATCTTCGAGCTGCTCGAGGCGCTCAAATCGGACCGTCTGACCATCGCCTTCGTCGCCGAGTTCGCGCGCGGCAAAACCGAACTGATCAACGCCATTTTCTTTTCCGAGTACGATCGTCGCCTGCTCCCCTCGGACGCCGGGCGCACTACTATGTGCCCCACCGAACTGTTCTATGACTTCGAAGCCGACATGAGCTACATCCGTCTGCTGCCCATCGAAACCCGGCTGGAAGAGACGAGCATCCAGGAGCACAAGAAAGACCCCATCAACTGGACCACCATCGAGCTGGATACCAACTCCTCGGAAAAAATGGCCGAGGCATTCCATGAAGTCGTCCGCACCAAGCGGGTTCCGGCCCCGGTCGCCGAACGGCTGGGCCTGGTGGATCCGGAGGTGCATGCCGAGACCGACATGGTCGAGATCCCCAAGTGGCGCCACGGCCTGATCAGTTTTCCGCATCCCCTGCTCAAGGAAGGGCTGACCATTCTGGATACCCCGGGGCTCAACGCCATCGGCAACGAGCCGGAACTGACCCTCAACATGCTGCCCAACGCCCAGGCGGTGGTCTTCGTGCTGGCGGCCGACACCGGGGTGACCCGATCCGACATGCAGATGTGGAACCAGCACGTCAAACCGCTGGGCGGTGACGCGGCTCACGGGCGCATCATCGTCCTGAACAAGGTCGATACGCTCTGGGATGAACTCAAAAACGACGAGGAAATCGGGGTCAGTATCGCCAACCAGTGCAAGAGCGCGGCCAAGATGCTGGGTATCGAAGCGGCCAACGTCTTTCCGGTCTCGGCCCAGAAGGGCCTGCTGGCAAAAATCCGCACCGACGAGGAACTGCTCAAGCGCAGCAACATTCTGGCGCTGGAATCCCTGCTGGCGCAGGATATCCTGCCCCGCAAGCAGCATCTGGTACGTGACAGTATCGTCGGCGAGATCGGCGGCATGGCCCAGCAGTCCCGCGATCTGATCGCCTCGCGTCTGGCCGATGTCAACAAACAGCTGACCGAACTGAAAAGCCTCAGCGGCAAGAACGAAGATGTCATCACGCATCTGATGAAAAAGACCCGCGAGGAGCAGTCCACTTATCACAAAAGCGTGGAAAGTTTTCAGGCCAATCGCAAAGCCTTCAACGAAAAACATGACGAACTGCTGAGTACCCTCAGCCTGAGCCGCCTGGACAAACTGATGTCCAGGACCCGCAAGGAAATGTCCGGCAGCAAGTTCACCATGACCCTGAAAGGGGCGATGAAGGAGTTCTTTGACATCACCCAGGAGACCATGAATACGGCCAGCAAGCAGACCGATCAGCTCAATATGATGTTGCAGACCATTTACCGCCAGTTTAACAAGGAGCACGGTCTGAGTGACGTCAAACCCCGGCTGCTCAGCATGGGCAAGTACAAGCGCGAACTGGACCGCCTGTATCACGAGGCGGAAGCCTACCGCAACAGCGCCAAGCTGACCGTCACCGAACAGGCTTTCGTGGTGAAAAAGTTCTTCATCTCCATGGTCAGCCATGCACGCAATATTCTGTTCCAGGCCCATCAGGACGTGGAAAGCTGGGGCAAACGCGCCATGGCGCCGCTGGTGGTGCAGATCAAGGAGCACAAGAACCAGATGGAAAAACGGCTGGAAAGCCTGCGCAAAATCAATGAATCGCGCGATACCCTGCAAAACCGCCTTCAGGAACTGGAAAAAACCGCAGAAACGCTCAATGCCCAGCTGGCCGATATCAACATGCTGATGGAAACCCTGAATCGACCGCTGGAATCCTTTATCGAGCAGAATACGGCCCGGGTCGCCTGAGACCCGCCCCCCCCCGCTTGCGCCGGGAGTGACCTGTCACTTAGACTTGTTGTCTTGTTGATCAATCAGGTCACGACGACAGTTATCCGATGCCCGAGACAATCCCCGCCGATTCCGTCGGTCTGGTAACCCCGCAAAAGCTGGCACACGACGCGCCTATCGATCTGGATTGCGGTCGTTCACTGCCCGGCTTCGAAATGGTGTATGAAACCTACGGGCAGCTCAATACACGCAAAGACAATGCGATCCTGATCTGTCACGCCCTGAGCGGCGATCACCATGCCGCCGGTTATCACAGCATGGAAGATCGCAAACCGGGCTGGTGGGATACCTGCATCGGCCCGGGCAAGCCAATCGATACCAACCGCTTTTTCGTCGTTGCGCCCAACAACCTTGGCGGCTGCAAGGGCACCACCGGCCCCATGAGCACCAACCCCGAGACCGGCAAGGCCTACGGCCCCGATTTTCCCATTGTAACGGTCAGCGACTGGGTCCGCAGCCAGGCCTTATTGGCCGATCATCTCGGTATCGAGCAGTGGGCGGCCGTCGCCGGCGGCAGCCTGGGCGGCATGCAGGCGCTGCAATGGGCCATCGACTACCCCGATCGGCTGCGCCACAGCATCGTGATCGCCGGCGCGCCCAGGCTCTCGGCACAAAACATCGGCTTTAACGAGATCGCTCGTCAGGCCATCATGTCTGATCCGGACTTCCACGAAGGGCACTATTACGATTACCACACCATTCCGCGACGCGGTTTGATGATCGCCCGCATGCTGGGCCATATCACCTATTTATCCGATCTCTCCATGCGCGCCAAGTTCGGCCGCGAGCTGCGCGAGGGCAAGATCAACTTCGGCTTTGATGTCGAATTTCAGGTGGAAAGCTATCTGCGCTATCAGGGCAAATCCTTCGTCGAGAAATTCGATGCCAACACCTATCTGCTGATGACCAAGGTGCTGGATTATTTCGATCCGGCCAAGGAGTACGACGACGATCTCTCCGCCGCACTGAAGGATACCCGGGCGGAATTTTTTGTCGCCGCCTTCACCGGTGACTGGCGCTTTGCGCCACAACGCTCGCGGGAGATCGTCAAGGCCCTGGTCAAGGGACGCAAGAATGTCAGTTACTCGGAGATCACCGCGCATCACGGCCATGATGCCTTCCTGATGCCGATCCAGGACTATATGGATGCGCTGCGAACCTACATGGACCGGGTGGCGCAGGGAGGCGCACGATGAGTCTGTTACGCTCGGAACTGCGCATGATTTCCGACTGGATTCGCCCCGGTTCCCACGTGCTGGATCTGGGTTGCGGTGACGGCACCCTGTTACGCTATCTGCACGAAGAACGTCAGGTTACCGGCTACGGGATGGAAATCGATCAGGAGAAGATCGTCAAGGCCATCGAGAACAACATCAATGTCATCCAGACCGACCTGGATGCCGGTCTGTCGGAGATCGAATCCGGGTCATTCGACTATGTGATTATGAGCGAAACCCTGCAGGCGGTACGCTATCCGGACAAACTGATCGATGAAATGTTGCGCATCGGTGCCGAAGCCATTATTACCTTCCCCAACTTCGGTCACTGGCGCTGTCGCATGGAGCTGTTTTACGGGCGTATGCCGGTCACTCCCTCATTGCCCAACACCTGGTACAACACCCCCAATATCCATTTGTGCACCATCCGCGATTTCGAGCAGTTGTGCGAGGATATGAGCCTCACCGTGCTGCAGCGCATTGTGGTCGACCGGGATCACAAGCCCAGTGCCACGGCCTGGCTGCTGCCCAATCTGATGGGGGAGATCGCCCTCTACCGGCTGCAACGCCAGTAAGGCCGCCGACGACAGAAGCCGAAGAAACCGCCCTGTCAACCGGGTTAAACGCGATTTTGTCGTCTATAGTTGATCCTAAGAATGACAATAGATAGCACGAGGAGCCGTACCATGAAGTCACTGCTGAAATGGTCAACCACCGCCCTGCTGGTATTCAGCCTCCATCTGACGCCGGCCGTGGCCGAGCAGTCCAAGCGCTTTGGTGATTACGTGATTCACTACAACACATTAAATACCGATACACTGAACCCCGCCGTGGCCCGTGAATACGGTATCCGGCGCAGCAAAAGCCGGGCGATGCTAAACGTTTCTGTTATCCGGGCGTCTGACGGCAAAGGGATCCAGGCACAAGTCACCGCGACCAGCGGCATGCTGACCGGCCACAAACAGACCCTGGAGACCCGCGAGATCCGAGAAGGGGATGCCGTATACTATATCAGTGACTTTCCGGTCGCCCACCGCGACACCCTGAAATTCACCCTCCGCGTTAAACCCGAAGGCAGTCGCAAAACGCACACGATCGCGTTCCAGGAACAGTTCTTTACCGAATAAGCCTCGATCACAAGGACGTGACAGAGGAACAATCATGCCCGACGGATCGTCAGGCGGGCAGCGGTTGCCAGGCCAGATACAGGGTGACCACGCCGAACAGCATGACCAGCCCGCCGGCGCCATGGCGGACCGGCGGATAGCGGACAAACTTCTGCAACGTCGCCGCGAACATGCCCATCAGCAACAGATTGGGCAGCGTGCCCAGGCCGAAACTCAACATCAGTAAACCGCCTTCCAGCGCGCTGCCGGTGGAGATGGACCAGATCAGCACGCTGTAAACCAGCCCACAGGGCAGCCAGCCCCACAGCATCCCCAGCAACAACGCCTGCCCCGGCCGGGTCACCGGCATCAACCGCCGGCCCAGCGGCTCGATATAGCGCCACACCACGCGCCCGCCGCTTTCGACATGCCGCAGTCCCGTCCACCAGCCGGCGATATACAGGCCCATCGCCAGCATGAACAGCCCGGCAATCACCTGCAGGATACTCTGGTACTGATGAATCACCAACAGATTGTCGGCCAGGCCGCTGAGCCCGCCCAGCAGCACGCCGCCCAGGGTGTAACTGGCGATCCGTCCGAGGTTGTAGCTCAGCTGAAAACCGAACAGGCGGGCTCGCGACTGCGGTTGCGGCACACCGAAGGTCAGCGCGCCGACGATGCCGCCGCACATGCCGACACAATGCACCCCGCCCATCAGGCCGACCAAAAAAGCCGCCAGTAAGGAGAGTTCCGCGCTCATCGCCTAGCCGCTTACCCGGGTCGCTTCACGACGCATCAGATACAGGATCAATCCGATCACCGGCACACCCAGTAATGCTGTCAACAAAAAGAAACCGGGATACCCCAGGCTCTCGACCATGCCGCCGGAATAGCCGCCCAGGACTTTGGGGAACAGGGTCATCAGCGAACTGAAGATCGCATACTGTACGGCGGTAAACGAGATACTGGTCAGGCTGGAGAGATAGGCGATGAATGCCGCGCTGGCCAGCCCGGCGCACAGGTTGTCGGCCGCGATCACCAGCGCCAGCATCGGCACGTTCGGCTCCATGGTCGCCAGCCACATAAACAGCAGGTTGGTCGCGGCCGCCAGGATCGCGCCGGTTAACAACATGCGCATGATGCCAAAACGGGTGGTCAGCAACCCACCGACAAAGCCGCCCAGCAAGGCCATGATCAGGCCCAGTACCTTGTTGATCGAAGCGATCTGCTCCTTGGTGTAACCCATGTCAAAATAAAAGACGTTGGAGATCACCCCGAGCACGATATCCGAGATGCGATAAAAACCGACCAGCAATAGAATCCACAACGCCAGCTTCGCATAACGGCGAAAGAAATCGACTACCGGATCGACATAGGTCGAGCGTACCATGTCACGATTGACCGCATGGACCAGGATCAGTCCGCGGGCGGTCAGCGCCGCCAACGTGATGGATACCGCAATCTGCACGGTCTGCCCGAAAAAGGCGGCCAGCACTCCGTTGAAACCGAGCCCTTCGCGCAACGACGACTTCACCATCTCGGCCACGCCCAGTTGTAAAAACGCCAGAATAAACACCGCTGTCACGATCATAAACAGCAGCACGAAACGCAGGTAATCGAAACTGCTGTGCAGATACGCTTCGCGTTGCTGATTGGGCACCGGCTCCTTGATCACCAGGGTGGTAATCACGCCGACCAGCATCAACATTGCCATACACAGGTAGGTCAGGCGCCACGCCGCGTAACTGTAGGTCTCATCACTGCCAAACCAGGTCGCCAGGTACAATGCGCCCGCCCCGGAGGCAAGCATGCCGACCCGGTAACCGGCAATATACATGGCCGCCAGCGCCGCCTGCAGCCTGTCCCCGGCCGACTCGATACGGTAGGCATCGATCACAATATCCTGACTGGCCGCCGACAAACCCAGCAGCACCGTGGCCAACGCCATCATTGGCAGATTATCGATCGGATCGGTCATGCCCATCAGGATGATCGAGGTCATGATCAGCAGTTGCGCTACCAGTAACCAGCTGCGTCGTCGGCCGAGCAACGTATACAGGCCGGGCAGCGGCAACTTGTCGATCAACGGCGCCCAGACAAACTTGAACGAATAGGCCAGTGCCGCCCAGCTGAAATAGGTGACCGCGCCGCGTTCCACACCGGCCTCGCGCAACCACAATGACAGCGACGAAAAGATCAGCAACAGCGGCAAGCCGGCGGAGAAGCCGAGAAACAACATGGCAATCGCCTGAGGTTTTCGATACACCTCCAGCGCGTTACGCCAGCTCGCCAGGGAAGGTAGGGACAAATCGGGTTCCGTCTTGTGATGGGTCAAAAAACAAACGCGGTTACTCTAGCATGATAAGCCCTGGCCGCGGCGCCGGAAGGCCGCATAATCGATGCCTGCCAAGGAGATTTATCCGTGTCGGGACGTCAACGCGCGCTGCTAATCGGCGGGCAGATCGCCAACCTGCCGGTCACCGAGGGCGATACGGTCGAGGCCGGCCAGTGATTGTTCGAAATCTGGAACGACGATCTGCAAGCCCAGCGCGATCTCGCGCAAAGCCAGATCCGCGCCAACCAGGCCCGCGAACAGGCCGCCTCCGCCAAACGCGAGGCCGCGCGTCTGACCCGCCTGCACAAGCAGGGGCTCACCTCCGAGGAAAGCGCCGATCAGGCCGAAAGCCTGGCCCGCTCGCAACTGGGTGTGGCCGAGGCGGCACTGGCCCGCACCCGCCTGCAGGCGCCCTTCGCCGGCACGGTGGCCGAGGTTAACGGCGAGGTGGGCGAGTTTGTCACCCCCTCGCCCATCGGCATCCCCACCCCGCCGGCGGTCGATCTGATCGACACCACCTGCCTGTATGTCTCCGCGCCCATCGACGAGGTGGACACGCCGGCGATCCGCCCCGGCATGCCGGCGCGCATCCTGCTCGACGCCTTCAGCAAAACCTTCTTCAGCGGCGAGGTGCGCCGGGTCGCCCCTTATGTGCTGGATACCGAGAAACAGGCCCGTACCGTCGATGTGGAGGTCAACTTCACCGACGTCGATAAATACCAGGACCTGGTCCTGCTGCCCGGCTACAGCGCCGACATCGAAGTGATCCTGGCGCGCCATCCCGACACCCTGCGCATCCCCACCGAAACCCTGCTCGAGGGGTTGCGGGTCTATGTCTACGACGCCACCAGCGGCACCATCAGCGCCCGGGCGGTGAAGACCGGCCTGAGCAACTGGCAGCACACCGAAATTCTCGACGGCCTGCAGGCGGGCCAGCAGATCGTGCTCTCCATCGATCGCGAAGGGCTGGCTGACGGCGTGCGGGTCAAACCGGGCGATCGCGCCCACCACAAACCGGAGCAGCTCTCCGGCGGGCAACGCCGGCGGGTCGCCATCGCCCGCGCCACCATCAACGCGCCGGCGGTGCTGCTGGCGATGACCATCGGCGTCGCCTCGGTGTTAATGCTCACTTCGCTGGGCGCCTTCAACATGCCCGTGGCCAGCGGCCGCTTCCTGCCCGCCGACGATCCCATTGCCCCGCGGGCCTTTGCGGTGCTTGGCCACAAGGTGCGCCAGGAGCTGTTCGGCCAGCAGAACCCGCTCGGCCAGCGGATCCGCATCGGTGGCGACCGCTACCGGGTCATCGGCAGCATGGCGTCCCGGGGACAGATACTCGGCTTTGATATGGACGACACGGCGTATATTCCCGCGGCCCGCGCTCTGGATTTGTTCAATCGCGATTCGCTGATGGAGATCGATGTGCTGTATCATGAAAGCGTGCCGGTGGAACCGGTGGTCGAGGGGATCAAGCGTATCCTGATCGCCCGGCACGGGCGCGAGGATTTCACCATTACCACCCAGGCACAGATGCTTGACGTGCTCGGTTCGATCCTCAATGTGCTGACCTGGGCCGTCGGCGCCATCGGCGGGATCTCGCTGCTGGCCGGGGGTATCGGTATCGTGACCATCATGACTATCAGTGTCAGCGAACGCCCCCCCGGAGATCGATCTGTTACGGGGACTGGGCGCGCGGCGCGGCCAGATTCTGATGCTGTTTCTGGGCGAGGCGGTGGTGCTGTCGGCCCTCGGCGGGCTGGTGCGGGGCATCGGCAGCGGGCAATTGCTGCAACTGATGTTACCCGTACTGCCGGTGCAGCCCACCTGGGGGTTCGTGATATTGGCCGAGTCGATCGCAATAATCATCGGCCTGCTGGCCGGCGTGCTGCCGGCCCAACGCGCGGCCCGACTGGATCCGGTCGAGGCGCTGAGAGCGGAATAACATAATGAGGAATACGATGAACTGGCGAACACTGACAGCTCTTTTATTGGCCACCCTGTTGCTGGCGGCCTGCGCGCCGACCGGTCCGGTCAAGTTTTATTCCGGCACGGACAAACCGAAGCATGAAATCGCGACGGTCAGGGTCCCCGGCCCGATCACCGTCACCCGTATCGACGGTCGCGAAGTCCGCGTGCCGTCTCAGGAGGAAGGCTTTTACGCACTGCACCTGCTGCCCGGCCGACACACCCTGACCTTCAAATACGAGCTCTACTGGGGTGCGGCCGACGCCGGCATGCTGCTCAAATCCAAACCGACCACAATACAGGCCGAGTTCAGTGCCGACCGGGTGTATGAACTGCGTTATGACGAGCCCCGCAACGAAAGCGAGGCCTTCAGCCTGGCCAGTGACTTTCAGGCCACGCTGGTGGAAGCCGGCAGCGGCAGGCGCGTCGCCGCCACCGCATCGGATGAATATCCGTCAGGATTTACCAACGCCGAACCGGTGGTCCGCGAAACGCCCGCCTCGACACCGTCGGCACAAAGCGGCGGCTCGCTGCCCACTGCCAGTCAGGCTGTCAATGAAGACGCCGTCAAACGGCTCAAGTTCTGGTGGCTGATGGCGGATGAAGCCGAACGCGAGGCATTCCGCAAGTGGATACAGCAGGATATGCCAAACTTCGGGGGGACAGAATAAAAACTCACCACCAAGACACGAAGGCACCAAGAAAGATTATTTTTTTGTAATACCGGTATCAAGATAACCGGGAGTCCCTGTGTTCAGATCAGGAACTCCCTATACAACCATCACATAATCAGAAGCTAACGCGACCTTGATTAATCAATAAATTATTCTTGGTGCCTTGGCGTCTTGGTGGTTTATCTTTTGACTATTTCACTCGATGCCGTACTGGTTACGGTAGGCCTTGACCGCTTCGAGCTTGTCATCCATCCCGGGCTGTTTTGACAGGTATTCGATGAGCAGCTCAAGCTGGATAATGCTGTGCACCGGGATGCCGTAATTGTTCTCGACTTCCTGGATAGCGGAGAGTTCGCCCTTGCCCTTCTCCTGACGGTCCAGCGCGATCACCACGCCCGCCGGGCTGGCACCGTTGGCCTCGATAATTTCCATCGCCTCGCCGATGGCGGTGCCGGCGGTAATCACATCATCGATGATCAGCACCTTGCCCTGCAGCGGCGCGCCGACGATGTTGCCCCCCTCGCCGTGGGCCTTGGCTTCCTTGCGGTTGAAAGCATAGGGCACGTCCCGATCATGCTGCTCGGCCAGGGCCACGGCTGTGGCGGCGGCCAGCGGAATGCCCTTGTAGGCGGGGCCGAACAGCACATCGAACTGCACACCGGCATCAACGATGGTCTGCGCGTAATAGCGCCCCAGTCGCGCCAGCGACTTGCCACTGTTGAACAGCCCGGCATTGAAAAAATAGGGACTGACCCGCCCCGACTTGAGGGTAAATTCACCAAAGCGCAATACCTCGCGCTGCAGGGCGAACTCGATAAATTCCTGTTGATAATCACGCATGCGACAAATTCCGGATTGTGGGGCTGGGGATTTCGTTGTTCAGGTTGTGTATCATACACCTTTTGCTCGTAACCGGATAAGTGTGATGTTCAGAGTGATTACCGCCAATCTCAACGGCATTCGCGCTGCCCAGCGCAAGGGGTTCTTCGAATGGATGAAACGCCAGAAGGCGGATGTGATCTGCATCCAGGAGACCAAGGCGCAGGAGCACCAGCTGGATAACAATATTTTCTACCCGAAGGGCTATCACACCTATTATTTCGACGCCCAGAAAAAAGGCTACAGCGGCGTGGCGATCATGAGTCGCCACCGGCCGGACAAGGTCTCCATCGGGCTGGGCTGGGATCATGTCGATACCGAAGGGCGCTGGATCGAAATCGAGATCGGCAAGCTCACCGTCGCCTCGCTCTATCTCCCCTCCGGCTCCTCCAGCGAACAGCGCCATAATAACAAGCTGATCTTCATGGACCGCTTCGCCGGGGATCTCAAGGCCATGCGCCGCCGACGCCGCGATTACATCATCTGCGGCGACTTCAATACCGTGCACAAGGAGATCGACATCAAGAACTGGAAATCCAACCAGAAAACCTCCGGCGTCACCCCGGTGGAACGCGCCTGGCTGGATAATCTGTTCGACAACATCGGCTTCATCGATGCGTTTCGCGAGATCAACAAAAAACCCGATCAGTACACCTGGTGGTCAAACCGCGGCAATGCCCGCGAGAACAACGTCGGCTGGCGTATCGACTATCAGATCATCACACCGGGCCTCAAAGGCACCGTTAAAAAAGCCTCGGTATATAAAAACAAGTGGTTCTCCGACCACGCCCCGCTGACCATCGACTATGACATCACTGTATAGTCCCGTTTCAGTGCGTATTTCTCACCACCAAGACACAAAGGCACCAAGTAAAATAATTACAATACAATTTACCTGGAAACTCGGTATGGACCCAACATGTATAAATGCCCTGGGTGGTGTGCCACCCTGGAATTTCTAAACCTGCTTCGTCAGATTCTAAATAAGCGTTCCGAATACCCGATCACTTTGTTCAAAAGATTGCTTCGCTTCGCTCGCAATGACCGAAAATAATGATGTCATTGCGAGGAACAACGTGACGAAGCAATCTCTCTGGACTGGTATTCGGAACGCTTATTTAGTTACTGACTATATCCGGCCAATTCGATATTAAAACTATCTTTTCTTGGTGCCTTTGTGTCTTGGTGGTAAATATTTTTACCCAATGATCAGCTTGATTCCCACCAGGATAGTCACGATCTCGAATACACGCTTGATCGCCCGGTTGCCCTTGATGATGGAATAGTGGGCACCGAGGTAGCCGCCCAGTAATGAGCCGAGCAGCAGAACCGGCACCCAGTCCCACTTGATCGACCCCAGCAGTCCCAGGGTCAGGGCGCCGCTGCTGTTCCAGAACAGGCCGACCATGACCAGTGTATGGGCGACGGCGCGCTTGTAGTCGAGACCAAACCAGCGCACCAGCCACAGGGTAACGAACAAGCCGGTTCCGGAGGTCAGCGAGCCATTGAGAAACCCGATGCCGAACAATACGGCCCCGCCGATCAGCCATCCGGCCCGGTCGCGATGGGTTCGCGTATCGACCTGCCCGAGCCCCGGGCTGGCCCAGGAGTAGATACCCAGCCCGACAGTCAACAATCCCAGCGCCAGTTCCGCCCAGCGGTCCGGCACGCTGAGAATCACGCCGGCACCCAGGACCACGCCCGGCACGCCGGTCAACAGCATCAACAGCGCGAATTGCCAGTCGAGGTTCCTTTCTCTAAAGTGGCGGGCCGAGGCGCCGATACCCAACGCAACACTGGCCAGTTTGTGGGTTGCCAGGGCGACACTGAAAGGCAGGCCGAGAAAGATCAACGCCGGCAACTGCAGCAGCCCGGCACCTCCGCCGGCAAAGGCGGAAAACGCATTGGCCACCAGGGACACAACAAATAACAGGATGTACTCCAACATGCGCGCAAAATTCCCTACAATTGAGATCCTGGACCCGAGGACCTTACATAAAATGATACCCGAATGCCGTCTGCCAATCCGTCTTTGTCTGCTGGCTCTGCTACTCGGCGGTTTTGCCCCCGCTGCGTTTGCCGGCACCTACAAATGCTGGACTAATGAAGACGGGGTTCGCGAATGTGGCCAGAGTGTCCCACCCGAATATTCCCAGCAACGCATTGAAATTCTCAACCAGCAGGGCGTGGTCATTGAGGTCGAGGAGGCGGCCAGGACCCAGGAAGAACTGGAGCAGGAAAAGCGCACCGCCGAACAGCGTAAACTGGAGCAGGAGGAAGAGGAGGAAAAACGCCGTCAGGATCACATTCTGTTGAGCACCTTTACCACCGAGCGTGATCTGAGGATGTATTACCAGGATAAAGGCAACTCCATTCAGAGGCTGATCGACATTACCCGCTCCAGTAACCAGTCCCGCCAGGAAAAACTGAATGAACTGCAAAAGCGGGCCGCCAACCTGGATCGTCGCGGCGAGTCACTCCCCGAGACTCTCCTGAAGGAAATGGAACAGCTCAAGCGGCAAATAGCCAATAACGAGAAATTCATCGCGGATAAGCAACAGGAGCTGGAACAACTGGATGCTGAATATGAGACGAAGCTAAAGCGATTTCGTGAGCTCAATTCGACCAGCTCACGTTAGCAACGGTTTACTGCCGACTTTGCAGCAGACCCACCAGCAGGCTCCACTGATCCTCCCACATCTCCAGCGGCGGGCGACGAAAGCCAGTACGTACATACTGATTGATCCGGCCTTCCACCACTGCCAGTAACAGATTGGCCGCCGGACCCACCGGCATATCCGGCGGCAATTCGCCGTTCATCTCGCCCTCACGCAATACCTGCTTGAACTGGGTCTCCAAACGATCATAAAACTGGTCGATACGGCTACGCAGGCGTTCCGTTTCGCCCACCAGTACGTCCCCGGCCAGCAGACGGGTAATTCCGGCGTTCTTGCCGGCAAAGCCAAGTACCAGCGCCATGATATGTTCGCTACGCGTGAGCGCGGATTTTTGATCCTCGAGTATCCGGTTGATGAGACCGAAGATCGACTCTTCGATAAATTCGATGAGCCCTTCGAACATCCGGGCCTTGCTCGGAAAATGTCGGTAAAGGGCCGCCTCGGAAACCCCGACCGCGCGGGCCAGGCCCGCGGTGGTAATCCGCTCACCGGGACTTTTTTCCAGTTCGCTTGCCAGAACCTCGAGGATCTGCTGGCGGCGCGACAGTTTGTTGGTTTTATGCTGGTCCATGTAAATACATTAGCTCCGGATAAGAGTGCCGACACCTTCATCGGTCAACACTTCCAGTAATACCGCATGCTCGACCCGGCCGTCGATGATCTGGGCCGTACCCACGCCGGAGTGCACGGCATCCAGGGCACAGCGGATCTTCGGTAACATACCGCCGTGAATCGTGCCATCAGCGATCAGTGCCTCAACCTCTTTGGCCTTGAGCCCGGTCAACAGTTCACCGTTGTTATCCAGCACCCCGGGGATATTGGTTAACAGAATCAGTTTTTCCGCACCCAGAGTGGTGGCGAGTTTGCCGGCCACCAGATCGGCATTGATATTATAGGACTGGCCATCCTCGCCGACACCGATGGGCGCAATCACCGGAATAAAGTCTCCCTGCTTGACCAGCATGTTCACCACGGAAGGATCGATACTCTCCACGTCGCCGACATGCCCGATATCGATGATCTCGGGGGCGTTCATCTCCGGGTTGTGCCGTTCGAAGGTCATCTTGCGTGCCCGGATCAGCCCGCCATCCTTGCCGGTCAAACCGACCGCATGCCCGCCGGCCTGATTGATGAGATTGACGATCTCCTTGTTGACCAGACCGCCGAGAACCATCAGCACGACATCCATGGTTTCGGCATCGGTTACCCGCATGCCTTCGATAAACTTGCTCTCCTTGCCGATCTGATCCAGGACATTGCCGATTTGCGGCCCGCCACCGTGCACGATCACGGGATTCATCCCCACCAGCTTCATCAGCACGATATCGCGCGCAAAGCCCTGCTTGAGCTTCTCGTCCACCATGGCGTTGCCACCATACTTGATGACCATGGTCTTGCCCTGAAAGCGCTGGATATAGGGCAAGGCCTCGGTCAGGACCCTGGCGATGTTCAATGCGGTATCTGGATTAATGCTCATGACAATCGCTTGTTCTTCTGATTGAGATAGACATTGTATTGCGGGTTATTAAAATGGCATCGCCAGATCCGGCTTGACCGTCTGCAACAACTCGCGGAATTTCTGCTGAATCCGTTGTAGCGCCTCCTTGTCTTTGGCTTCAAAGCGCAAGATCAGACTCGGCGTGGTATTTGAAGCGCGTACCAGGCCCCAGCCGTCCTCGAAATCGGCGCGCACACCGTCGATCATGAGCACGCTGGCATCCTCGAAATCGACCTGGTTCATTAACGCTTCCATAACCTGATGCGGTTCACCTTCTGCCAGTTCAATACGTAGTTCGGGCGTATTGATGGCATCCGGCAGGGCGGCAAACACTTCCCGCGGACTTCGTTTGTCATTAGCCAGAAGTTCCAGCAGACGCGCGGCGGCATACAGGGCATCATCGAAACCGTACCAACGCTCCTGAAAGAAAATGTGTCCGCTCATTTCACCGGCCAGCAGTGCGCCGGACTGTTTCATTTTGGCCTTGATCAATGAATGACCTGTTTTCCACATGATCGGCTCGCCGCCTTTTTCCCAGATCACCCGGGTCAGGTTACTGGAGCATTTGATGTCGTAAATAATCTGCGCGCCATGATTGCGCGACAGGATATCGGCGGCATACAGCATCATCAGCCGATCCGGCCAGATGATATTACCGTCGCTGCTAACCACACCGAGGCGATCGCCATCACCGTCAAAGGCAATACCCAGATCGGCACCCTGGGCGCGCACCAGTTCGATCACATCGCGCAGGTTCTCCGGCTGACTGGGATCGGGATGGTGGTTGGGAAAGCTGCCATCCACCTCGCTGTAAATGTCGATCACCTCGACACCGAGCGCGCGAAACAGTGCCGGCGCCACCGCGCCGGCCACCCCGTTACCGCAATCGATCACGACCTTTAAGGGCCGGGTGATCTTGATATCGGAAACGATGCGCTTGAGGTAGTCGTTGGTCACCTTGTGCGTGGCATAACTGCCCTTGCCCTGCACAAAATCCTTGTTCTCGATACGCCGACGCAGATCCTGGATCACGTCCCCGGAGAGTGTCTCTCCACCCAGCATCATCTTGAAACCATTATAAT
The DNA here is from genome assembly GCF_034522235.1 of Thiohalophilus sp. Classification (NCBI taxonomy): domain Bacteria; kingdom Pseudomonadati; phylum Pseudomonadota; class Gammaproteobacteria; order Thiohalomonadales; family Thiohalophilaceae; genus Thiohalophilus; species Thiohalophilus sp. The sequence goes on along the minus strand of NZ_JAXHLN010000003.1, from coordinate 504,682 downwards.
CGGGCGGGTTATGGCTGCCGGTCAGCATGACACCGGAGCCCTCGGCCATTTCATGCGCCGCATAATAAAGCACCGGTGTCGGTACCATGCCGACATCGATTACCTGCAAACCGGTTGATTGCAGACCGCGCACCAGCGCACCGCCCAGTTCCGGACCGGACTTGCGCCCATCGCGGGCAAAGGCCATTTTCGTCAGCCCGCGGCGGCTGGCTTCACTGCCCAGCGCCTGGCCGATCAACATGGCGTGCTGGGCACTCAGGGTACGCCCGACGATGCCGCGAATGTCATACGCCTTGAAAATCTCCGCCGGCGGCATAGCGGGCAACGCCGCTGTCGGCGCCGGTTCAGGCTTTTTTGGCGGTTCGGGCTCCCTGTTTTGAAAACGTGCCTGATTCTCGTCGCTGTCCAGTTCTTCGACTGAGATGCTGCTGTCCGCAAACAGCCGATCGCTGCTCGTCGCCCCCATCGGGGTGTTGAACGAGTGACTGTCATCATCATGCTCGCGTTGCACAACCGGAGCCACAGTCAGATCGTCCAGCCGTTTCGCCATCTGCTTGAACTCTTTCATTTTCATGAAATACTCATGACGCTTGTTCCCGCGCAGCAGACTGGCCTCAAGCAGCATGAAGTTTTCCAGATCATTGCGGATGGAACGACTCATCGCCTGGTACAACAACAGCACCGAGATTCCTATCAGCACGATGCTGATAACCAGAATGGTCAGCAGGTTCACATTAAACGCCGAAACCCGGACCACCTGCGGCATCCAGGCCGACAGCTGCCAGGCGGTATTGGGAATATCCACATGGGTCGACTCGGCCCGGGTCTGATAGGCAGGATCTCCCGCCTTGCCCAGCAGGACCGAATTTTGTTCGGTGATTTTCTGCTTCAGCTCGACATAACCCTTGCCGGCGGCCTGCTGCATCCACTGATCCAGCAGGCCGGCATCGAGCGCCAGCTGCACATGGCCAATCACCTCGTCCCCAGCCCGATTCAGGACCGGCTCGACGATATCGATATGTTGCTGCGGGGTATCCAGCGCATGAACCTCGACCGGCGGGCGGCTTCGTAACTCCTCGGCCTGACGCTGCTGATCCAGACAGGCAAACCCGAGATGCGGCTCGCTGCTTTTATCCGGGGAATAGATTTTCGGCTGCAGCAGACGCACTTGCAGGGCGTTATTAAACATCGACTGCAATTCATGTTCGCGCTCGGCGATTGCCGCCCGATTACCGCTTCTCAACAGCTCACGAGTCTGCGGATCCTTTGCCACGCTGTGCAGGCCCTGGGCGTAATCGGCCACCGCCTCGCTGATACCCGTGGCCGTGCGCCGGGCCTCGTTTTCCAGCACCGCATTTTCCTGGGTCTGCAGGGCGAGCAGCGGCGTCATCTGGCCGGTAAACACGGCCACGGTCAAAATGGCGCTGAACAGGAAAAAGGCGATCAGGCTCACCGTGGTCAGGGTAACGCCACCGGAACTGATCTGTTGTTGCTGGTGCTTGCTTTTGCGTTTGCGACGACGGGCCACGCTGCTTCTCCCTGTTACGGGTTATTATTCAGGTTATGCACTGCCGGTGTGCCCAAACCCGCCTTCGGCCCGGACACTTGGTTCGAAATTCTCCACGAGTTCGAACTGTGCCTGAACCACCGGCACCAACACCAGTTGGGCGATACGCTCACCAATCTCGATAGTAAAAGAATCGCTGCCGCGATTCCAACAGGAGACGAATAACTGACCCTGGTAGTCTGAATCGATCAGGCCGACCAGGTTGCCCAGCACGATACCGTGTTTATGCCCCAGCCCGGAACGCGGCAGAATCACCGCCGCCAGCGACGGATCGCCGATATGAATCGACAGCCCCGTCGGAATCAGTTGGGTTTCGCCCGGGTTCAGCGCCAGTGGTTCTGGCAGACAGGCGCGCAAGTCCAGTCCGGCGGAACCGTCGGTGGCATAGTGCGGCAGGGGAATATCCTTGCCGAGACGATCATCGAGCAGTTTGAGTTTGATACGTGTCATAGGGACAGAGCTCGCCTGTAAGTTGGTGAGTGTTTATTCTGGTTGGTGTCGGCATCGAGCCGGGCCGACCCAAGGCCTGTTTTATATTTTTGGTCGGCTGGCCTGATTCAATTTTACTATTTTACCCTTGCCGGCGGCAGTCCGATCACGCTGTTCATAACGGCTGACGATGACCGGTATCAACTGGCGAGCCAGTTGCGCCTTGGAGGCCAGCGGTAGATGAGCTTCTCCGCCCGGCCAGAAGACCTGCAGGGCGTTGGTCTCGCTGCCAAAGGTCCCGTCAGTGTCGGTCGCGGCCGGCCCCACCTGGTTGGCCACCACCATTTCCAGCTGCTTGGCCTCCAGTTTGGCACGGGCATAGCGCTCCAGATCGGTGGTTTCGGCGGCAAAGCCGACGCAAAACACGCCCGGATGCTGCTGTTTGACACCGGCCAGAATGTCGGGATTCTTCTCCAGCTCCAGGGTCAGATGCGACTGGTCTTTTTTGATCTTCTCCGGCCGGGCCCGGGACGGCCGGTAATCGGCCACCGCCGCGGTGGCGATAAAGATATCGGCTTCGTCAATGCGCGAGGCCACCGCCGCGGCCATCTGTTGTGCGCTGATCACCTCGAGGCGCTCGACGTGTGCCGGGGCGGCCAGATTGACCGGACCACTGACCAGAATCACCCGGGCACCGGCCTCCACCGCCGCTTCGGCCAGACTGAAACCCATCTTGCCGGAGCTGTGGTTGGAGAGATAACGCACCGGGTCAATCGCCTCCCGGGTCGGCCCGGCGGTGATCAGCACGGTCTTGCCGGTGAGGCTGCCGGTGCTGAACAGATCGGCCAACCGGGTAACGATCTGCTCCGGCGGACTCATACGCCCGGCGCCGACATCGCCGCAGGCCTGCTCGCCCTCGTCGGGACCGATCAGCAGGATGCCGCGTTGCTGCAGGGAACGGACATTGTCGACAGTGGCCGGATTGGTCCACATATGGGTGTTCATGGCCGGGGCCACCGCCAGCGGCCGTTCGGCGGCCAGACAAACGGTGGAAAGTAAGTCGCTTGCACGACCCTGGGCCAGGCGGGCCAGAAAATCAGCACTGGCCGGGGCGACAATAATGGCATCGGCCCAGCGCGCCAGCTCAATGTGGCCCATCGCCGCCTCGGCATCGGCGTCCAGCAAATCCTGGTGCACCGGGTGACCGGAAACCGCCTGAAAGGTCATTGGCGTGACGAACTCGCCGGCGCCCTCGGTCATCACCACCCGCACCTCGGCCCCCGCCTCGCGCAGGCGACGCACCAGATCGGCCGCCTTGTAGGCGGCAATGCTGCCGGTGACCCCGAGCAGGATGTGTTTGTTGGCCAGCTGTGTCATACATATAAAGTGTATCAGAGTTTCCGGGCCCTTCGGAGTAAACTCCGAAGGACAGGGCCGAGGGACGAGGAAAATCTTCAACCACGAAGGCACAAAGACACAAAGGAAGAACCGTTCTGTCCTGGGCCGTCATAGCGGTGCAGACAGGGGTAGGCCGGACATAGCAACGCGGTGTCCGGCAGCCGGAGAATTGCCCGATACCGCTGCGCCATATCGGGCCTACCTGCTCCGTGGTTCTGGTTTTCCTCGTAACTCGTCCCTCGTCACTCGGCCCTTTTCCTGACTATAATTGAACAACACTCTCTGGTCGGCCGGAAATGCTGGCCGGTTTACCCAATCTGCTGAAAACGACAAGGAGGTCGTCATGCCCCTCACCGACTGGCCGCAGGCGGAGCGCCCGCGGGAAAAACTCCTGGCCCGCGGTCCCGAAGCCCTCTCCGACGCCGAATTGCTGGCGATTTTTCTGCGCACCGGCACCCGCGGCAAAACCGCCGTGGATCTGGCCCGCGAGGTGCTGCACCAGTTCGGCGGCCTGCGTGGGCTGCTGACCGCCAGCCAGGAACAGTTCTGCCAGCTACCCGGGCTGGGCCAGGCCAAATACGTGCAGTTGCAGGCCGTGCTGGCGCTGGCCCAACGCCACCTGGGCGAGACCCTGCAACGGGAGAGTGGTCTGCACAGCCCGGAGGATACCAAACGCTATCTGCAAAGCCGACTGCGGGATCTGCCCCACGAGGTGTTCGCCTGCCTGTTTCTCGACAGCCAGCACCGGGTGATCCGCTACGAGGAGCTGTTTCGCGGTACCCTCAACGGCGCCAGCGTGCATCCGCGCGAGGTGGTCAAAAAGACCCTGCAACACAATGCCGCGGCGCTGATTTTCGCCCACAACCACCCCTCAGGCATCGCCGAACCCAGCCACGCCGATCGCCACCTGACCGGCCGGCTGGTCGAAGCGCTGGAGCTGGTAGACGTGCGGGTGCTGGACCATATTGTGGTCGGCGACGGCGAGTGCGTGGCCTTTTCGGAGCGGGGCTGGCTATAAAAAACAGGGCCGAGGGACGAGTGACGAGTGACGAGGAAACCCGGCACGGCCGACAGTTTGCCTGAAATCCGCGCGATACGGCACTTTAGGAGGAATTGGGCTTGTAAGGCTGGCGGGAAATCCGTAAAATTCGCGCTCTTTGACGCATTGTGCAGCCGATTTTTGGAGAATAACCATGGCCAGAGTCTGTCAAGTGACTGGCAAACGTCCGATGAGCGGGAACAACGTCTCCCACGCTCATAACAAAACCCGTCGCCGTTTTCTGCCCAACCTGCATAACCACCGCTTCTGGGTGGAATCGCAGAACCGCTGGGTGAAACTGCGTGTCAGCAGCAAGGGCATGCGCATCATCGACAAAAAAGGCATCGAGGTCGTCCTCGAGGATCTGCGCCGTCGTGGCGAAAAGGTGTAAGGAGCCAATATCATGCGTGACAAAATCAAACTCGTCTCCAGCGCCGGCACCGGCCACTTCTACACCACGACCAAAAACAAGCGCAACATGCCGGAAAAAATGGAAGTGAAGAAGTACGATCCGGTGGTCCGCAAGCACGTGGCCTACAAGGAAGCGAAGATCAAGTAAACCGTTCGACGCAACGTGCGCTCGCTGAACCCCAAAAAACCCGCTGCCTCGTCAGCGGGTTTTTTTATGCCGCCGTGCGAGGTGGCGCCCGTCACGGGCGCCAGTATTTATAGCCTTGCAACTGTCGCTGAATGACATGCGGCGCGCCGGCCGGGATAAAATCGACTTCCAGGGGAAAATCCCCCTCTTCCAGCTCCCAGGCCCGCATGCTGATTCGACAGACCTTAAAGGCGACACCGCGATTGACCAGCTTGATCAACAGCTGGTTGGTTTGCGGGTTATTGGCCAGCAGTGCATGAATGCCGTCTTCATAGGCAACCACTTCGATATTCAGTTTCTTCTGCCCCAAATCCTCGAGCACCTTGTCAATTTGCAGCAGAGCCCGACGATATTTCAATTATCGCCGGTTTAATAACAAACAACCTGTCTCATGCACCCGGGCCTGCCAGTGCGGTGCGAGGTAGGTGGTGGAGACGGTTTCGGTGATCAATACCGGCCCGCGAAGGGTTTGTCCGACGACCAGTTCCTCCCTGGCGTAGACCGGCACCGGTGTCTCGATTGCATGCAAGTCAACGTATTCATAAGGTTCAGCCGGATCGCCCTGGCTGACGGCCTGTAACACGATCTCCTGAGGGGGACGCTGCAAGGCAACACGCAGATTGACCAGCTCCACCGGCAGCGCGAGTTGATGGCCGTAGCGTTGTTCGTGTTGGGCATGAAAATCGGCCGTGGCCTGGTCGATATTCTGCCAGGGCAGATTGAGATAATAGGACTGCCCCTGGTAACGCAGATCGACACTGGGCGCCACCTCGATCGTCTCCCGCGCAACACCTTCCTGCTGCATGGCCTCGAGGCCCGGTTCGATCAACGCCGCAAATGCGTGATCCATCGTTGCATTATCCCGATCGCGTAACAGCCCTCCCAGCGTCCGTGACAGTTGCCGGGCGCGCGGCGCCACCAGCATGCCAAGCGCAGACAACACCCCGGCGTAGACCGGGACGATGGCCCGTTGCATGTTCAGCGCCTCGGCCAGGGCACAGACGTGCAGGCCGCCGGCCCCACCAAAGGAGACCAGCGCCAGCTGACGTGGATCGATCCCCCGCTGCACTGACATGACCCGCAGGGCGTGGGCCATATGCTCGTTGGCCAGACGCAGGATCCCTTCGGCCGCCTCTTCGGGCGACAGATTGAGCTGGCGGGCAATCTCGTCCACTGCCGCTTTTGCCGCCGCCCCATCCAGCGTCATATTGCCGCCGAGAAACGCGCCGGGGCGCAGGCGCCCCAGCAGCAGATTGGCATCGGTCACGGTAGCCCGCTTGCCGCCCCGAGCGTAACAGGCCGGCCCGGGTGCCGCGCCGGCCGACTCGGGGCCTACCTGCAACAACCCGCCGGCGTCCACGCTGGCCAGTGAACCACCACCGGCACCGATGGTGTGCATGTCGACCATCGGCACCGCAACCGGATACCCCCGGATGGTCCCTTCACTGGTGAGCTTGAGCGCCCCGTCGATCAGCGCCACATCGGTGGACGTGCCGCCCATATCGAAGGTCAGCAGGCGTCGGCAGCCAACCTGCTCGCCGATATACCGGGCCGCGGCCAGCCCCCCGGCCGGGCCCGAGAGCAACATGTGTACCGCCTCTTCCCTGGCCTGGTGGGCGGCGATGGTACCGCCGGAACTTTGCATCACCGTGATATGCGCCTGCGGCACCCCCTGTTGCAGCCGCTGCAGATAGCCTTCGACCCGCGGTCCGACGCAGGCGTTGAGCCAGGTGGTCATGCCCCGTTCATACTCTTTATATTCGGGCAAGACGCGGGAGGAACGGGAGATAAACAGCCCGGGCGGCAGGGCCGCCTCGATCTGCTTTTCGAAGCTGTCATCCAGATAGGAGAACAACAAATTGATCGCCACTGCTTCCGGCTGCAGGCGCGCAATCGCCTCGCGTAGCTGCTGCAGATCGGCCCCGGTGAGCGGCTCGATGACACTGCCGTCCGCGGCCAGACGTCCGCCGGTCTCCAGGCAATGATCCCGTGGCACCGGTGGCGCCAGGGTGCGCGGCTGCAGGTTATACAGCTCGCGCCGGGTCTGTCGGCCAATGCTCAGCATGTCACCCAGCCCGCGGTTGGTGATAAAGACGGTGCGCGCGCCCTTGCCTTCCAGTACCGCGTTGGTCGCCACGGTCGAGCCATGCACAATATAAAAGGCCGTCCCCTCCGCCAGCTGATCCAGTTGCAGATCCCGCACCCCTTGCAGGATCGCCGCCTCCGGCGCCGCCGGGGTGGACAGCACTTTGTGCATGGTGATCGCGTCCTCCCGATACAGGACAAAATCGGTAAAGGTCCCGCCGGTATCGACGCCGAGTAGTACACTCATGGGTAAGCCATTCCTTCCGGATTCGCGATCGATTGTATCATCTTGGCCAAAACGGCATTACGGGCTTGTCACCCGGACGCAGAAGCTTATAATTTCGCCCCGGCATGACATTGATAATAACCACGGCCGCTGTTAACCGACATGCATAATGACAACCTGATCAGCGTGGAACATCTTTCCCGGCGTTATGCCGGTCTGGTTGCCGTCAGGGATGTCAGCTTCGAGCTGCAACGGGGCGAAGTCCTCGGCTTTCTTGGCCCCAATGGTGCCGGCAAGACTACCACCATGCAGATTATTACCGGCAATCTGGCGCCCACCAGCGGTCGCATTCTGATCAACGGCCTCGATCTGCTCGACCGCCCCAGGCAGGCCAAGGGCGAAATCGGTTATCTGCCGGAACAACCGCCGCTGTACCGCGAACTGACCGTGGATGAGTATCTGCGCTTTTGCGCCCGGCTTAATCGTCTGCGGCGAGATACCATCGGCCGGGCCGTCGATCGCGCCAAGCAGCGCTGTGGCCTGGAACAGGTCGGTCGGCGACTGATCAATAATCTCTCCAGGGGGTATCAGCAGCGGGTGGGCATCGCCCAGGCAATTATCCATTCCCCGGCGATCGTGGTCCTGGATGAACCGACCGTGGGGCTGGATCCGATCCAGATCCGCGAAATCCGTGAACTGATCCGGGAGCTGGGCAAAGAACACGGCGTGATTCTCTCCACCCATATTCTGCCCGAAGTGCAAATGACCTGCGATCGGGTGCAGATCATCAATCGCGGCCAGCTGGTATTCAGTGATCATGTCGACAACCTGAATCGTCGTATGCAGTCGACCAGCCTGATCCTCGGGTTGCATCAGCCACCGGCACAACACATCCTGAGCACCCTGCCCGACATTAACGACGTACAGGCACTGGATAACCACCGCTTCCGCCTGCTGTATGCGGCGGAGGCAAACCCGGCCGAGGCGATCGCCCGGCAGGCCGTCGAACAGGGCTGGGGCCTGTTCGAACTGACCCCGGAGCACAAGACGCTGGAACAGATTTTTGTCGAAATCACCAGCTCGGAACAAAGCGACGGGGAGATTGCGGCGGCATGATGGTGCTCACTCTGGCGCAACGCGAACTGCGTACGCTGTTTCTGTCCCCGCTGGCCTGGTCGATTCTGGCGGTGATGCAGTTCATTCTGGCGTATCTGTTTTTGACCTCGCTTAACGATTTCATCACCCTGCAGCCCCGGTTGCAGAACCTGGAATCGCCTCCCGGCGCCACCGAACTGGTGGTCGCCCAGGTCTATGGCAGTGCCGCGTTTATTTTCATGATGGTGGTGCCACTGTTGACCATGCGTATCATCAGCGAAGAGCGCCGCAACCGCAGCATCGCCCTGCTGTTCAGCGCGCCGCTGTCCATGACTGAAATTATTCTCGGCAAGTACCTGGGGCTACTCGGCTTTTTGCTGCTGGCCTGTCTGCTGATCAGCCTGATGCCGCTGTCACTGCTACTGGGCGGTCCGCTTGATCTCGGCCTGTTACTGGCCATGTTCCTCGCCCTGTTCCTGCTGGCAGCCTGCTTTGCCGCCATCGGTCTGTTTCTCTCGACTTTGACCTTGCAACCGACTATTGCCGCCGTCAGCACCTTTGGCGCCCTGTTGCTGCTGTGGATTATTGACTGGGCCGGCGATCAGGGGGGGGATACCGCTGCCAGCGGGCTACTGGAATACATTTCCATACTGCGTCATTTCGAGGCCCTGAGCCGCGGGTTGTTCAGCACTACTGACATACTCTATTTTCTGTTGTTTATTACGGTGTTCCTCGTGCTCAGCATCCGCCGCCTGGATGCGGATCGTCTGCAACACTAGGCCTTTATGGAATTCTGACAACCATGCAAGTCACGCCCAAAAGCCGCTTACAGATTCGCCTGCAGAACATCTTTTTTGTGGTGCTGTTTCTGGCAATCATGACCCTGCTGGCCTGGCTCAGTCTGCATTACAAATACGAAAGCGACTGGACCGCTTCCGGGCGACATACCCTCTCCGAGGCGACGGTAACCCTGCTGGAGCGCATGGAGGGGCCGGTGAAGATCCTCGCTTTCGCGCGCAGCGGTAATCTGGTCTCGACCCGGCGCAATATTGCCGAGATGATCGAACGCTACCGGCAACACAAGGACGATATTCATATTCGCTATATCAACCCGGAAACCGAACCGGACATGACCCGTGAATACGATATCAGTGTCGATGGCGAACTGGTCGTCACCTATAACGATCGCACCGAACACGTTCAGGATCTCAGCGAAGCGGCGCTGACCAATACCCTGCAGCAACTGCTGCGCAGCGGCGAGAAACATATCGTTTTTGTCGCCGGACATGGCGAGCGCAACCCCGAAGGGCGGGCCAACCACGACTACGGCCGCTTTGCCCAACATTTGCGCGACAAGGGGATCAAGAGCAGCACCCTCAGGCTCAGTGACAACCCCGCCATCCCCGCCGACACCGCCGCCCTGGTGATCGCCGGACCGCAACTGGATTACCTGCCCGGTGAAGTCGAGATCATTCGCGACTATGTGCGCAACGGCGGCAACATGCTCTGGCTGCATGATCCCGGCAAGCTGTATGGTCTGCAACCCCTGTTGCAGGAACTCGGCCTGGATTTTGTCCCGGGCACTATCGTTGATCCCTCGACCCAAATGCTCGGCATCAATGATCCGACCTTTACGGTCATCGCCGACTACAGTGCCAGTTCCCACCCGATCACCCGTGATTTTCGGTTCATGACCCTGTTTCCCCGTGCCGCCGCCATCAAGACGTTGCCTGACAGTCGTTTTAAAGCCGAACCGTTTTTACAAACCGTCCCGCGCAGCTGGGTGGAAACCGGCAAACTCGACGGCGTAATCAACTATGACGAAGGCGAAGACACAGCCGGACCATTGCACATCGGCGTCGCGGTGACTCCTGATACGGCGGATGAGGAACAGACCGATCATGATGCTGCCGGACAACGCATCGCAGTGCTGGGTGACGGTGACTTTCTCGCCAATGCCTATCTGGGCAACCAGGGCAACCAGGACCTCGGTTACAACATTATCAACTGGTTGAGTCATGATGACGCCTTTATCGATATCCCCTCGCGCACCGCACCGGATACCGAGCTGACATTGGACTCGCTGACCTGGTCGATCCTCGGCTTGCTGTTCCTGTTCGGACTACCGCTGCTGTTGCTTGGCTATGGTCTGTACATCTGGTGGCAACGACGTAAACCCTGATGCGCTCACGTCTGCTGCTCAATCTGGCCCTGTTACTGGTCGTTCTGATCCTGACGCTGGTGGTGTTCTACACCCCCAGGGAGTCCGGACAGGCCGGGCCACAGCGCCTGACCGACCTGGCCCCCGAGGAAGTCACGCGCATCGACTTGCAGCGCGAGGCGGGTCAGCCGGTCACCCTGTATAAAAAACAGGGCGTCTGGTATATGCAAACACCCTACGCCGCGACGGCCAATGATTACCGGGTTCAGGCCCTGTTGCGTCTGCTCCAGGGTGAATATGCCAGCACCCACGACCTCACGAAGCTTGATCCCGCAGACTACGGGCTCGATCAACCGCGTGCCACGGTGACCTACAACGACACTCTGCGCATCGCCTTTGGCGACACCGAGCCTTTGTCACAGCAGCGTTATATCCGTATGGCGGATCGCCTGTATCTGGTGCCCGACACCCATTACTACCATACTGCCAGCCCGGCCACCGGTTATCTCAGCCATGCCCTGTTGCCGCCGGGCAAGATTACCGGTCTGCAGTTGCCGCAAATGCAACTTGCCCTGCAGGAGGGCCAGTGGCAACTGCAACCGCCACGCGAAGACCGCTCCGCCGATGCCCTGACGGAACTGGTCGCTAACTGGCGCAGTGCCCAGGCCATACGCCTGGAACCGGTCGAAATGGACGAACTCCCTGCTGCGGATATCCGGATCGAACTGGCGGATCGAAAAATGCCCGTCCGTTTCACGCTGCAGGAAAAGGATGGACAGCCCACCCTGCTGCGCCACGATGTGCGCCTGCGTTATGTTATCAACGAGGATATCCGTCAACAGCTGCTGCAACTGCCCGCAGCTATCCCCGAACCCGAATTCAACTCGAATCATTAACCACCAAGCCACAAAGACACCAAGCAAAAAGATGGCAACCAGTAACTGGTCCCGGTAGTCTGCCAGCGTTCTGTCTTTGATGCCACACGACCGGCATGAAAGTTGACCGCTCTATTATAACTCACGTATAGAGCTATATTGTCAGTTAAACAAAAACTTGGTGCCTTTGTGTCTTGGTGGTGAAATAATATAAATTTTACAGACGAACTCTACTGAAGTCCCATGCCTGAACTGCCCGAAGTTGAAACCACCCGCCAGGGCATTGCTCCGCACCTGAAAGGGAGGCGCATACGGGAAGTCATTGTGCGCCAGCGACAATTGCGCTGGCCAATCCCGCGCAACCTCAACGCCTTGTTACAGAACCAGATCATTGAACAGATCGATCGCCGCGGCAAATACCTGTTATTACGAATGACTAAAGGAACACTGATCATGCATCTTGGCATGTCCGGTAGTCTACGGGTTCTGCCGAGTCAAAGCGCCGTCCAAAAACATGATCACCTGGATATTGTGCTTGATGACGGCCAATGTCTGCGCTTGCGCGATCCGCGCCGCTTTGGCGCGGTATTGTGGACTCGCGGAGCCCCCCTGCAACACAAGCTGTTGGCAGCGCTGGGGCCTGAGCCGTTGTCGGACCAATTCGATGCTGACTACCTGTGGCAAAAGTCACACGGCCGCAAGTTGTCGATCAAGGCTTTCATCATGGATAGTAAAGTCGTCACCGGCGTCGGTAATATCTACGCCAATGAAGCCCTCTACCTGGCCGGTATTCACCCCCGGCGCGCGGCCGGACGAATCGCCCGGGCGCGCTATGCGGGTCTGGTCAATGCAATCAAACAGGTTCTCGAGGCAGCGATTCGTCAGGGGGGAACCACACTGCGTGATTTTACCGCCAGTGACGGCAAGCCCGGTTATTTTCGCCAGCAGTTGCACGTCTATGAACGTGAAGATAAACCCTGTCACCAATGCGGTAAGCCGCTTCGGCAGGTGGTAATCAGCCAGCGTGCCAGCTACTATTGCCGATACTGTCAGCGCTGACGCTGTATCAGTATTAACTAATACTGGATTCAGTACACGGCAAGGGAATGCCGCCTTTCCTGAAAATTTCAAGTAACGCCTATCCCTGCCGACATACTTGACATGGTTAAGAGAAATACCGTTGTTATTCTGCCGCGCACGACTAATTAATCTGAAAGACAGGGGTAATTAACAATATGAAAAATCGTTTCCGAGCAGTTTCAGGAGCGAAACTCATCATGCTGTTTTTGCTACTGGGCAACGCCTTTGCCGCAGCCGAAGAGGAAATCGTGGAATCTATCCCCGGTGTTAATAAAGTTAACGCGGAAGAATTGATCAATCTGGTTGGTCAGACACCGAAAATGCTGATTATTGACTCCCGTATTGTCAGCGATCGGGCACACGGGTATATCGAGGGTTCTACCAGCCTGCCGGATATCGAGACCGACTGCGACAGCCTGGCAGAAACCATTCCCGACAAGAGTCACCCGACGCTGTTTTACTGCAACGGTCCCAAGTGCGGGCGTAGTGCCAATGCCGTGCAAATTGCCCGGAACTGCGGCTATACCAACCTGCACTGGTTTTTTGGTGGTTTCGAAGAGTGGCGCGAAAAAAAATATCCCTACATTAAAAAATAAGCCGAGCTTCATCGCGTTATGCCATTCTATGTATCGATCAAAACCAACCTGATACTGACCATTTTGCTGGTTGGTCTCCTGGGTCTGGGGCTGGCCCTGGCCAGCACCAGTGTTTATCGAGATGTCATTCTGGACTACAAGCGCCAGTCGCTTGTCGATATGGTGGAAATTAAAACCCGGGACAAGATGAATCAGCTGGAAGAGTACGCCCGGGATCTGGGCAACAGTCTGAAAACATCGACCACCTTTCGCCAGGCGCTGGATAATGACAACTTCGAAGCATTGCATGGCGTGCTGGAACAACAGTTCCACCAGTACTTCGTTACCGCCAACATCCTGCGCCTTGAACGATTGGTCGTCTTTTCCATCGATTTCGAAACCCTGGCACAATCCAGTGCCGAAAACACCACGCTGGAACACCCCGGCTCGGTATGCCCGGAACTGATTGAGCAGGCCGAACAACGCCGGGGCGCGGCGCGACTGCAGATTCTCGCCACCCTGTGTAACAATGATGGGCATCCCTACTACACTATCCTGTTGCCACTGGGCGGCCTGAATCCCAACGGCTATCTTGAGGTCGTCAGCGCACCAACGCCCAGTCTGAGTCCGATCGAAGACGAGCTGGGTATGCCGGTACAGATCCGGCTACCTGATGGTAACCTCCTGTATCGCTCGCAACAATGGCCCGCATCACGCAACAACGGTCTGATCGCCCGCTACCGCCTGAATACTACCAACCGGCACGAGCCTGCATTATTGATCGAGGTCTATGACGATACCCATCAGATGTATCAGGAACTCCAGTATACGCGTAACATGATTCTGCTACTGTCAGCGATTGTTATCGTGCTGGTGACAGCGGTGGCCCTGTTCCTGCTGCGTCGTACGCTGATTCGCCCCTTGCAAATGCTTAATAGCCACTTGCAACGGTTGCATGGCAATAACAAACTGCTGGGCGAACCGATTGCATCGCGCAGCAATATTATCGAAATCAACCAGCTGATCGATGACTTTAACCTGATGGCCGGTAAACTGCACGATCTTTATGGCCGCCTGGAGCGCATGGCCTACACCGACCCCCTGACCCATCTGCCCAATCGCGGGCTTTTTAATGATTATATCGATTATCTGCTCAACGAATACCGCGATCGCGGACAACGCTTTGCCCTGTTTTTAATTGATCTGGATGAGTTCAAGCTGGTAAATGACAAGTTCGGTCACGAGGCCGGTGATATGCTGCTGTGCGAAATCGCTTCACGTATGGATAACGTTTTGCGCACCCCGACATTGACGGACAACCAGGGCATTTCACTGGCCGATATTACCAGTCATGATCTTCTCGTGCGCCTTGGGGGAGATGAATTCGCCGTGGTTCTGCCTGAGATAGAGAGCATTGAACAGGTCGATGAGATCGCAAAAAAACTGACAGCTGCCATTTGGCCATCGATGGATATTCACAATACCACGGTAACAACCCATCTAAGCATCGGTATTGCTATCTATCCCGACGACGGTAACGGTCGTACCAGCCTGCTGCACCGGGCCGATGTCGCCATGTACCATGCCAAGAACCATAAACTTGATTACTTTTTTTATCATCATCAAATGACCGAGTCCCGGACATCCCGCCGCTAACCTGACGGCTAAAATTACCGGGTAATTGCCAACCCCTCGCCACGCGGATCGCTGGCGGCCTCGATTTGGTTGTTCAACCGATCCCGGATCACCAGCTGCATATTGCCGTAGCGGTTGTGCAGTTCCGTCAGTACATGGCCCCGACCGGCCAGTTCCCGCTGCTGCTCCGACGTCAAAGCCCGCGGTTCATACTGCACCTGATCCGGCAGATATTGATGGTGATAGCGTGGCAGACTGACAATGGTTTGCGCATCATGGCCCTCGACAAAGCCCAGAATCCCGTGCAGCACCATGGTAATGATCCGACTACCGCCTGGCGTGCCGAGAACTGCCAGCCGATCGTCATGCTCCACAAAAGTCGGACTCATGCTCGAGAGCATGCGCTTACCCGGCTCGATGGCATTCGCTTCGGCCCCGACCAGTCCATAGACATTCGGTACACCTGGCTTGGCGGAAAAGTCATCCATCTCGTCATTCAGCAACACGCCGGTTCCCGGCGGCATAAAGCCCGAGCCGAACGGGTAATTAATACTCAGCGTCGCAGCCACGCGGTTCCCTTCGCTATCCAGGATGGAAAAATGCGTCGTATCACGGCCTTCATCACTGTCCGTGACCGGCGGCAACATGCTGCTGTCACTGGCCTGTTCGAGTTCAATGCTTTGCCGCAGGCGGGCGGCGTGCGCCTTGCTGGTCAGGCGTTCAATATTCATCTCGATAAAATCGGGGTCGCCCAGATACTCGGCTCGATCACGATAGGCGCGGCGCATGGCTTCGATGATCAGATGCTTGCGATCGACCGCGGGACGTTGTGCCAGCTCGTAATCTTCAAGAATATTCAACATGGTGACCAGCGCCACCCCACCGGACGAGGGGGGTGCGGCGGAAATGATCCGGTAATTGCCGTAGGTGCCGGTGATCGGCTCGCGCTCCACGACTTGATAACTGCTCAAATCCTCGCGGGTCCAGATACCGCCTGCGGCACGGGTTTCTCCGACCAGTCGCGCCGCCAGTCTGCCACGATAAAAACCGTCGGCACCCTCGCGAGCCAGTTGTTCAAGCGTCGCAGCCAGATCCGGTTGCCGGATCAGATGCTCTAATGGCGGCACGTCATTGTCCAGCAAAAAAACTTTCGCCGCCGCCGGTGAGCGGCGCAACACCTCCAGACGAAAACGGGCCATGCGTTGATAATGGGGTGTCACGGCAAACCCGTCACGCGCGACGCGAATTGCCGGCGCCAGCGATTCGGATAACGACAATCGACCGTATTCCTTTGCCAGATGCGCCAGGGCCGCCGGCTCACCGGGAATGCCCGCGGCCAGGGGGCCGTTCACCGACAAACCGTCGATCACCTCTCCCTGCTTATCCAGGTACATATCACGGTGGGCCAGAAGCGGCGCTTTCTCGCGACCATCGATCATCACGTTTCGGCCCGTATCAGCCTCATGCAATAACCAGAAACCGCCGCCGCCGAGCCCGGAGCTGTAGGGCTCGACCACCGCCAACGTCGCACTGACCGCAACCGCCGCATCAAACACATTACCGCCGGCATCCAGAATTCCCAGCCCCGCTTCAGTCGCCACAGGGTGGGCTGAGGCCACCGCCGTATCCGGGGTCGGCCTGTCACAGGCGGTTAATAACGTGCCAATTACTAACAAAATGCAAAGTCGAACGATTCTCATGACCTCTCCCATTGGTTGCGACAACCCCATCACGTTACGAAGGCAAACAAGCCAAACGCTTATTCGCCAGAATTGCAGATGCAAAACAGTCTGAAACAATTGTAAGTCTATCCGGGTCGACTTGCGTGCATTGGCGGACTGGTTATCAGCACAGTTATTCCCGAACTGAGGTTATTTTCCCTTTCTGTCGTGCACAAAAAAACCCCTCAACAGGGGCTTTTTATACATCAATGATCCGGTGCCTTCAGGCCGGGGCGGTCAATTTCTCGTATTTGGCCTGCAGCTGCTCCCTGGTCTCTTCATTATCCGGATCGACGATAATGCAATCAACCGGGCAGACTTCAATACACTGGGGCTCATCAAAGTGTCCGACGCACTCGGTACACAGATTCAGATCGATCTCGTAGATCTCATCACCCTGATAGATGGCTGTATTCGGACACTCCGGTTCACACACATCGCAGTTGATGCATTCATCGGTAATCAGTAGGGACATGCCGAACTCCAAATCAATCCTGAAGAGTGAAAATTTTATCGCATTCGCCGTGTCAATGCAGCCACAACTTTCTCGTGGACAAACGGCGACACATCCCCACCCAGTCTCGCGACTTCTCGTACCAGGCTGGAGGAGATATAGGAATACTCCTCGGCCGGCGTCATAAAGACCGTTTCGATATTCGCCGCCAGATGCCGGTTCATGCTGGCCAGCTGAAATTCGTATTCAAAGTCGGAGACCGCGCGCAGGCCACGAATGATCACCGTGGCATTTTGTTGCCGCATAAAATCGACCAGCAACGTATCAAATCCGCAGACTGTCACATTGTCGTCCGGCTGCAATACTTCGTTGGCCAGGGCAATACGCTCCTCCAGTGAAAACGTCGGTTGCTTGCCGGTGCCGCCGGCGGCAATGGCAACGATAACCCTGTCAAACAGACGACTGGCACGTTGCACCAGATCGCTGTGACCATTGGTCACCGGATCGAAGGTACCCGGATAGATGGCAATACGCATAAACTGTCCCCGAATTTTTATCTCTTAGTGTAGCGGTTCGTCCACGTCGCGACCATACCCTGCAATCAAGCAGGCGAATCAGGCAGGTTGCAGACGTCGGGCAAGCAGATAAGCCACCTGCCCAGCCTGTTTGTCACGCTGCAATTGCCAGTTGGCCGGTAACGACGGCGCCGGCCCATGGCTGTCATGTTCAAAGTAGATCCAGGCATCGGTTGTCAGCCAGCCACCCGCCTCCAGTTGATTGAAACAGGCCTCCAGCACCGCGGACTGATATGGCGGATCAAGAAAAACCACCTCGCACGCTTCGCCGGGTCGTTGCAGATAACGCAGTACCTCCGACTGGTATACCGCCATCTGTGTCGCTTGTAGCAGGCGTACATTCTGCTGCAACTGTGACACCACGCGTGGATGACTGTCCACCAGCGTGACCCGCGCTGCACCCCGCGAAGCCGCTTCAAAACCGAGCGCGCCACTGCCAGCGAAAAGATCCAGCACCCGGGCGCCCTGAATTACCTGGGCCAGCCAGTTGAACAACGTTTCCCTGACCCGCTCCGGTGTCGGTCGCAGAGCGGGCGCGGGGAAAAACCCCAGCTTGCGGCCACGCCACTGCCCACCGATGATCCGAAACTGGTTACGCTGTCCCGCCATGATCAAACCCGGTTCGTCATTCGAAGTTATTTATTTCATTTGCGTTCGTTGGTGTGTTTAGCGGACTTTGTTAATTCAGTCAGGTAGAGGTGCACTACCTGACCTGCACAAGAGATGGGTAAAAGGCGCAAGACAACATTAATTATCCTCTGCGACCTCTGTGTTCTCTGTGGTTCAAAGCTTTTATATTATTCAGCCTGCTTGCCGACGGTGACGGTGAGCAGTTTTTCAGGGTCGATGCGGCGCTGGAAGGCATCGCGAATATCGGCCGCGCTCACGGCTTCGACATTCTCATTAAACGTATCCAGGTAGTCGTGCGGTAACCCGTAGAACTCGATCATGGCCAGGTACTCAACGATATCCTTGTTACTGTCGATACGCAGCGGAAAACCACCGGTGATATTCTTCTTTGCGTGCGCCAGTTCATCCTTGGTGGGCCCCTGATCAATAAATTTCACCAGTACCTCCTGCAGCAACGCCAGCGCCTGTTGTGCCTGTTCGTTACTGGTTTGCAGTCCCATGATAAACGCACCGTTAACACGCTGAGGGACAAAATAGCTGTAGCTACTGTAGGCCAGGCCCCGATCTTCACGAATGGTCTCCACGATCCGTGAGCCAAATCCGCTGCCGCCCAGAATGTGATTACCGACATAGAGGCTGAAATAATCGCGATCGCCACGTCGCATCCCCGGTTGGCCGACCAGGATATGGGTTTGCGCTGACGGATGGGCGTGATCAACCCGGTTCGCCTCCGACAAGGCTTCCACTTCCGGCAGAGACGGCGCCGGCTCACCGGGATTCAGTTTTGCCGTGACCTGCTCGGCCAGCTCTTTGGCCTGCTGACGATCCAGTTGCCCGACGATCGCCACTACCGCATTGTTGGCCACCATATATTGTTGATAAAACGTCTGCAGATCGCCACGCTGCATCGCCTTGACACTTTCCTCCTCGCCGCTTACCGGTGTCGCATAGGGATGCTTGCCGAACAGATTCTTATAAAACAGATCCTTGGCGAGATCGCCGGGAGACTGCTTCTTGTTTTGCAGACTGACCAGGGTGTTACGCCGCACCCGATTAAACGAATCGTTCGGGAAGGTCGGCTCCCCCAGGATACTGGCGAAGGTGCTGAGCGCCTGCTCACGCAACGGTTTATCCACCAGCGTGCGCAAACTGAACGCCGCCATATCCCGCTTGACCGATGCACTGTAACTGGCACCGATATCATCAAAGCGTCGTGCCAGCTCATCGGCATCCCGATCACCGGCCCCTTCATCGAGCATGCCGGCGGTAATCTTCGCCAGACCGGGTAAGTTCCCATCGCGGGCACTGCCGGCATCGAACACCACCCGCACATCAACCATCGGCAACTCCGGCGCCGGCACAAAAACGACACGTGTGCCGTTGTCGGTTTTCCAGCTCTGGATCGCCAGGCCCGACGAACTGTCAGTGGCCTCGAACTCTGTCGGGTTCTCCAGCCTGGCAAGCGCAAACGTCAAAACCACGATCACAATGACGGCGGTGGTAATTTTCCAGTTCAGTCGTTTCATGGGATTCATCATTCTTTTGGCTTATTCTTCAGTGCGAACGAGTCGGCGGCGGTGTTGCAGCGGACAACGAACTATTGAGAGGTAACGGTTCAAGCACCGCGACAGTACGGTTGTCAGCACGCAGGTATTTGCGCGCGACCTTGCGAATCTGCTCCGGCGTCACCGCGTTGATCTTCTCCCGATACTGCTCCATGGTTTGCCAGCCGAGTCCAACGGTCTCCAGAATCCCCATCTGCATGGCCTGATAAAACATGGAATCCTTCTCGTAAACATCACTGGCGACAACCTGGGCCTTGATCCGGTCCAGTTCCCCTTCGCTGACCAGTTCGTTTTTAAGGGTTTCGATCTCGGCCAGCAGCGCCTGCTCCAGCGATTCGATGTCATGATCGCGCGCGGGCGTCCCACTGAGCTGGAACAGCTGGCCCTGCCGGGCGTAGAGGTCGTAACCGGCATCGGCGCCGGCGGCGATCTGCTGGCCACGCACCAGCTTCGACGGCAATCGGGCACTGCGTGAACCGCTCAGTACTCCGGCCATCACTTCCAGCGCGTAGGCCTCCCACTCCGCCTCCACTTTATTGAGCACCGGGACATGGTAACCCAGCATCAGATACGGCAGTTCCGCAGGTACCCGCACCGTGATCCGACGCTCGCCGTTTTGTGTCGGTTCAACACGCGGCTTGATGGCCGGCGGCTCGACAGTCGGAATCTGGCCGAAGTGTTGTTTCGCCAGCGCATGCACCCGGTCCGGCTCGACATCGCCCACCACCACCAGCGTGGCGTTATTCGGTGCGTACCAGTGACGATACCACTGACGCAGATCCGCTACGGCGAGATTTTCCAGATCGTTCATCCAGCCGATGGTCGGATGGCGATAGGGACTGGTCATAAATGCAGCGGCATTGTACTGCTCATAGGTCAGGGCGCGGGGATTATCTTCGGTACGCAGCTTGCGCTCCTCGATGACGACCTGGCGTTCCTTGTCGAACTCCTCTTTTGGCAGGGTCAGGTTGCGCATCCGATCGGCTTCCAGCTCGAAGCTGACGGCCAAACGGCTTTTTTCCAGTTGCTGGAAATAGGCGGTAAAATCCTTGCTGGTAAAGGCGTTCTCGCGACCGCCGTTTTCCGCGATGATACGGGAAAACTCGCCGGGCCCGTGCTTTTCAGTGCCCTTGAACATCATGTGTTCCAGCAGATGGGAGACACCGGTAATCCCGTTGTGTTCGTAACTGGCGCCGACCTTGTACCAGATTTGCGAGACCACCACCGGTGCCCGGTGGTCCTCGCGGACCAGCAATTTCATCCCGTTGTCCAGATTATACTCATGAACCTGGGCCAATGCCGGCGCAACAAAGGCGCCCAGCATGAACAGCATCAGTAAACGTCGCATTGATTTATTTGGCCTGTATGACGTGTTATTAACTTACTCAAAACAGCGAGCGGTGGTAGGATAGTGCGCCTGAAACCCAGGAACAACCGATTCCGCCGCATTTCGTTTTTTACAATTACTACGACCCTATATTCGATGTTTGGTTTCCGCAAATCCAGAACTGACTCGCAAGATGAGGCGCCCGCCTCGCCGGGCCTGTTTGTCCGCCTGAAACAGGGCCTTTCGCGCACCCGTTACGGGCTGAGTGACGGGCTGGCGCAGCTGGCCCTGGGCAAAAAGCAGATTGACGACGAACTGCTCGAAGAGATCGAGACCCTGTTGCTCAGCGCCGATGTGGGCGTCGAGGCGACCCGGCGGATCATCGATGATCTGACCGCCCAGGTCTCGCGCAAGGCGCTGCAGGACAGCGACGCCCTGCTGGACGCCCTGCAACAGAACATGCAGCAGATCCTCGCCCCCTGCGAGGCCCCGCTGACCATCGACACCACCTGCCGGCCGTTTGTGATCCTGATGGTCGGCATCAATGGGGCCGGCAAAACCACCACCATCGGCAAACTGGCCCGGCAACTGCAGCAACAGGGTCACTCGGTCATGCTGGCCGCCGGCGACACCTTCCGCGCCGCCGCCATCGAGCAATTGCAAACCTGGGGCGAGCGCAACGACATTCCGGTCATCGCTCAGCAACACGGTGCCGACAGTGCCTCGGTCATTTATGATGCCATGGCCGCCGCCCGCTCGCGGGGCATTGACGTGCTGATTGCCGACACCGCCGGACGCCTGCACACCCAGGCCAACCTGATGGACGAGCTGAAAAAGGTCAAACGGGTGATGACCAAGCTGGACCCGGCCGCGCCCCACGAAGTGATGCTGGTGGTGGATGCCGGCACCGGGCAGAACGCCCTGGTCCAGGCCGAGCAATTCCATAACGCCGTAGGTCTGAGCGGCATTACCCTGACCAAACTCGACGGCACCGCCAAGGGCGGGGTAATCTTCGCCATCGCCCAGAAACTGGGCATACCGATCCGCTTTATCGGCGTCGGCGAGAGCATCGAGGACCTGCGCCCGTTCCACGCCGGCGAATTCGTCCAGGCCCTGCTGGGCAGCGACGCCGACGAGATACAAGAGCAATAATAAATTAAGCGGCAATCAGTGAATACGTGACCGTGTCAGACAAACAAGGCGAGACGAAACGTTACGCTTTAAGTACTTGATGTAAAGGGGAAACCGGGGTGAATCTGAATCAACCACCGAAGACACTGAAACCGGCTTTGACCGGAAAACTTGCGGGCTTTCCTCGTCCCTCGCCCCTCGTCCCTCGTTCCTGTTATTGCTGATGATTCGCTTTACCTCGGCCAGCAAACGCTACCCGGGCGGCTATGAAGCCCTGACCAATGTGAGCTTTCACATGCCCCCCGGACAGATGGCCTTTTTGACCGGTCATTCGGGCGCCGGCAAGAGTACTCTGCTCAAACTCATCGCCCTGCTGGAGCGCCCCAGTCGCGGCCAGGTGTTGATCAACAACCAGAACCTGGCGCGCATCGGCCGCCGCCGCATTCCCTATTTCCGGCGCAATATCGGCATTATCTTCCAGGACCACCAGCTGCTGTTCGATCGCACCGTGTTCGACAATGTGGCCCTGCCGCTGATCATCGCCGGCCAGCCGCAGCGCGAAATTGGCCGCCGGGTGCGCGCCGCGCTGGACAAGGTGGGCCTGCTGGGCAAGGAGAAGGCCTATCCGATCACCCTCTCAGGCGGCGAGCAGCAGCGGGTCGGCATCGCCCGGGCGGTGGTCAACAAACCGCCGCTGCTGCTGGCCGACGAGCCGACCGGTAACCTGGACCCGAAGCTCTCCGCCGAAATCATGGGTATTTTCGAGGATTTCAGCCAGGTGGGGGTCACCGTGCTGGTGGCCAGCCACGATCTGGCCCTGATCTCGGGTTTGCCCTACCGCCGCCTGACCCTGGAACAGGGCCGGTTGAACGCCGACAGCGATCCGAGCGAGTAAGCCATGCGCCGCGAACGTCCCGCCAAACCCACCGCGAACCGCCGCCCCGCACTGTTGGCGCGCCCCGGCATCCATCTGTTGCGCCATTTGCAGGTGTTTTTCTATACCCTCGGCCAGCTCAGCCGACAACCGACGTCGTTGCTGATGACCGCAGCGGTCATCGGCATCGCTCTGGCCCTGCCTACAGGACTGCATGTGGTGCTCAAAAGCGCCCAGCAACTGAGCGGCGGCTGGGACGAGGCCAGCCAGATATCCCTGTTCCTGCAGCGCGGCACCTCCGAGGGCGAGGCCCGGCGGCTGGTCAATCAGCTCGAGCAGCGCCCGAAGATCCGCCAGGTCAGCTATATTTCGTCCGAGCAGGCCCTGGCCGAATTCCAGCGCCTCTCCGGCTTTGGTGACGCCCTCAACGCCCTTGAGGAGAACCCCCTGCCGGCGGTGGTGGTCGTCCAGCCGCACCTGCAACAGAGCGACCCGGCGAGTACCGAGGCACTGCTGGCCGAGTTGCGCGAGGATCCCCGGATCGACCTGGCCCGGCTCGATGTGCAGTGGGTCAAACGCCTCTACGCCATCATGGATATCCTGCGTCAGGGCGTCTATGTGCTGGCCAGTTTGCTGGCGCTGGCGGTGCTGCTGGTGGTGGGCAACACCATTCGTCTGGCGATTCAGAACCGCCGCGACGAGATCGTGATCATCAAGCTGATCGGCGGCACCGACGCCTTCATTCGCCGACCGTTTCTCTATACCGGCTTCTGGTATGGCCTGTTCGGCGGGATCATCGCCTGGCTGCTGGTGACGATCTCCCTGTGGGTGCTCAACGGGCCGGTGGAAAAGCTGGCCGGCCTTTACCAGAACAGTTTCGCGCTGAGCGGTCTGAATACCCAAACCACTGTCACCCTGCTAGTATCGGGCGTTCTGCTCGGTCTGGCGGGTTCCTGGATTGCCGTAGGGCGGCATTTGCGCGATATCGAACCCGGCTGAGCGCCATTTATAATAAATAAACCCTGAATTCGTTACAGATTGCACCGTGGCTGTCGATACAAACAGTAGCACGGCAAAATGTGATACCGAATAACAAACCCATGTCAGACACGCTTACCCGCATTATGGTGGTCGACGGCTCGTCCGTATCACGGGCAATTCTCGCCCGGATTTTGCGCAGCGAAATCGAGAACGTCGAAGTCATCACCTGTGAATCAGGTCATGATGCCGTCGCGCAGCTGAAGAACCAGCATTTCGATCTGGTAACCACGGCCCTGCTGCTTTCGGACATGGACGGGCTGGCGCTGAGCCGCGCCATCCGCGACACCAAACGCCACCACTATACCCCGGTGATCGTGGTCTCCGGTGACGCCGATATCCGCCTGCTCAAGGAAGGGTTCGAGTCCGGGGTAACCGACTATTTCGACAAATCCAACGGCTACAAGGCATTTGGTGATTTCATCAAATCCTTCATCCAGCGCAATACCGGGCTGGTGGGCCACATCCTCTATGTGGAAGACAGTCGCACTGCCGCGGCGGTGACCCGCAAGATCCTCGAAAAACACGGCCTCAAGGTGACCCTGACCGATAATGCCGAACAGGCCATCGTGCTACTCGACAATCAGGGCAGGGGAGACGATTTCGACATGGTCATCACCGACTTTTTTCTCGAGGGGGCGCTGACGGGCGGGGATCTGCTGCACGCCATCCGCGCCCGCCTGCACCTCTCCCAACAGGAGTTGCCGGTCCTGGTGCTGACCGGCTCCGACGACAAGCAGAAACAGGTCGAGGTCTTCCACGCCGGCGGCAACGACTTTGTCGGCAAGCCGTTGATCGAGGAGGTCCTGATCGCCCGGGTCCGTTCCCTGCTGTTGATCAAGCATCAGTACGACGCACTCAAACAGCAGGCCGAAGCCATGCGCTGGATCGCCGCCACCGACAGCCTGACCGGCGTGCGCAGCAAGCGCTATCTGGTGGATAACGGCGAAAGCTACATCCGCGATCCCGCGCATCAACCGGTCTGGGCCATGCTGATCGATATCGACCACTTTAAAACGACCAATGACACGCTGGGGCACATTACCGGCGATCATGTCCTGGCCGAGCTGGGTGAAACCCTCAATCAGTGGTTCCCGAACGACATGGTGGTGCGCTTTGGCGGCGAGGAGTTCTGCGTACTGGTCAAACAACACTCGGCGGACGCCATGCTGGAACGCGCCGAGCTGCTGCGTCAGCACATCCAGCAGCTGCGACCGGCCGGGGTCGACACCACCGTCAGCCTCGGCCTGGCCAGCACCGAGGATCACCCCGATGCCCATCTGAACGACTTCCTGAGCAAGGCCGACGAGGCCCTCTACCACTCCAAGGAACGGGGCCGCAACCGCGCCAGCATCTTCACCAGCGAGGGACCGCAGGAGTCGCCGTGGAACTATTCCAACGAATGAGCGGTCTTAATCGGTTGAAATCTCAATGTTTTCCGGCTATATATTAGCGGGAACTAATGGATGATCTGGCACTCTAAGTTTGTGAGTGCTAGGATTGAACGACATGATGAGCGAGGATACACATATTATGAGTAAGGGTCTACAACTGCAACTGGCCGTGCCGACCGGCAACCTGGAATCCTACATCCAGGCAACGCGCAGTATTCCGATGCTTTCCGCGGAGGAAGAGACCTCACTGGCCCGCCGCTGGCAGGAACAGCAGGAGCTGGACGCCGCGCAACAGCTGGTGCTCTCGCATCTGCGCTTCGTGGTCCATATCGCCCGCAGCTACAGCGGCTACGGCCTGCCCCAGGCGGACCTGATCCAGGAGGGCAATATCGGCCTGATGAAGGCGGTCAAACGCTTCGATCCGAATGTCGGCGTGCGGCTGGTCTCCTTTGCGGTCTACTGGATCCGCGCCGAGATCCACGAATACATCCTGCGCAACTGGCGCATCGTCAAGGTCGCCACCACCAAGGCCCAGCGTAAGCTGTTCTTCAACCTGCGCAGCGCCAAGCAGCGTCTGGGCTGGTTCAACCAGGACGAAGTCGAATCGGTCGCCGAGGATCTGGGCGTGACCACCAGGGACGTGCGCGAGATGGAATCGCGCATGAGCGGTCAGGACGTCGGTTTTGATCAGCCCGATGATGACGATGACGATCGCCCCAACCTGTCACCGGTCGGCTTTCTGGAAGATATGAGCCACGAGCCTTCGCAGGTAGTGGAAGATCAGCAGTGGGAGGCGCATAACAAACAGCAGTTGCTGGGCGCCCTGCAGGATCTCGACGATCGCAGCCGCGACATCATCACCCGCCGCTGGTTGAGCGACCACAAATCCACGCTGCATGATCTGGCCGATACCTACAACATCTCGGCCGAACGGATCCGTCAGCTCGAATCCAACGCCATGAAGAAATTGCGTGGTGCGTTGGCCGCTTAAACTGGACGACCTGCATCAATAAAAAGGCCTCCACTGTGAGGCCTTTTTTGTTTCCGTACCCGGTGGTTTCTCTCATATGCTCCGGGAATAACGCGGAGGACGCAAAGTCGCAGAGGCGCGGAGAATAAAATAATACCAATGTGAAAAAGAGTTATGTCACAAAATAATAACCCTCTTCCTTATGCCTGAGGCCACAAAAGATCTTCGCTGCATCTTTCTTTGCGTCCTCCGCGTAAATTATCAGCCCTGCGGGGTGCATACTACGCACCGTCAACTAGCACGAATAGAACGACTGCACTGACATACAATTCATTTCTCCGCGCCTCTGCGCCTCCGCGTCCTCTGCGTTAACTTCCAGAGCCTCCGGGAATTGACTCCGGCTTATCAGGCACGTTGTCAGATTCGTAGTCACTGCCCAGATCGATACCCAGCTCTTGTGCCACCGCCTGCCAGTAGGGTTCGATCTCGCAGGAGCAGCAATCACACCACACCGCGATACCCTCGTGCATGCTGATGGACGAACGGGATTGCGCTTGCTTGTCGGCCATAAAACACCTCCGCGATTGCCAACACGTGTTCAGCGTCCCCTGCTAACAAGCGTAGACCTCCCCGGGCGGATTTTCGAGAAGCTTGATTATTGCGCGAACCCATGGCAGCCGGAGCACTGCATGACAGCGCGCCAAAGACGCACCACGGAAGGAATCACGCCACCGACGTATAACAGAAAGGATTTGAGTCTCCTTGCCGGACAGGGCGATCGACCCGCCTCTGCGGCAAAGGATCGGAAAGGCATTCAGCCGCCAATCAGGACCGTCAGCAAACTGAACCAGGCAATAGCGATCAGCGCGACCACGATCACCATGGGTAAATTCTGGAAGGTGAACATCTCTTTCATCGGGTTCTCCAAAAAGGCGTCATCGTTAATAAGTAAATTCTAATAAAGCCGGGGCCGCGCATCAAGTCGGTTTCTATTCGTCTTTATCCTGATCCCCGCGGGATTCGGGCTCCTCCCGCCGGCTGGGAATACGCGGATCGTCATCATCCATCAATATCCGGTGGGCGGGTCCCTCCAGATCGTCAAACTGGCCACTGCGCACCGCCCACACCAGCGCGCCGATGGCCACGGCCATAACGATCACGGCGATGGGGATGAGCAGATAGAGAATTTCCATGCTGAGAACTCCTGTCTTCCGGCGCTGGCCGGTTCAGCCGGGTTTGACATCATTATCCGCCACCTCGCCCGGCGGCTGAACCCCGAGGCGGCGCCGGGCCGCCGGTGCCGGCGACGCCTCGCCATTATGGCGAAGCAGCCGCAAGGCGTTGAGCACCACCAGCAGCGAACTCAGGGACATGCCCAGCGCGGCGAGCCAGGGGGTAAGCAGGCCGGCGGCCGCGACCGGCAGCGCCACCAGATTGTAGCCCAGCGCCCAGCCGATGTTCTGGTGAATAATACGCCGGGTCGCTCGCGCCTGAACCACGGCATCCAGCAAGGGACTCAGCCGGTTGGCCTGGAGGATCATATCGGCACTGTTGCGCGCCAGCTCGACCCCGCTGGCCATGGCGATGGAGACATGGGCCTGGGAGAGCACCGGGGCGTCATTCACGCCGTCGCCGACCATGGCCACGGTGCGCCCCTGCGCCTGCAGCTCGCGCAAACCGGCCAGCTTGTCCGCCGGCAGCAGCCCGCCCCGGACCTGTGCAATCCCGAGCTGTTCGGCCACCCGCTGTACCGTGGCCGGCTCGTCGCCGGAAAACAGCTGCACCTCGATCCCCTGCTCGATCAGCCCCGCCACGGTCTGCGCCGCCTCGGGACGCAATTGATCGCTCAGCGTCAGCGCCGCCAACAGCCCCTTGGCCGAGCCCAGATAAACGGCACTCTGGCCCGGCACCGCTTGTGGCACAGGACCCGCACCGCTGAGCTCGCGCACAAAGTCCAGATTGCCGAGCCGATAGGCGATGCCATCGATCTCGCCGGCGACGCCGCGCCCGGGCGTCGCCTGCAACTGCTCGACCGGCACGGTTTGGGGCGCCTCGGCGACAATCGCCTTTGCCAACGGATGTTCCGATCCCTGCTCCAGCGCCGCGGCCAGCACATGGCAGCGCGCCGCCGGCAGCGTGCCCAGCGGCATCACCTGCTCCAGTCGCAGTTCGCCCTGGGTGAGGGTCCCGGTCTTGTCGAAAACCAGGGTATCGATCCGCGCCAGGGTCTCCAGGGCATGCCCGCGGGTAGTGATCACCCCCCGCCGGGTCAGCTGGCCGGTACTGGCAGTCATCGCCACCGGGGTGGCCAGCGCCAGGGCGCAGGGGCAGCTGACCACCAGCACCGCCACCGCCACCCAGAAGGCGCGCATAGGCTCGATCTGCCACCAGACCAGCGCCGCGCCCGCCGCCAGCAGCAACACGCCCAGCACGAACCAGCCGGTGCCCCTCTCGGCCAGCCGGGCAATCCGCGGTTTCTCGCTCTGGGCCCGGTCCAGCAGGCGCTGGATCCCCGAGAGGACCGTGTCCTGACCGACCTGCGTCACCCGCATCTCCAGCGGGCTCTCGACGTTGACCGCGCCGCCGATCAGGGCCTCGCCGGTACGCCGGGCGCGGGGCAGACTTTCGCCGGTCAGCAGCGACTCATCCACGCTCGAGATGCCGCGAAGGATCTCGCCATCGGCCGGCACCGTCTCGCCCGGGCGAATCCGCACCCGATCCCCGGGGACCAGCTCGGCCACCCCGACCCGGCATTCACTGCCATCCGCCTCCAGGCGGGTTGCCAGCGCCGGCAACAGGGTGGCGAGGGATTCCACCGCCGCGCTGGCGCGCTGGCGCGCCCCCATTTCCAGAAACCGCCCCAGAAGCAAAAAGAAGACGAACATGGTGGCCGATTCAAAATAGACCTCCCCGCTGCGGCTGACGGTGGCGATCAGACTCGCCAGATAGGTCCCGCTCACGGCCAGTGCCACCGGCACATCCATGCCCAGCCGACGCTGGCGCAGATCGCGCCAGGCGCCGCTGAAAAACGGCCACCCCGAGTACCAGACCACCGGCGTGGCAATCACCAGGCTGACCCAGCGCAAAAAGTGCATCATCTCGGGGCTCATGCCCTGGTCCTCACCGGCGTAAAGCGCCACGGCCAGCATCATCACCTGCATCATGCCCAGCCCGGCCACGGCGAGCCGGCGCAGGGCGCGCCCCCGCTCGCGCTGGTGCACCCTGGCCTGATGCTGGGGATCATAGGGGTGGGCCAGATAGCCGATGGCGCTGATCGCCTTGAGGATGTCACTGAGATGGATCTGGCGCTCATCCCAGCGCACCCGGGCGCGCTGGGTACTGTAGTTGACGGAAAACTCCAGCACCCCCGGCAAGCGGCCGACATGGCGCTCGCTCAACCAGACACAGGCGGCGCAGGTGATCCCCTCGAGGATCAGCGCCGCTTCGCGCTCCTCGGGTTCGCCACTGACAAAACGCTGTTGCACCTCGGGCCGGTCATACAGATCCAGCGTCTCCAGCACATCCGGGACCAGTTGGGAGGGATTGGGGGCGTTGTCGGTGCGATAGCGGTAAAAGTCGGCCAGACCCGCCTCGACAATGGCGTTGGCCACCGCCTCGCAACCGGGGCAACACATGGGCCGTGCCTGCCCGTCGATGACAGCCTGATAGTGACTGCCTGGAGGAACCGGCTGCCCGCAGTGAAAACAGCTGTGTTGCTGCTCAACCATAAGCGGGCGACTCAGCGCGCGGCCTCGACCCGGGTCGTGGCCTTGATCTCGTGGGTTTCCTTACCCCGACGCACTTGCAGCAACAGCTCCCAGCGGCCGGCTTCGGGCAGCACCAGGTCGGCCAGGTAACTGCCGGGTTCCCCGGCCTGCGGCTGCATCGCAAACGGCTGATCCAGCCGGCTGTCGCCCGGGCGAAGGAACACGCCACTGACCTCGGCATCGCCGATCGGCGTGCCGTCTCTGTCGAGCACCCGCAGTTTGAAGCGGGACGGTTGCCTGGCCAGGGCCTCGCCCAGCCAGCCTTTCTGAATCTGCCAGGCACGGGCCTCCTGTTCCTGGATGCGTTGCTGAAACTGGTTGAACTCATCCTGCTGCTTGCGAAAATCACGCGCCACCGTGCCGGGGAAGCGGGAACTGACCTCGCCGCCGGCGCGCGGCTCGGGCAGCAGCCAGTGCGTTGCCTTGTTGTCCAGGCCTTTTTGCGCCATCAGGATGTAGACGGAATTGACGGCGATGACCACCATGAAAAAGATCACGATCGCCGCCGGTCCCCAGTGAAACCAGCGTTCTGACTCACCCGCTTTGCGTCGCGCGTCGCGCTGGCTGCTGATGATCCCCAGCACATAGACCGTGACCAGATAGATTGCCAGGTGGATGGCAAACACATCGGCGCCCGGCCACTTGATAATCACCAGGGGCATATAAATACCCACCACCAGCAAGGCAACGACGACAGCCACCATCTTGCCGTCCAGCCGGCTGAAGCGATACAGCAAGGCGAAGCCGACGGCAATGGCAATGACACCACCGAGCAGGGAATACAGAATATCTGTCATAGCAATGACCTTAGCGCGTTAGTGGTGTATAAAAAACGGTAGTGCGGCGAGTCGTCAGCGGCTGTTCGCTATTGATCTGACGAATCACAAACTCGAAAGACTGGCGCTCCTGTTCGGCAATTTCCGGCCGGCGATTCACCTTGGCCATCAGTTTAAGACTGTGTTCCGGGCTGACGGTGACCTCTTCATTGCCCCCCAGATCCAGCTCCGCCTGCGGCAGGCCACCGATACTGATCCGGTAACGAATCGACTCACTGGTCTTGTTGTTGATTTTTATCTCATAACGGTTCTGAATCCGACCGTCGGACAGTGTCACGGACATCGGCTGGCGAAACTGGGCCACGCTCAGCTCAACCTTGTCCCGATGCGATATGGCCCAGGTCAACAGACCAACCGCCGCGATCAGAGCCAGGGCATAACCGAGGTTTTTAAGATTGAAGGGATTGCTCTTCTCGCCTTCCAGGGCCTTTTGCGAGGTATAGCGGATCAGTCCGCGGGGGTAACCGATGCTGTCCATAATAGTATCGCAGGCATCAATACATAAGGCACAGGAGATACACTGGTATTGCAAGCCATTACGAATATCAATCCCCACCGGACAGACCTGTACGCAATAACCGCAATCGATACAGTCGCCCACCTTGTCGGCAATACGGGCCTCGCGCGCCATGTAGTCTTTGGACGGCTTGTGCCGCCCCTGCTCGCGTTCACCGCGCTGCTCATCATAAGCGACGATCAGGGTGTCACGATCGAACATCACGCCCTGGAAGCGGGCATAGGGACACATATAGGTACAGACCTGCTCACGAGCCAGCCCGGCCATTACATACGTGGTTGCGGTCAAAAACAAGGTGGTGGCATAGGCGGCAAAGGGTGCCTCGCCGCGGAAAAAGTCCAGCACCAGTTGTGGCGCATTACCCCAGTAAAGCACAAAGGTCAGGCCGGTCACAAAGGCCATGGCCAGCCATAGAACGTGCGTCATCCCCAGCTTGAAAAACTTGGTCTTGCTCCAGGGCGCATCGGCCAGCTTGATACGGGCATTACGCTCACCCTGGACCAGGCGCTCGATCAGGATGTACACATCGGTCCACAGGGTTTGAAAGCAGAAGTAGCCACAAAAGACACGGCCCGCCACGCCGGTCACAAAGAACATTAACAGGGCAAATATAATCAGCACCCCGGCGAGCCAGAAAATATCCTGGGCATAGACCACCAGATCGAACAGGTAAAAGTGACGTCCGGCCAGATCGAACAACACGGCCTGATCCGGCGCATTTTCCCGAGCCCAACGCAGCCAGGGCAGCAGGAAATAGACCCCGTACGCGAGCGTCAGTACCGCATACTTGATCGTGCGAAAACGACCTTTGACGGATCGCGGGTAAATCGGGATACGGGACTGATAGGCGGTTTGTGTCATTCAAGCTTCATTTTAATAATCGAACATCCACTACGGTAGCACGAGCCTGTTGTGGCGAGCAGGAACCCACAGATAAACAAAGGGAGGGACGTCCGCATACCGCAAACGCACCCTCCCCCCTGTTGTGTTGTTATCTGAGCGGGTCGTCGGCTTATTTGCCGCCACCCATCTCATGCACATAGTAAGTCAGAATCTTGATTTCGGTATCCGACAAACGGGCTTTCCAGGCCGGCATATGCCGGGACTTGCCATTTCTCACCAGTTGCATGACTGCGGATTTTTTCTGCTCCAAGCTTCCAGCAGCGGGGATATTCACGATGGTCCAGATGCTGTCGATCAGATTCGCCGACCCCATCATCGTCTTGCCTTTGGCATCTTCACCATGACAAACGGCGCAATTGGCAGCAAAAATCTGCTCCCCGCGGGAAATTTCATCTTCCGCCATATCGTGACCGGACAGGCTCAAAACATAGGCAGAGACGTCGCCTGTCTGCTGCGATGATAATTGGCCCTTGAACCCGGGCATATTCCCCTGACGACCTTCACGGATAGTTTGCTCAATTTGTTCAAAGGAGCCGCCCCACAGCCAGGCATCATCAATCAGGTTGGGATACATGCCAATAACGCCATTACCGCCAGTCTGGTGACAGGCCGCACAATTATCCGCAAACAGCACCTTGGCCATGGAAAAAGCGAAACCGCTCTGTTCCGGATCCGACTGGATCTCCTGATAGGAGGCCTGGCTCAACTGCTCCACGTATTTGGCCTGCGCCTCCCGGGCTTCCTGCATCTCTTTTTCAAACAGGGCGCGGGTATTCCAGTGCGTCGTCTCTGTCTTGCCGTCTTCGGTCGTATAGGTGATGTCGTTAAATGCACCCTTGGTGTATGTATCACCAATTGGCAGCGTTGGATAAAGTATCCAGTAAATAATGGCAAACACGACCGTGGCATAGAATGCCCACAGCCACCATGTCGGCAGGGGATTATTAAATTCCTGCAGATCACCGTCCCAGGCATGACCGGTTGTCTGAACTGTTTTCTGGGTTTTGTCTTTACTCATTGTCTGTATCCTTGCGATGGGCTACATCATCATCTTCAAACGGAATATTCTTGTATGACTCAAGTCGACGGCCGCGCTTACGGCTTGCATATACATATAAAACGATGCCGATAAATGTAAAAAAGAACAGGAACAACAGAAACGTTTTCGCGTCTCCTGAATGTACCATCGATCTTATCCAGTCAAACATTTCGGGTCACACTCAGCGGAACTGTACAAAGTAGCCGTCTTCGAACTGGTTGAAATCAACCATGGTCCCCAGCACCTGTAAATAGGCAACCAGAGCGTCCATTTCGCTGATCACCATCGGATTACCGTCGTAATTGCCCTGATTGGCCTGGGCAACCAGGTTCTCTGTTGCCGCGTTGATATCCAGTTTCCGGGCGACTTCTTCCCCAAATCGCTCGACATTGGCCTGATATGCCGCTTCGGTTTCCGAATACGGCACACCGACCATCTTCAATGCGCGCATCCGGTCCGCGACATCCTTGTAATTGAGCTTATTCTCCAGCAACCAGGGATAGTTCGGCATGATAGATTCAGGAACGACCGATCGCGGTGCAACCAGATGCTGAACATGCCATTCATTGGAGTATTTATCACCTACACGAGCCAGGTCCGGACCGGTACGCTTGGAGCCCCACTGGAACGGGTGATCAAACTTGGATTCGGCTGCCAGCGAATAATGTCCGTAACGCAAAGCCTCATCACGGAAGGGGCGAACCATCTGCGAATGGCATGTATAGCAGCCTTCGCGCAGATACAAATCGCGACCACGCAGTTCAAGCGGTGTATAAGGGCGAACAGTATCCTTACCGGCCACCTTGACCTCTTCCACCGTATCATCGATCAGATATAGCGGGACGATTTCGACCAACCCGCCAATGCTAATAACGATCAGCGTCAGAACGATAAGCCAGCCGGCATTGGTTTCTATAGTTTCATGTTTCATTGCGCTTCTCTAATCCTGTTTTTCTTTAGGCCTTGGCCATTTTTGCAGCCAGTTTGGCTTCCAGTTCAGCCCCCTCAAGATTCGCCTTACGGATTGTCATGTAGGTATTGAATGCCATCAAGACCATTCCGACAACAAAGAACGCGCCGCCCAGCGCACGGAATACATACGGCTGATGCAGGAAGGCAACGGATTCTATAAAGGTGTAAGCCAGATTCCCGTACTCATCAAAGGCACGCAGCAACAGACCCTGACCGATACCCGCCACCCACATCGCGGTGATATACAGGACGATGCCGATGGTTGCCAGCCAGAAGTGCAGATAGATCAACCGATCGCTGTACATTTTGGTTTCCCACAGGCGCGGAATCAGATGGTACAGCGAACCGAAGGTGATCATAGCCACCCAGCCCAGGGCACCGGAGTGTACGTGACCAATAGTCCAGTCCGTGTAGTGCGACAGGGCATTCACACTCTTGAGCGACATCAGCGGACCTTCAAATGTGGACATGCCGTAAAACGACAGCGCCACAATAAAAAAACGAATAATCGGGTCGGTGCGCAGTTTGTCCCAGGCGCCTGACAGGGTCATGATCCCGTTGATCATGCCGCCCCAGGACGGCATCAGCAGCAAAATAGAGAATGTTGCAGCCAGCGTCGAGGTCCAGTCCGGAATGGCGGTCCAGTGCAGATGGTGGGTACCGACCCACATATACAGGAAGATCAGTGCCCAGAAGTGGATAATAGACAGACGATAGGAGTAAACCGGACGTCCAGCCTGCTTGGGTACAAAGTAATACATCATCCCGAGAAATGCGGCGGTCAGGAAGAAGCCAACCGCATTATGTCCGTACCACCACTGGGTCATGGCGTCCTGAACGCCGGCATGCAGGCTGTAAGACTCCAGGCTGAACATGCTGACCGGCACGGCCATATTATTGAAAATATGTAACAGTGCCGTGGCCAGAATAAAGGCGATAAAGAACCAGTTGGCGACATAAATGTGCGGCTGACTGCGACGACGCAGCGTCTGAACATAAATCCAGAAATAGGCCACCCAGGTCACGGCGATCAGGATGTCGATCGGCCAGACCATTTCCGCATATTCGCGGGCCTGGGTATAACCCATGACATAGGAGATAGCCGCCAGAACGATCGATGCCTGCCAACCCCAGAATGTGAGATTCGCCAGGCCATCGTTATACAGGCGTACCTGGCAGGTCCGCTGCACCACATAATAGGAAGTTGCGAACAATGCGCTGCCCCCAAAACCGAAAATCACCAGCGTAGTATGCACCGGGCGCAAACGACCAAAGGTGATTTCCGGAATATCAAAGTTCAAAAAGGGCCAGGCAAGTTCGGATGCAATATACAAGCCTGCGAACATCCCCAGCACACCCCAGACGATCGTCATGATGGTGAACTTGCGGACAATATCGTAGTTATATTGCTCCGCAGCCTGCGCAGTTGAATGGGCCATATAACGCCTCTTGGTTCTTGGTTGAATCAGGTGAATACAGGTTTAAAGGGGGCGATCCCGCATCCTGCGCCAGCACAGGAAACCTGAGAAAACCCCTCTGGAATATAAAGATATCCTAATATTGTAAAGTATCTATAAACGAACAGGCAACTCCGGATAACCCGGCAAGTATAGACAGCTGCGTCACCGCGGGCCGGATAGGGGAAGATTTACGTCGGTCTTTACACTTATGATTAAAAGGGTTTATGTCAGTAGCAGGAGTAACAGCGGGACATAGTGATCGATCAGCAACAGCGCAAACAGCCCCATCAAATACACGATGGAATAACCAAATGTCTTGATCGCGATCTTCGTATCCTTGTCCGACTGCATGCGGATTGCATAGTAGAGGAAAACCCCGCCCAGGATAATCGCGCCGATAAAATAGAGCCAGCCGCTCATCCGGGTCGCAAACGGCAACAGGGTGATGCCGAACATAATAATGGTGTATAGCAGGACATGCAGGCGGGTGAACTGCACCCCGTGGGTCACCGGCAACATCGGCACATCCACCTTGGCGTATTCCTCCCGTTTGTGGATAGCCAGTGCCCAGAAATGGGGTGGCGTCCAGGTGTAGATAATCAGGAATAACAACAGGCTGTCGGGATGGATCTGCCCGGTCACTGCGGTCCAGCCCAGTACCGGCGGCGCGGCACCGGCGGCGCCGCCGATGACGATGTTCTGCGGCGTGGCCCGTTTCAGATACATAGTATAAATGAAGGCGTAACCGATCAGGGACAACAGGGTCAGCACGGCGGTCAGCGGGTTGACCAGATAAACCAGGATTACCATCGAAGCAATCCCCAGCAGAGCGGAAAACAATAACGCCTGTTTATTGGTAATGGTGCCGGACGGCAAGGGACGTTTCGAGGTCCGTTGCATCTCGGCGTCGATCTTCTGATCCACAATCTGGTTAATCGCCGCCGCCGAGGCCGCGGCCAGACCGATTCCCAGGGTGCCGAAGATCAGCGGCTGCCATGGCACCATTCCCGGCACGGACAAAAACATGCCGACAATGGCCGTAAACACGATCAATGCCACAACCTTGGGCTTGCACAGGGTATAGTAGTCACACCACAGCCGGAAAATTTCCGGGCGGACTTCAGACT
The DNA here is from genome assembly GCF_034522235.1 of Thiohalophilus sp. NCBI lineage: Bacteria > Pseudomonadati > Pseudomonadota > Gammaproteobacteria > Thiohalomonadales > Thiohalophilaceae > Thiohalophilus > Thiohalophilus sp. The sequence continues at coordinate 467,619 of NZ_JAXHLN010000003.1, read as the reverse complement.
GTTTGACGGTCTCCCCCATTACGTTCTCCGCGGCTTGAATGCCAGGTGGTTCAATGTCACCAGGGTCAGCAACAATAACGCACCCACACCATTATGCGCCACCGCCACACCCAGTGGCAGGGACAACAGGACGTTGGCAATCCCCAGGCTGACCTGCAGTAACAATACGCCCAACAAGGTCAAACCCACCGGCGGCAGGTTTTCGCCAAGTCGCCCCAGCAACAGCATCACGCCCAGCACCCCGAGATACAGGAAAGTGACCAGCGCACCGAGGCGATGGGTAAAGTGCACCGTGACGCGCGCGGTATTGCTCATGATGCCGCCCTCATAGTCGGGCCCGATTCCGTGCCACAACGTAAAGGCTTCGCCAAAATCGGTTTGCGGCCACCACTTGCCCTGACAGGTCGGGAAATCGGTGCAATGCAAGGCGGCGTAGTTGGCACTGGTCCAGCCCCCCAGCATGATCTGGCCCACCACCACCAGCAAACCGATCAGGGCCAGTTTCTTCAACCGGCTTTGCTGTATTATACCCACGCGGCGCCGGGAAAACAGATTCAGGTGCCGCAGGGTCAGCCACCACAACAAGGAGAGGGTTGCCATACCCCCCATCAGATGCAGCATCACGATCACGGGCTTGAGCTTGATGGTGACGGTCCACATTCCCAGCAAAGCCTGGAAGATGATCAGAATGCTCAAAAACAACGGCAGCTTGACGGCCTGCTTCGGGTTCCTGCGATTGCGCCAGGCAACAAAGGCCAGGGTAAATACCAACAGGCCGAGTATGCCTGCAAAATAGCGGTGAACCATCTCCTTCCAGGCCTTGTGCGCTTCAACCGGGCGGTCCGGATATAGTTCGTTAGCCAATTGGACAGCCTGTTCGCTTTTCGGCACGCCCAGGTGTCCGTAGCAGCCCGGCCAGTCGGGACACCCGAGACCGGCATCAGAGAGCCGCACAAAAGCGCCGAGAACCACAACACAAAACGCCAGAACTGTTGCAATCAGCGCCAATCTGGCAAACAGGGTTTCTTTTGTCATTTTACTTATCCTGATCGCGCAAACTTCAATAACCTTTCCAGATCCTTGATCATGCCTTTAGGATCGTAATCCTCGGGATAACTCATCATCAGAAAACCACGGGGATCTGCCAGATACATTTCCTGAACAGTCGGTCCGGCACCAACATCGTGTTGGAACTGGCTGACGACTTTCTGCAAGTCGGATGCATCACCATATACCACCTTCAACTCGGGATGATCCGCCAACACAGCGTGCAGGCTTTCTTTGGGTTTGCCACCTGTCGAAATATGGATCCGTACAATTCGCTGTCGATCACCACCCTGGGCCAGACGTATCTGACGCATCAGATATAATTCATCCCTGCACGCCTGATCACAGCCGGCCCCACCGAAATGGATCATGAGCCATTTATCACGTACATCCGAAAAGCGAAACGCTTTGTCCTGTATATCAGTGAGCACGACATCCTCTAACTGACGCGGCGGCTGAATCAGATCACCGTGGTTACGTTCTCCGCCTATATCCCACTTATCCAGATTAAAATACAGCACCAGGACAATAATAATCGGCAGAAAGAAAACAGCGACCAGTAATAAAAAATCCCGTCGGCCCTTATTACGCTGTTCGTTACTTACGTTCATGTTTTGCATGGTTAATCTTTCTAGTGTTGACAAATATAAATATTAAAACCAGGGCCAGTGCCAGGGTGAACCACTGCACCGCATAACTTGTACTCTGCTCAGGCTCACTACTGACAATCTTCCAATCCCTGACAAATCCGTACGGCTCATTCTCATCCAGTCGCAATATATAAGGATACAGCGTGTAGCCTGTCTGTTTTTCCAGTTCCTGGATGTCCAGCCATTGCACCACCCGCGGCCAGCTTTTATCGGTATAACTCCGTTCACCGAGTTTCAGGCCAATGCCTCCCGGTAGCTTCAGCTGGCCGGTCAAGGTAACGGTTTTCCCCGGTGTCTCGAATTCCGGCAACGTGTCACGTCGAAGCCGACCATCCACCCAGCCACGATTTACCAGGATGTATTGCTGACTGTCTTCAATCCGCAGCGGCGTAATAACATGGTACCCAGCCCGTTTTTGATGGATCTGATTATCCCGCAAAATCTGGCGCTCAGTAGCAAAATGCCCACTAACCGTGGCGCGCCGATATTCTATCTCATCACTCGGATCAAGCCGAGACAGCTCTACTACAGGCCGTGCCTGCTGCTCGGCATAACGCTGCTGAATCTCGCGTTTTTCCTCCGCACGATCCAGTTGCCAGAACCCCAGCCGTAGCAAAATTGGCAACAGAATGAGTGTTGCGACAGTCGGCCACAGGCGGGGCCGGAATTCGCGGTTGCCGAATTGCATTTCTCAGCCTCTGTCCATATGCCTGTCGCGGCAATTTGGGTATACTTTATTCACCAGCTTTCGGAGGTAACCATGCTTTTCAAAGCAGTCATCGTCATAATTCTGGTACTGATTTTGCTCAGCCTGGCCAGCGCCCTGTTTTCCATGCTCAGAGGCAATCAGGACTCTACCCGTACTGTCAAGGCATTGACCGTGCGGATCGCCCTGTCCATCGGCCTGTTGATCTTCATTATGATCGGCTATTCACTTGGTCTTATTTCACCACACGCGCTCATATAACGCTATTGTGATTTTTTCACCGTCTCTAACTGCTGCATTCTATGACGTCGCTAAACAGGCGTTCAGAATGCCCGATCACATTGGCTTTAATCGGTACTGCCGCGCCTTCCCGGACACGCCGTGAACACATCCCTGTAGGCTCGACGGCCACGTCCTTGTGGCCGACGGTCCGGGAAGGCACGGCAGCACCTCATGCCTGCACCGGTATCCGGAACGCTTATCTAGCAGACTAAACTTCTGAGCAAAAAAAAGGCGCCGCGATCGCGGCGCCTTCCATAGCCACGCTATATCCGCTTATAGCCAGTATACGAAGATAAACAGGCCAAGCCAGACAACATCCACGAAGTGCCAGTACCAGGCCGCCGCCTCAAAGGCAAAGTGATGCTTGGCGGTAAAGTGGCCCTTGATAGCCCGCAACAACATCACCAGCAACATGATAGCCCCGATGGTGACGTGCAACCCGTGAAATCCGGTCAGCATGAAGAATGTCGAGCCGTAGATGCCGGATGACAGCTTCAGGTTCAGATCGGTATAGGCGTGACCATATTCGTAGCCCTGAAGGAACACGAACAAAGCACCGAGCGCGACTGTCAGGAACAGACCTGTAATCAGTTGTGTACGGTTATTTTTCTTCAGACCCCAGTGTGCCCAGGTGATGGTCAGTCCGGAGGTCAGCAGGATAATCGTGTTATAGAACGGGATCCCCCACGCACCGACAATTTCCTTCGGCCTGTCAAAACCTTCCGGGTTCGGCACATCCATCAACGGCCAAGCCGCCTGGAAGTTGGGCCACAACAACTCGCCGGTCATCGCATTGTTGCCGGCGCCGTCAAGCCACGGCACCGCCCACTGACGAACGTAGAACAGGGCACCGAAGAAGGCAGCGAAGAACATGACTTCCGAGAAGATGAACCAGGCCATCCCCATGCGGAAAGAGGTATCCACCTGCGCGTTATATTGTCCACCTTCACTCTCAGAAATGACCTTGCCGAACCAGCCGAACATCATCACGATGACAATAATCGCACCGACGATTATCCACAGACTGCTTCCGCCATGTAACCAGTTGGCAAAACCCGCCAGCAGGGTGAACAGGCCGACTGAACCCACAATCGGCCAATGGCTCGGTTCGGGCAAATAATAGCTACCTTGTGCGTGTGACATGGCTACCCCTCTTTATATGCTTATAGTGGTAATTGTTATTTGTTCAAATAGACCCGGCTGTTTTCGGCAACTGCCACAACGGGCGCATTGCTATCATCCAGCCTGGTGTTTTTTTCAGTATCAAAAAATGTATAGCCGAGAGTAATCGTATTGACGTTTTTTGGCAGATCCGGATCCACCACAAACACCAATGGCATTTCCTTCGCTTCTCCCGGCTTGAATGTCTGCTGGTTAAAACAGAAACACTCCATCTTGGTGAAATATTTTACTGCTTGTGACGGTGCCAGGCTGGGTACGGCCTGGGCAACGACTGTCTTGTCCGTTTTATTTTTGGCGTAAAACTTCACCTGTTTTATCTCACCGGGATGAAGTTCCATGCTCCGGGTCATTGTTCTGAATTCCCAGGCCAGATTCTGATTGAGTGTCGTGGTGAACTGCACGGTTACAGTCCGATCCATATCTGTTCTTGCCGCCAGTTTTGCTCCCCTCTCAGCGCCTTCAGCCGCATCATAGCTTCCATCCTGGATTGCCAGGAAACGCCCGTTGAGGCCAAACGCATCACAGACCATGTTGTACAGCGGTACCAGGGCAAATCCAAAACCGAACATCGCAAAAACGACCACGGTCAGTTTCCTGACCACTTTGCCGTGTGAAACGCCGGTTTTTTCCTTATCTGCCATGACCCGTTACCAGTATTTGGCAAAAACAGCGATATAAAATCCGACTGCAATCAGCACCAGGATAGTTAGGGTCAGTTTTAAACGATTTTGTTTTGCCACTTCACTCATCTTTGTCTATTCCGGTCAATCGGGAAGGCCCGAGGGCCTTCCCGTATGACTTATTTAACTTGCGGCGGGGTTTCAAAGGTGTGGTACGGCGCCGGTGATGGAATCGACCATTCCAGGCCTTCCGCACCTTCCCAGACCTTGCTGGTAGCCTTTTCACCACCACGGATGGTCTTGATGATGATGTACAGGAACAACAACTGACTGGCACCGAAGACGAAGCCGCCAAGAGAGGCCATCATGTTGAACTCGGCGAACATCGGCGAATAGTCCGGAATCCGTCGCGGCATACCGGCCAGACCGACAAAATGCATCGGGAAGAACAGCACATTGACTGAGATGGCTGACAGCCAGAAGTGCCACTTGGCCAGGGTTTCGCTGTACATGTTACCGGTCCACTTCGGCAACCAGTAATAAACACCCGCAATGATAGCGAAGACTGCCCCGGTGACCAGTACATAGTGGAAATGCGCGACCACGAAATAGGTATCGTGGTACTGGAAGTCAGCCGGCGCGACACCCAGCATCAGGCCGGTAAAGCCGCCGATGGTGAACAGGAAAACAAAGGCAATCGCCCACAGCATCGGGGCCTCGAAGGTCATCGATCCCTTCCACATGGTTGCGGTCCAGTTGAAGACCTTGACCGCGGTGGGCACGGCAATCATGACCGTCGCGTACATAAAGTACAGCTCACCCGCGACCGGCATTCCGACAGTAAACATATGATGCGCCCAGACGATGAACGAGAGGAACGCAATCGCCGCGGTGGCATAGACCATCGAGGCATAACCGAACAGCGGCTTGCGCGCGAACGTCGGGATGATCTGCGAGACCACGCCGAAGGCCGGCAGGATCATGATATACACCTCGGGATGACCGAAGAACCAGAACACATGCTGGAACAGAACCGGGTCACCACCACCGGCCGCATCAAAGAAGCTGGTGCCGAAGTTGCGGTCGGTCAGCATCATAGTTACCGCCCCGGCCAGAACCGGCATCACCGCAATCAGCAGGAAGGCGGTAATCAGCCAGGTCCAGACGAACAGCGGCATCTTCATCAGGGTCATGCCCGGCGCACGCATGTTCAAAATGGTCGCAATGATGTTGATCGCGCCCATGATGGACGAAAAGCCGAGCAAGTGAATCGCAAAGATAAAGAAGTCAGTACTCGCCGGTGCGAAGGTGGTGGACAACGGCGCGTAGAAAGTCCAACCGAACGCCGGGCCGCCGCCTTCCATGAACAGGGTGCTGATCAGCATGGTGCCGGCAAACGGCAGAATCCAGAAGGACCAGTTGTTCATGCGCGGCAGTGCCATGTCCGGCGCGCCGATCATCAATGGAATCTGCCAGTTGGCCAGACCGACGAAGGCCGGCATGACCGCCCCGAAGACCATAATCAGGCCGTGCATGGTGGTCATCTGGTTAAAGAAGTGCGGGTCGACGACCTGCATGCCCGGCTGGAACAGCTCGGCACGAATGACCATAGCCATGGTCCCGCCCAGCAGGAACATGATGAACGCGAACCACAGATACAGGGTACCGATATCTTTATGGTTGGTCGTAAACAGCCAACGCGTAATACCCGTCGGGTGTTGATGCTCGTGTGTCGCAGCTACTGTACTCATTCTTATATCCTCCACTACGCCTTAGCGCGCTGCCTTAACGTCTGACGGTTGTACAACACTGGCGCTGTTACCCCAGCTGTTGCGTTCATAGGTGATAACTGCGGCCAGATCGGCATCATTCAGCTGTGGGCCAAAGGCCTGCATGGCGGTACCGCTCTTACCGTTCAAGACGATGTCAATATGGCCTTCCGCCGGACCGGTGGTCAATGCACCACCTGCCAATGACGGGAAGGCTCCCGGAATACCTTGTCCATTCGCCTGATGGCAGGCGGCGCAGGTTCCCTTATAGACTTCTTCACCACGAGCCATCAGTTCATCCTTGGTCCATTCACGATCACTGCCCGCGTTGGCTGCTGCGGCCGCTGCTTTTTGTTCGGCAACCCAGTCGTTGTATTCATTTTCGGCGACAACTTTGACCACGATGGGCATAAAGCCATGATTTATACCGCACAGCTCGGCGCACTGGCCGCGATAGGTGCCGGTTTCGGTGGCCTTGAACCAGCTTTCATTAATATACCCGGGAATCGCATCACGCTTGACGCCGAGATCGGGCACCCACCAGGCGTGGATAACGTCATTGGAAGTGGTCAGGATGCGGACTTTCTTGTTCACTGGAACCACGATCGGATTGTCGACATCCAACAGGTAATTTTCAACAGTTCGCACATCGACACCGGAATCTTTCTGCCGGGCCTCGTTGCTGGCCTGATCGAGATTACTGAAAAAGCTCACACCTTCGTCCAGGTATTCATATTGCCACTTCCACTGCCAACCGGTTGCCTTGACGGTCACATCGGCATTGCCCGTATCTTCATATTTGAGCAGGGTTTTGGTAGCCGGAATCGCAATCAGTACCAGAATCACCAGCGGTATAATCGTCCAGATGACCTCCACGGTCGTGCTTTCGTGAAACTGGGATGCCACCGCGCCTTTTGATTTGCGATGTTTAAACAGTGAATAGATGATCACCCCGAAAACGCCGATACCGACGATAGTAACAATCCAGAGCACCAGCATATGCAGACCGAATATCTCCTTGCCGACGACCGTGACAGTCTCGGGCATATTCAGTTTATATTCCGCGAACGCGCTGCCCGGCCCCAACAGCAAAACAGCATATAGGAAGCTTCGGAGCTTTCTCGTTATCGTATTTGCCGACATACCTCTACCTCTTCCGGTTGGGATTTACTAATTTTTGATTAGAGTTTTAAACGCCCGCCGCTCTACAACCCTGCTCGAAATAAAAGCTGACGTGCGCAGGTAATTCTTTTTTATATTGTACTTGTCGTTTTTGTCTGCCCGCTGTTCCGTCACCAGGGTGTGATTCAATTCGTTCTCGGACATTATTATTTTCATCCGCCACAGCGCGTCCCGCGTTCAGGCTGTTGTGCATGGTAATCAGGCGGAGTGGGCCGCGCAATAAAAAAGATAGAATAGGCTTATAATAAACAGATATAAAAGTAATTGCTTATATGCTTATATCTTAATTAGTATTTTGTGATATTTATGCCAGCTATCGATTTTAGCGATAGCGCCAGCCTGGTTCACTCAGTTAATAACCTTATTAATCGCCAGTTAATTTGCCAAGTACTTTCATTCTTTCAGAATATTACAACCAGCTTATATTTATGCTTGCAGCCAGTTCTCGCTGTTGTGTCGGGGTGAAGGGTTCACAATGGTAGGGGATCTGCGCCAGACAAGGCGCTTTAAGACGGGATTCAAGCGTTTTGAAATTCGCCTGTTGCGCATCGAAACCGGGATCGAGGTAATTGGCCATCCAGCCCAGCAGTTTGCTACCGCTGTGTTCGATACTTTCTATCGTTAACAGTGCATGATTAAGACAACCCAGACGCATCCCGATCACCAGTACCACTGGCAGGTTTAGCAACTGCGGCAGATCGGACACGGAGAACCCTTCCGCCAACGGCACTCGCCAGCCGCCCACGCCCTCGACCACGACCTGATCGGCATCGGTTTTTAATCGGGAAAATGCCTGTTGAATCGGTTCGGGGCGGATGATCTCCCCGGCCTGTCGGGCGGCCAGATGAGGGGCAACAGGGGGCTCGAAGACATACGGATTGACCCACTCATAAGCCGGGTTCAGGCCGGACTGTTGCTGCAATTTCAGGGCATCGTCATTGACCAGTCGCCCTTGCTGATACTGGCCGCCGCTGGCGACCGGCTTCATACCGGCCACGCGCAAGCCACGCTGCCGCAAGGCGTCGATCAACAGACAACTGCAAACGGTTTTACCGATCTCCGTATCGGTGCCGGTCACAAATACACCCGGGTATGCTGCCTCAGTCATGATCGGCCGGCGTCAAAGGACACATTAACCGATTGAGGCACCGCACAACCTTGTTCGATATTATCCATTGCCCAGGCATGGCCGTACAGCACTTCATAAGACACAGGCAGGCGTTGATCCTGACGAAATTGTTCATACGCCTTGCTCACCGCCTGCATACGCCGCTTGCCTGTCAGGCCACGGGCGCGTCCCTGGGTGACATTATGTGCACCGATCTGTTTAAGATCGCGCATAATAGCCATGACATCATCATAGGTCACCGTCAGCATCTCCATATCCATGACCGGGTCGCCGAACCCGCTACGTAACAAGGCATCGCCTATATCATGCATATCGATAAACTGATTGGTATGTGAATAATCATCGACGGATTCAAAACAGTGGCGCAGCTCCCTGAGCGTATCAGGACCGAAAGTACTGAACATCAGCAAACCGTCCGGCTTGAGAACCCGACGCATTTCGGCAAAAGTCCGATCCAGATCCACGCACCACTGCATCGCCAGACTGGAGAAGATCATATCCACACTGGCATCAGCCATGGGTAATTGCTCGGCATCACCGGCCACATAGCGAAACCGACCGCGAAACTTTTGCCACAACGACGGTTTGCGCCGTGCCTGTCCCAGCATATTGAGCGAGACGTCCAGCGCCCAGATTTCGCTGCCGGGATAGCGTCGAGCGAGGGGTTGCAGGGTATAGCCGGTCCCGCAACCGACATCCAGCAGCCGTTGCGGTACATGCTTGATATAATCCAGCCGCTCCAGAATACGATCGGCCACCTCGCGTTGTAATACGGCCGCCTGATCATAGCTGCCCGCGGCGCGATCAAACGCGCCCCGGGCCTGACGTTTATCGATTATCTGTGCATCATTTTGTTGCATGTAGATAGGTTATCACGTGTTGAATGAATAACTGTGGCTGTGAGACAAACGGCGCATGTCCCGCGCCGTCGATTACCACCTGCAGACTGTTGTCAAAGTAGCCCGCCAATGCCTTTGCTGTCGACAACGGCACCAGCATGTCATACGCCCCGAACACCATCAGCACCGGCAGGTGTCGGATTTCATGTAGCCGATGGCGCAAATCGGCCTGTTTCAATATGGCCAACCCGCTTTGCAGGGCCAAAACATTCACCTCGGCATTGTCCAGAACCCGCTGACGCAGCGTGCGCAGCGCCGCTCTGGCATCATCACTTCCTTTGACCTGCAAGGCCAGAAAACGCTGCAGTGTGGGTTGATAATCCTCGGCCAGCTGTTCCGCAAAGGTATCAAGTAACGACACCGACATCGCATGCGGCCAGTCATCGGCTTGACTGAAACGTGCCGTACTGGCCACCAGCACCAGAGCACGGGTCTGTTCAGGGTGCTGTAAGGCGATCTGCAGTGCCGCCATGCCGCCCAGCGACCAGCCCAGCCAGATGGCCTGTCCCTGTAATTCCGGCGATACGCTTTGCCAGATCATGTCGGCCAGCTGCTCGAGATTAAAATCACCACAGGCATGCTGACTCTGCCCATGGCCCGGCAGATCCACCAGATGCAGGCAGTACTCTTGCTGTAACGGTTCTATCAGATCATGCCAGATGCCGCTGTGCATCCCCCAGCCGTGCAGCAACACCAGATCCGGCCCTTCGCCGATTCGGCTCACATGCAAAGGCGCGGCACCGATCATGCTCTATAGCACTCCGGCGATTACACCCAGCAGGTGATCCACGTCCGCCGCCTCGTGGGCGGCCGAGAAGGTAATCCGCAGGCGCGCTGTGCCTTGCGGGACCGTGGGCGGGCGAATGGCACTGATCAGAATCCCCTGTTGTTTCAGCTTTTCGCTGAGCAGCACGGCCTGTTCGGTGTCGCCGATGATCCACGGCTGGATCGGGGTGGATGACTCGCCGAGTTGCAACCCCAGTTGCGCGGCACCCGAGCGAAACCGGGCGATCAAGGTCTGCAGCTTCTCCCGTCGCCAGCTCTCCCGTTGCACCAGTTGCAAACTTGCCCGGGTGGCCTCGGCCACGGCGGGGGGCAGCGCCGTGGTATAGATATAACTGCGTGCCTGCTGAATCAAGGTTTCGATCAGCGCCTCCTCGCCGGCGACAAAGGCACCGAACGTCCCGAAGCCCTTGCCCAGTGTGCCGACCAGAACCGGTACCTCCGCCATTCCCAGGCCGAACTGTTCCAGGGAACCCCGGCCGGTTGCACCGATCACCCCCAGCCCGTGGGCATCATCCACCATCAGCCAGGCAGCGTACTGCTGTGCGACCTGGGCCAGCCCCGGCAACGGCGCCAGATCGCCGTCCATACTGAAAACGCCGTCGGTCGCGATCAGCTTGCTTGTCGAAGTGTTGTTTTTGATCAACTGCTGCAGATGTTCGGTCTCGGCATGCCGGTAACGTTGCAACCGGGCACCGGACAGTTGCGCCGCATCGATCAGCGAGGCGTGATTAATCCGATCCTCGAATATTCCATCCTTGCGCCCGAGCAGGGCGCTGGCTACGCCGAGATTGGCCATGTAACCGGTGGAGAACAACAACGTCCGCGGCCGGCCAACAAACTCGGCCAGCTCCTCTTCCAGTCGATGATGGGGCCGGGCATGGCCGGTTACCAGATGTGCCGCCCCACTGCCGGCGCCGAACTCATCGACACCCCGCTTGAATGCCTGTTTGACCTCGGGATGATTGGCCAGACCAAGATAATCGTTGCTGCAGAAGTTCAGATACTCGCGCCCGTCGATCACCACCCGCGGCCCCTGCGGCCCCTCCAGCACCTGCCGCGATCGATACAACTGCCGCGCCCGGCGTTCTTCCAGAGACTGCTGTAATTTCGATGTATCAATCATTTTTCAACTTCACTGGAAAATAACGCGGAGGACGCAGAGTCGCGGAGGCGCAGAGAAAATATATATTACTGTCTGACTCCGGCGGCACTAAATATCAAGCGTTCTGAATGCCCGATCTTTTTGTTCAAAAGATTGCTTCGCTTCGCTCGCAATGACTGAAAATAGTGGTGACATTGCGAGAAACCACATGACGAAGCGACCTCTCTGGCCTGGTATTTGGAACACTTATTTGGCTTGAAAGCCTCGCTCGAAAACTCAATAAGCCTTAATAAGTTTATTACTCCGCGTCTCTGCGCCTCTGCGTCCTCCGCGTTAATTAACCCCTCTATCTAAATGGCCCGGATGCCGAGTTTGTCGAACAGTTGGCTGTCGTGATCGGCGCCGGGGTTGGGGGTGGTCAGCAGTTTTTCGCCGTAGAAGACCGAGTTGGCCCCGGCCAGAAAACACAACGCCTGCATTTCGTCGGACATCTCTTCACGTCCGGCTGACAGACGCACGTAAGATTGTGGCATCAGGATCCGCGCCACGGCGATGCTGCGGATAAACTCGATATGATCGAAATCCTCGGCTTCCTGCAGCGGCGTCCCCTCCACCCGTACCAGCATGTTGATAGGTACGCTTTCGGGATGCTGCGGCTGGTTGGCCAATTGCTGCATCAACCGCACCCGATCGTAACGGCTCTCGCCCATCCCCAGGATACCGCCGCAACAGACATGCATGCCGGCATTACGCACGTGCTCCAGCGTATCGAGGCGATCCTGGTAGGTGCGGGTGGTAATGACTTCGCCGTAATATTCCGGGGAGGTATCCAGATTATGATTGTAATAATCGAGCCCCGCCTCCTTGAGCCGCCGGGTCTGGCTCTCGGTCAGCATGCCCAGCGTCAGGCAGGTTTCCAGGCCCAGATCCTTGACCGCCTTGACCATCTCGATCACCGGATCCAGATCCCGGTCCTTCGGGCTGCGCCAGGCGGCGCCCATGCAGAAGCGACTCGAGCCATTGGCCCTGGCGGCCCTGGCAGATTCAATCACCTCATCCAGGGGCATCAGCGGCTCGACTTCCAGTCCGGTATCGTAGCGAATGCTCTGCGGACAATAGCCGCAATCTTCCGGACACTTACCGGTCTTGATGCTCAACAGGGTGCTGACCTGCACCTGGTTGGGATCGAAATAGTGGCGATGCAGCTGTTGGGCATGAAACAGCAGATCATTGAATGGCAGGTTGAACAGGCCGTCGATCTCCTCGACCTGCCAGTCGTGACGCAGGTTATTGTCGATGGCGGTAGCAGTTTGTGTCATTGCGGTTCCCCTTCCCCGTACGTGTCTTGCCAGGGTTCTTGTTGAATGCGGTGCAAATCCCAGAGTGACCAGGGGATCAGAATCAGCGCGACAATGCCGCCGGTCATGATCCACAGCTGCCACTGGGTGCCATAAAAGGTGCCCACGGGTATCACGATGCCGAAAGCCCCGTAAAACCGGTACGCGGCCTGCTGGGTGTAATGGCCGACTCGCGCATTGGGATGATGGCGGGCGATGGTATAGATGGCGATGGAGACACCGAACCACAGGATCGGCGGGACCACCATCAGGATAAACATGAAAATCAGGGTCATGTGGGGCGCTTCCCCAAGCAGGATCCAGGGCGCCATGATCAGACCGGGCGCCACGGCAATAATATTGCCCAGATTAAACAGCCGCGCCATCCGTCGGCAGCTGTCGGCGCTGAAAAAATGGCTGGAACGGGAGTGCTCGGATTCCACGATGGCGCACGCTCGGCTAGACTGGGACAAGGAACCGCATGATAGACACCCTGCTGTCGGTGTCAACTCGCAAGGATGCGCAAAGTGAACAATTGGTTAAATTTCGACCTGTTCCGGCCGGGCTGCTGGCTTTGTCACAGCCCCCAGCCCCGGGACCAGCCACTGTGTCCGGACTGTCTCGCCGTCTTGCCCGGCAATCGACACGCCTGCCGGCGCTGTGCCCTGCCGATCGCCCCGGAGCAGACCCTGTGCGGGCGCTGCCTGGCACACCCACCGTTTTATCGCCACAGCCTGATTCCCTTTATTTATGCCCCACCCATCGATCAGCTTATTACCGGGCTCAAATTCCAACAAAAGCTGTCCCATGCCCGTCTGCTTGGTGAACTGCTGGGCCTGACCCTGCCGACAACCCACCTGCAGTCGCTCGATGCGCTGCTGCCGGTTCCCCTCCATCGCCGGCGGTTGCGCGAGCGGGGCTACAACCAGGCAGTGGAAATCGGCCGCTTTGTCGCCCAATACGCTGACCTGCCGCTGCTCACCGGGCAATGCCATCGTGTACGGCACACCGCCGCCCAGAGCCGGTTACCGCTGGCTCAGCGCCGGCAAAATCTGCGTCAGGCGTTCTATATCGATGCCGACTTGCGCGGTCGCTCGATCGGCATCCTCGACGATGTTGTCACCAGCGGCCACACCGTCAACGAACTGGCCCGTTGCCTGCGCCGGGCCGGGGCCGAATCGATCACCGTGATCGCTGTCGCGCGCGCCGACTTTCCCCGCTGAGAGCGAAAGTCTCACCATATCGTTCAGGGTGTTTGAATTAACGCAAAGGCGTTTATACCTGTTGGTTAGGGCGAAGGCCGCAGAAAAATTATATCTGCCCGTGCAGCTCACGAAGTAATAAAACAAGCCTATTCGATGATAACGACAGCCAGAAAATAAAGCTTGTATCCTCTGCGTCTCTGCGGTGAAAGACTTAGAATATTCAAACAAAGAAGAGTTGGATCAGAAGTCCATGAACAGATCGAGGAAGATCCCTTTGGACTCATAATCCAGCCCGGGATAGGTCTGACCGTAGTCCAGGGAGTATTGCTGATGCTGCCAGCCGCCTTCGAGACCCAGACCCCGTTCCCATTTGTACCGGAGTTTGGCCTTGTAGTCGAAGGCGCGGGCCTGTTCGGTATCCCGGTGGCTGCCCTCTAACGAGGCGGATAAACCATCGAAGGGCAGATCAAACAGCGCCGTGGCATGGAACATGGGAATAGCCTGATTGAAATTATGAATCACATCGGTCCCGTCAGCCTGGGAATAACGGCCCACGGCATTGAGATATTTGACGTTGACCCCGAGATCCAGCGACATCCCGTGAATGGTGCTGACCGGATAAAACAGTCGTGCATCATATTGCTGCAAGGGCTGACCCGATCCGGTCGAATCCATCGTCGGGTCGAAACTGTTCAGGCGCGGCAGCAGGATGTTGTGTCGTGCAGCGTGATCACCGCCTAACAATGAACCCCGGGTACTGCGATCCATGTTCACGCGAAACTGCGGCAGGTAGCCGTTGTCCTGCTCTTTGGCCAGCGCAGGACCCGTCGCAAGCAACGGGAGCACGATAAGGCTCAGCAATCCGGTAATGTGAGTGGCGATTTTCAGCATGGCAAGCAAGGGCAAGGAGACGTATGTGATTTATTATAGAACAGCCCTGCTGCCGGAACCAGACAACAATCGTAAGGAGTAAAGAAATTCAGTGCCCGGCATCGGCCAGAACGGCCAACCGTTTATCAACATATTGGCGGAGATTCTCTGTCAGATTGGTGCTGTTTTTCGCGCGTTGATACGCCGAACGCGCTTCAGCGTATTTCTCCAGTTTTTCCAGGGAAATCCCTAATCCGATCCACCCGTTTCCCTGATGGGGATTGACCCGCAGTATGTCCCGGTAACTGGCTGCCGCCTTGAGATGTTGACCGGTCTGCTGATAGAGCGCCGCCAGCAGTGCGTGATATTCGCTGTCCACCCCCGGCATCGGCGGCTGCCGTTCCAGGATGGCGATCGCCCGGGCCGGCTTCTGCTGTTTCAGTAATACCCGCGCATACAGTTTGGCAAACAAGGTATGCCCTGGCGCCAGCGCGAGGCCCTCTTTTAACAAGCTACCGGCCTCCACATAACGCCCGCGTTTGATGTACACACTGGCCAGCAGTTCCCGTGCCCCGTGATGGCGCGGGTAGTGCGTCAACGCGTCGCGCAGCTGGCGTTCACCGGCTTCCAGCTGTTCCCGGCCCAGCAATTGATAGCCTTTTTTATAGGCCAGCTCGGCGCGCTGCTCGTCACTTAACGGCCGACTACGTTTGTTAACCGACGCATCATCCTCGCCCGCCTCCTCGCGTTGCCGGGATCCGGTCGTCGCGGGCTGTTCCGCCACTGTCGCCTCAGCTTGTTGTTGCCTGGCAGGTTCCGGCGACGACGGGGGCTTGGCGCTGACCACAGATTCCGGTTCCGGCCCGGGCTCAGGTGCCGCCTTTTGGGGCGACGCCTTGACCGCCGGCGTCTCGTTGGCCGACGCGGGTTGTTCTTCCGTAGTGGGGGACATCTCAACGGCCACCGGGGGTGTCGCGGCGTCGGCATGCTGTGGCGGATTCAGGTATGCCCAACCCAGGAAGCCGACCAGTGCCGCGAGGATCAACAATAATGCCCCCAGCCCATAAAACAGATAGGCTGGTCGGCGTTGCGCGACGTTGTAACGGTTCACCCCTTTTAACGGACTGTCCGGCGACGCCACCGATTCGGCACGGCGACTCTCCAGGTCCTTGAGCATCTGGTTGATCAAACTCATAAACTGACCCCCGGCATCTTGTCACCCTGCCAGTAAAACAGCATGGCCGCCGCCATAGCGCCGGCCGCCAGCCACCAGGGCCAGCGGCGTGGCGGGCTTGACAACTGGGTATCCTCGGTATCCTTCACCGCCATGCGCATGTGTCGCTGCCCCACGGTCGTGTCACCGCGCCCGTAAGCGGCCATCATCGCCTTGTGGGAGAGGATATTAATCAGGCGCGGAATCCCCCGACTACATTTATACAATGTTCGCATCGCCCGATGTTCAAACAGGGCCCCACCCTGATAGCCGGCAACAACCAGTCGGTGCGAGACATACGAATCCAGACCATCGCGATCAATCGGCTCGATCCGGTAGGAAAAGGTGATGCGTTGCTTGAGCTGGCGCACCTGTCGGGTATTCAATCGTTCATCCAGTTCCGGCTGACCGAACAACACCACCTGCAGCAGCTTGTATTTTTCCGTCTCCAGGTTGGTCAACAGGCGCAGGGTCTCCAGGGTATCGGTCGGCATGGCCTGGGCCTCGTCAAGACACAACACCACTTTCCTGCCTTCGCCGGTCAGCTCGATCAGGCGATCGGTGATCATCTTCTGCAACTGGTACAGGCCATAAGGCCGGTTGGACAGGGTAATACCCAGTTCCGATGCCAGGCCGGCCAGCAGACCGGAGGGTGTTACCATCGGATTGGGAATGTAGGCAGTGACAAAATCCTTGTCCATGGTGTTGAGCAACTTGCGGCACAACAGGGTTTTGCCGGTGCCAACTTCACCGACCACCTTGATAAACCCCTCACCGCTGCGCAGCGCCACCAGCAGGGTGTTCAATGCGTCGGCGTAATGGCCATAGGCGAAAAAATACGACGTATCCGGTGTGAGCGAAAAAGGTGCTTCGCGTAGGCCAAAGTGTTGCAGATACATCATGCTATCGTGCTCATCGGATCGGCTTAACGTCGGTTACGCATTTTGTTGATCCGATCCTGCGAGGAGCGGACCGCATCCGACCAGGTTTGATCCCCTTCCACCAGCACAGGTTTAAGCAGAATCACCAGCTCGCTCTTGCGGGTCACCTCACGGGTATGGCGAAACAGGCCCCCGATCAGGGGCAAATCACCCAGCACGGGAATCGAGGCATCCTCATCGCTTACCGAGTCCTGCATCAAGCCCCCGATCACCACCACCTGGCCGCTGCGCGCACGAATAATGCTATCCGACTCACGAATGGTGCTGATCGCCAGCGGCACACTGAAGGTGGTGGCCGAGGAGACACTGATATTCTTGGTTTTTTCCTTCACCGTGCTGACCGACGGATGAATATGCAAAATAATATTACCGTCATCACTGATCTGAGGAATCACATCCAGTGCCACACCGCTAAAGAACGGCGTCAGTTCCACGTTGCTGCTGGTGGTCGACGTGCCGGTCGTGATGTCTGTATTGGAAGCCACATCGGTAATAAAGAACTCGTCTTCACCGACCTTGATCACCGCTTTTTGATTATTAATCGTCGACACCTTGGGACTGGAGAGCACCTGCACATCACCCTGGGTCTTGAGCAGTTCGATAAATGCGGCAAAATCATTACCAATATTCAGGGCCATGGAGAAGACCCCGCCGAAGGCCGAGGCGGAGGAGCCATCGATCTGGTTGAGCGCATCGGGATTGAGATTACCGGAATTACCGGAGGTGCCCGCGACATTCGAGCCGCCAAAGATACTGCCGCCACCGGTCTGGTTAATCAGATAACTGTTACTGGCGGTATCATGCAGGGCCGACCAGTTGATACCGGTCTGAAAACTGTCGTTAAGCTCCACTTCGATGATCTTGGCTTCCAGAATCACCTGGCGTTGAATCACATTCTGGGTGGAGTTGATAAAACGTTCCACCGCACGCAGTTCCGTGGGCATGGCATTAACCACCACGATACCCGACTGGGGATTGACCACCACACTGCGGCCCTCTTTATTACCGACGATCGTCTTGAGCGCCGCCTCCATGTCCTTCCAGAAGTCGGACTCGGATTCGGTATTGATGGAACTGCCGGAGAGGCTGTTGCGCTGGCCACCCGGCTGATTGATGTCGCCGGAACCGGACAGCCCGCCGCTTCGGCCCACCCCGCTGGCGGGGACCTGCTCGGTCACCTGGCCGGAACTGACTCGCAGGTTGGAAACCCCTTTGCGTTTAATATCCAGATAGTCGAGTGTAAAGATGCGAGAGGTCAGGGTATTGGGGAAGACCTTGAAGCCGCTGCGAGTCTGCTCATAATCGTAGCCGTAAACATCGCGCACCACTTCCATCACTTCCGCGACGGTCACGTTTTTCAGATCCAGGGTAATGCGACCCTCCACCTCGGGATGCATCACCATATTGTGCGGTGTTCCTTCCACCAGCTCCATAAAGAAGCGGCGTACATTCGCCCGGTTCACCTTGATATCAAAACGCGGCTCGGTATCGATCCCGGTGCTGTCCGGCAACGCCAGATTAAACTCCGGCATCAGGGCGTCGCTGATACTTGGCGGCGTCTCCTCTCGTTGGTCATCCGAAGCGGCACCTGCCTCGTCGAGGGCCGCATCGATGGATTCGAGTGTGGCCGGCGGGCGCTGTTGATTGCCCGCGCAGGCGGACAGGCTTATGACCAGCCCGGTCAGAATAATGATTTTCAATTCTTTTATCATGGCTCGACTCAACACGGTTGCCCTGTTTTAGCGAAACTGTTTACGGATCGTCCCCGGTACCAGACGGATGGCGACCTCTTCCTGTTGATAACGCAAACGCACATAGCTCGGCTGGATATCCACTACTCTCGCGCCACCGACAGTGTCGCCCACCCGGACACGTCGACCGTTGACGATGGCGATCCGTTCATGCTCGCTGATCTTGATCGTATTCACATACCAGCTCGGCCCGGACTGCTTGCTCCCTGGCAGACGATGACCCGGCGGGCGGGTCGGATCATCGAGCTGCGCGGCGGCGGGAACCATCATCCCCACAAGGATCCCCAACAACACGATTCGACCCGCCTTGTTAAACACCGATCCAGCCCTCTTTCAGACTCAGCGTATGCACGGTAATGGTAACTTTCGAAACCGGGTAAGACTCCACCTGCAATTGCAGACTGTCCCAGTAAAAATCCCATTCCAACTCCTGCAACGCCTTGAGATAGTCCAGGGTACTGAGGTAACTGCCCCTGAATTCGATCTGCATGGCATGACGATAGACACCCGACCCGGGACGTTGACCGTCCTCGTTGGCCGGTAGCTCCAGCAACGGCTGGATGGGCAGATTCCGCACGCCGATCAGCTTGAGATCGGTTTTTTGGGTCAATACCGCCTCCAGGGCCCGCGCCATCTGGGCCGGGCTGATCAGTCCGCCCATTTTTTCCTGCAGCTGTTCGTCCACCTGCGCCAGTTGCTCGCGCAGTTTTTCCCGGCGCTGCAGATTGGTGCGATCGGGATCCCGTTCAACCTCTTTGCTGAAAGTGACCATCTGCTGATTCAGCGCCGTAATCTGCGAATCGGTGGTCTGAATCCGGCTCCTGAACGCCTTGGTGGCCTCGACCTGGGCCAGATAAATAAATTCCATCCAGAGGAGGCCAATGACCACCACCGCGGCAATCGCCAGAATGATCCGCTCGCGCTGGCTCAGGGCATTGAACCGTTTGGCCCACTGTTGCAGTTGCTGTGTCATTCGCCCTCACCCCGGCGGGTTTTACTCTGCAGCTGAAAATCCAGCTGTCCGGGATGATCCGCATTTCGATGAATGGCCAGATTCTCAAATTCGGTACCGGCAAAGATCGATTCGGCGGCAAGATTCTGCAAATAATTCGGTACATATTCGGGCTTCAGGCTGCGACCCTGCATATCCAGCCGGGTCCCCCCACGGCGTATCACCAGTTCCGTCAGCCACAAGCCCTCGATACGCTGGCGGGCCAGGCCGGTCAACTGCTCGACAAAGCCGTCGCTATTACCAAAACGCTGGCCGGACAGGGCCTGCAAAATCCGCTGCCTGGTTACCAGTTCCTCGTTCAGGGCATTAACCGCCCGTTGCAACGACGGATCACCCTGACGGGTTTCAAACTGCTGCCGCAATGCCGCCAGCCTGGCGTCCAGCCCGGCCTTTTGCTGCTCGCGCGCCACAAGCTGCTCCTGCAGACCCTGCTGTTGCCAGTACAGTCCTGCAGAGACCAGACCCAGCACCCCGATCAACACCAGCAGGAGCAGACTGACCTGACGGGCCGATACCGGGATGGTCTGTTCACGGAATACCTCCTGATAGAGGTTGATCTGCTGATGCACGCTCATGCCTCGAGCCCCCGCAATGCCACACCGATGGCGAGCAGACTCTCGGCCTGCAGGGTCCGATCCGTGGTCTGCTCGATATCCAGAATATCGGCCAACTCCAGCTGCCTGACCGCCGCGCCGAGGTTTTCACCCATGTAGTTCAGCATGGCGGGGATCGGTATCGGGGTCGGTGCGATCACCAGATGACCGATCGGTGCCAGGCCGAAATGGCTCTCAAAATAATCCAGCGAACGCTGGACCTCGAGAACGAGGGTTTCCAGCGCCCGCCGCTGATCCGGTGACAGGCTCTCCGCCAGCTGCAGGCCGCCTGCCTTGCCCTCCTGCGCCGGCGCGGCGCTCTCCAGCACGCGATACCCCACATCGATTTCCCGGGCCAGATACAACACTCCGCCACAGGTCAGGGTCAGCAGCGCGGCGTCCGGGCCCAGCGACAACATCGCCACCCCGCGGGCATCCTCGGCCAGTCGGATCGCCAGATTGCGTTGCGCCAGTTCGGGAATGTCCACACAGCAGAGATCCGCCCCGGCGCTCTCCAGCGCATCGATGTAGCGCTTCACCTGCGCCTGGCGCGCCGCCACCACATACACCATGGGCGAACGGCCTCGTTCCTGCTGGCCGGGGACGGTGAACACATCCAGCACCGCCTCATCCAGCGGGAAATCGAGCCGATCCTTGATGCGCCAGCGCACCGCCGCGCGCAACTCATCGGGCGTCACGTCCGGCGCCTCGATCAGCTGCAGATCAAACTCGCCGGCATTCAACAGGGTGCTGACCCGCATCCCCGCCAGGGGCGCCTGCGCCAGTAACCGCGCCAGCACCTGCGGGCGCTCGGCGTTACCGGCCGGCGCGAATTCGCAATAACTCAGCACCGGCTGCTCTGCCTGATAACGGACCGCCGCCACGGCGACGCCGCGATCAGTAAGATGCACCCCGGCCAGACCCGGCGCTGTGCTGGATTTTTTCAACCACCCGAACAGAGAACACCCCCTTTTCAGAACCTGGCCTCTTGCCGGCGAATCCGACTCCTCAATGAATCGGCCTGTTAGCGATAATTTTTAATATTAAACTCTAATTATTCAATCTAACTTACTGTAGTTTATAGATATTGTAGACGAAACTACAGCGAATACCCACCCTGCGACCGATTTACCCACTATATATATGCCAGAAACAGGCCGACGAAGACCGCGGCGCCCAGCCAGTGGTTATTGAGAAAGGCCCGGAAACACTCGGCGGGGCGCCGATCCCGGATCAGATATTGCTGATACCCCGCCAGCCCCAGCGCCACCAGCAGCCCCATATAATAAGGTGCGCCCAGCGCCAGCTCCCGCCCCAGCAAGACCAGTCCCAGAAACATCAGTCCCTGCAACAGGCCGATGATGAACCGGTCCGCGTCGCCAAAGAGAATAGCGGCGGACTTGACCCCGATCTTGAGATCTTCGTCACGATCGGCCATGGCATACATGCTGTCGTAAGCCACCGACCAGACCACATTGATCACAAACAGCAGCCAGGCCACCTTCGGCACGTCCCCCGCCTGGGCGGCAAACGCCATGGGAATCGCCCAGCCGAAGGCCATGCCCAGCACCACCTGCGGCAGATGGGTGTAACGCTTCATGAACGGATAGATGGCGGCCAGCCCTACGCCGACAAACGCGAGATAAACCGTCAGCCGGTTCATGGTCAGCACCAGCAAAAACGCCAGCAGGCAGAGGGTCGCGAACAGGCCCAGCGCCTCACGCGGCGTGACCCGGCCGCTGGCGATGGGCCGTTCCCGGGTCCGCGCCACGTGCGGATCGAAGTGGCGATCGGCATAATCGTTGATCACACAACCGGCGGAGCGCATCAGGATCACCCCGAGCACAAACACCACAAACACTCCCGGGCGGGGAAAGCCCTCGGCGGCGATCCACAACGCCCACAGGGTCGGCCACAACAGCAGAAACAGGCCAATCGGGCGATGCAGGCGCGTCAGCAGATAATATTGATATAAACGCTCGCGAATCATCTCGCGTTTGATCGCCGGCAGTAGCGGTTTCATTCAACCTCTGTCGCTGGTGCTGTGTCGGACTTGATGGGGAATTGTAACAATACTGGCTGAAATAGGGATATCAGATTTTGTCAAAGATGAAGTTCACAGTTTTTCGATCGTGGGCAAAAATATTTCATTGACCAGCAGGGGCTTGGCGGCCAGATAGAAGACCGAGCGACGTCCCCAGATCGTCGCCGGCGGACTCGCCAGGCGCTGTACGGCATCGGCAAACAACCGTTCACCGCTCTGCAGGCGGGCAAACTCCATCGGCTCGCGGTGCATGCGCGGATCGGCGAACAACAGCGCGCCCAGCGGCCGATTACCCAGTACCGCCAGATGGCGTTCGGCCCCGCTCAGGGTCTGCCGGGGAATAATGGTGCGGGCAAACACACAGGGCAAATCGCCACAATAGAGATAGACCTGACGCACCAGCGCCAGACGCCGGGTCGGCAACGCCAGCCTGCGACGCTCGTTGAGCAGCGGCCGTTGCCAGCCCTGCGCCACCACCTCGACCCGAAATTCCCGGTCGCAGGCCTGTTGCAGACGCCGGGTCAGCGAACCGGTATCGAACAGCCACTCCCGGAGCGCCGGCAGAGGCGAGAGCAGCTGCTGCCGATAGCGCCAGACCGGCTCGCAAAAGCTGTGCGGACAACGCCTCATACCACCGCCCGCGAATCACACATTGCCATAACGGACCGCCTGTCCCACCCAGCGTTGAATCAGCGGCTGAACGGCCTCGGGGTGTTGCTTTAGTAATTGATCACTCAAACTCACGACCTTCGGCATCAGCGCTTCGTCACGTTGCAGATCGGCGATCTTCAGTTGCAACAACCCGGTCTGCCGCGTCCCCAATACTTCGCCGGGGCCGCGCAATTCCATGTCCTTGCGTGCGATTTCAAAGCCGTCGTTACTGCGTCGCATCACCGCCAGACGCTCGCGGGCATTGGCGGAAAGCGTGCCATAATACATCAGGACACAGACGCTTGCCTGACCGCCGCGGCCCACCCGACCGCGTAACTGATGCAGCTGAGCCAGGCCAAGACGCTCGGCGTTTTCGATGATCATCAACCCGGCGTTGGGCACATCCACCCCCACCTCGATCACCGTCGTGGCCACCAGCAGATCCAGCTCGCCGCCCTTGAAGCGGGCCATGATCGCCTCTTTCGCCTGCGGCTTGAGCCGGCCGTGCACCAGTCCGACCCGTACATCCGGCAGGGCCGCCTGCAACAGCTGCGCGGTCTCCTCCGCGGCCTGGCACTGCAGCGCTTCCGACTCCTCGATCAGGGTGCAGACCCAGTAGACCTGATTGCCCTGCTGACAGGCGCGATGGACCCGCGCCACCACTTCATCCCGGCGACCGTCGGGCAGCACCACCGTCTCCACCGGCTGGCGCCCCGGCGGCAGCTCGTCGATCACCGAGCAGTCCAGATCGGCATAGACCGCCATGCTCAGGGTGCGCGGGATCGGCGTGGCGGTCATGATCAACTGATGGGGCAGCGCATCATCCCGGCGCCCCTTCTCGCGCAGGGCCAGCCGTTGATGGACCCCGAAACGGTGCTGCTCATCGATAATCACCAGCGCCAGATCCGAAAACTGCACCTCCTCCTGAAACAGGGCGTGCGTCCCCACCGCGACGGCCGCCTGCCCCGAGGCCAGTGCCTCGCCCGCCACCCGCCGTTCGCTCTGTTTCGCCCTGCCCGACAGCCAGGCCACCTCGATACCCAGCGGCGCCAGCCAGGCGGCGAAGTTGTGATAATGCTGTTCGGCCAGGATTTCGGTCGGTGCCATGATAGCGGCCTGGTAACCCGCGTTAACAGCAGCCAGTGCCGCCAGCGCCGCAACCACCGTTTTACCAGAACCGACATCCCCCTGTACCAGACGTTGCATCGGCACCGGTTGCGTAATATCGGTTTCGATCTCGGCCAGCACCCGTTGTTGCGCAGCAGTCAACTCAAACGGCAGCGCCGCGCGAAACTGCTCTACCAGTTCGCCGTGTGTGGACAACACCCGGGCCTGATGGGTCCGACTGCGCTGGCGTAACTGGCGCAGACTCAACACATGCGCCAGCAGATCCTCGATGATCAACCGCTGCATCACCGGGTGACGCGCCTCGAGCAGTTCATCCAGATCGGTCTCGATCGGCGGCTGATGCACGAACAGCAACGCCTGCTTGAGATCCGGCAGGGCATCGGCCGCCAGTAAGCCGGCCGGCAACAACTCCGGCAACGGCAGCCGATCGGCCCGCAACAGGGCCAGAGCCTGTTGCATGACATTGCGCAGGGTCAACTGATGCAGCCCTTCGGTGGTCGGATACACCGGCGTCAGCCCCGTCTCGGCGGCCGGCGCGGCATCCGTCTCGATCACACTGAACTCGGGATGCACCATCTCCAGCCCGCCGCCACCCCGACGCACCTCGCCATAGGCTCGCACCCGCTTGCCTCGCGCCAGGTTCTCCTGTTGTCGGGCGTTGAAATGAAAAAAGCGCAGCGTGATAAAGCCGGTGCGATCGCTGAGACGCACCAGCAACATCCGGCGGCGGGCGAACTTGATTTCACTCAGCTGCACCTCACCTTCGATGACCGTGTGCATGCCCGCACGCAAAGCGCCCAGCGGGGTCACCCGGGTGCGATCTTCATAGCGCAAGGGAAGATGAAACAGCAGCTGCTCCACTGAATCGATCCCCAGACGGGCAAACCGCTCGGCCATTTTCGGACCGATGCCTTTGAGGCGGGTCAATTCAGTCGCAGAAGCAGTCGGCGTTGTCATGGAAAATAACTATACCATGGGCCTGGGCACGCGCTGAACGGTTCATCCATGAATCAGGCATTGTGTTAATACAAACGTCCCTGTTTTATTGTTTCGGCAAGGCGGTCAAACATCGTTGACCACAAAATGGTTACTGTGCCAGAACCATAATGGCATCCATTTCCACTTCCGCACCTTTGGGCAGCGACGCAACACCAATGGCGGCGCGTGCGGGATAGGGTTCACTGAAGTACTCGCTCATGATCTCGTTGACCGTCGGAAAGTGACTCAAGTCGGTCAAAAAGATATTCAGCTTGGCGATGTCATTAAGACTGCCCCCGGCGGCCTGGCACACGGCACCGAGGTTATCGAACACCCGACGGATCTGGGCGTTGATGTCGCCAGTGACCAGTTCCATGCTCTCGGGAATCAGCGGAATCTGGCCGGAGAGATAGACGGTGTTATCAACCTTCACGGCCTGGGAATAGGGGCCAATGGCCTGCGGGGCGTGATCGGTTTGGATTATTTCGCGAGACATAACAAGCTCCAATAGTATTGTTTATTGTTCGATCACCGCAAGGCTTTGAAAAGTTGACAGTCGTCAGCTGGCAGATGGCAGTAAGTTGAATGCTGCCAACTGCATACTGATAACTGCCAACTTCGCATTCATCGCTTCAACCGATGAATACGGGAAACCATATCGAGTTTACGCAGATGGCGCATGATGCGCGCCAGATGCTGGCGGTTTTTGACCGAGACAGTGAAACTCAGCGTGGAGTGCATGCCATCGCGTTCCTCGATGGTAACGTTTTCGATGTTGGCTTCCATCTCGGAGAGGGTCGCGGCGACCTTGGCCAGCACACCACGCCGGTTTTGTACCAGCATGCGAATATCGATGGGGAACTCGCCTTCGATCTCCTTTTCCCATTTAACATCGATCCATTTCTCCGGCCGATTGCGGTATTCGGCCACGTTCTTGCAATCCTCGGTGTGGATCACAATTCCGCGTCCCGAGGTAACAAAACCCAGAATCGGATCACCGGGAATCGGCCGGCAACATTTGGCGTAGGTCACTACCGTACCTTCGGTCCCCTTGATGGCCAGAGGGGTGCCCTGCGCTTTTTCTTTATCACCGGGCACCGCCTCGTATTCGGAGGACAGCAGCGCGCGCGCCACCACCATGGCCATCTGATTGCCGAACCCGATCTCGCTGAACATCTGCTCCATACTTTCAAAACCGAATTCAGCCAATACCTGCTGTACCTCTTCATCGGCCAGATTCTCCAGTGCGGTGCCATGGGCCGCCAGACTCTTGTTCAACAGGCGCATCCCCAGAAGAACCGCCTCTTCCATGTGCAGGTTTTTCAAAAAGGCGCGGATGTTGGAGCGGGCCTTGGCCGTGGTGACAAAGTCCAGCCAGGCCGGGTTGGGTTGCGCGCCCTTCGAAGTGATAATTTCCACGGTCTGGCCGTTGAGCAGGCCGGTGCGCAACGGCATCAGACGCCGATCGATCTTGGCCGCCACGCATTGATTGCCCACATCACTGTGCACCGCATAGGCAAAGTCGACGGCGGTGGCCCCGCGCGGCAGCACCTTGATCTCGCCATGCGGGGTGAGAACATAAACTTCATCGGGAAACAGATCGATCTTGACGTGTTCGAGAAACTCGATGGAGTTGCCGGCGTTCTGCTGCATCTCCAGCAATTCATGCAACCACTGCCGGGCGCGCATCTGGGCGTTATTGCTAATACCTTCGTTGGTTTTATACATCCAGTGCGCGGCAATCCCGGCTTCCGAGACCTTGTGCATATCCTCGGTACGGATCTGCACTTCGATGGCGACGCCGTAGGGACTCATCAGTACGGTATGCAGGGACTGATAACCGTTGGCCTTGGGAATGGCGATGTAATCCTTGAAGCGGCCCGGCACCGGCGTATACAGGTTATGGATCGCCCCCAGTACCCGATAACAGGCATCGACATTGTCAACGATGATCCGAAACGCATAGACATCCATCACTTCACTGAAGGAGAGATGCTTGTCGCGCATTTTCTTGTAAATACTGTACAGATGTTTCTCGCGACCGATAACCCGGCCGATCAAGCCTTCCTGCTGCAAGCGGGATTTGATGGTCTCCTCCATCTTGCCCACGATTTCCTTGCGATTGCCGCGCGCCTTTTTCAGCCCCTCTTCGAGGATCCTGCTGCGCCAGGGATACATGGCAGTGAAACCAAGATCTTCGAGCTCCAGGCGCACGTTATTCATACCCAGGCGGTTGGCGATCGGTGCGTAAATGTCGAGTGTTTCGCGGGCGATGCGCCGACGCTTGTCCGGACGCATCACGCCCAGTGTGCGCATGTTGTGCAGGCGATCGGCGAGCTTGATCAGGATCACCCGGATATCGCGGGTCATGGCCAGCATCATCTTGCGGAAGTTTTCCGCCTGTGCCTCGGCCTTGTTTTCAAAATGGATATGGGTGAGCTTGGAGACCCCGTCGACCAGTTCGGCGATATGCTTGCCGAAACGTTTTTCCACCATCTCCTTGGGGACTTTGGTGTCCTCAATCACATCATGCAGAATGGCCGCCATGATGCTGAGATGATCGACCCGCAGCTCCGCCAGGATGCGGGCGACGGCAATGGGGTGGGTGATATAGGGTTCGCCACTGAGACGATGCTGGCCGTCGTGGGCCTCGGCCCCGAACAGGTAGGCCTGGTAGACTTCGGCGACCTGTTCGGGCTCAAGGTATTCTTCGAGCATCTCGCACAGATGCCTGATACGAAATGCCTCGTTCGGCGGGGGTGTAACCTCTGAAAGCGGGCGGGCGATTACTCGCGATCCTCTTCTTCTGATTCTGAGGTCGCTTCACCGGACGCCGGCTTGTCGGCCTCTTCCTCGCCACTGTCGCTACCCAGCTCGGCACCCAGCGCGGCCTTGATCGCGGCGGCGACATCGATATCCTCGTCGCTGTCGGCTTCACCGGTTTCGGTGGCGTCGGTTTCGATCCCGCTGCTGCCGGCTTCCAGTTCAGCCGCCATTTCCAGCTCGGCGGCCGCCTGTTCGTCGGTCAGCGGGGCGAAACTGTCCTCAATCACCTCCGGCGTATCCAGGATCGAGCTATCGACCAGTCCTTCGGAGATCTCGCGCAGGGCGATGACGGTGGGCTTATCGTTTTCCGGGTCGACCATGGGATCCCGCCCATTGGCGATCTGACGCGCGCGACGCGCGGAAACCAGTACCAGCTCGAAACGGTTTTCCAGGTTGTCCAGACAATCTTCTACAGTAACACGTGCCATTATTTCACTCCGGGGATTCGGGCCACGTCAGTCGACCTGGCCGGGAATTGGTTCAGGGACCGACCATTATAGTCATCCGGGCACGGTGGTGCCAGAGATAAAAACAGGGCCGAGGTACGAGGGCCGAGGGGTTTGTGGGGCTGTTTTCTACCCCCCCCCTTCCCCCCACCGGGTTGCCGGACACCGCGTTCGCTATGTCCGGCCTACGCACTGAGAGAGAAAGGGGTTTTTCTCCTCGTTCCTCGGCCCTCGTCACTGCTCCGCCAGGAGCTGCTTGAGGCTGTCAGCATGGCGCCGGGCCTGGGCGGCGAAGCGCAGGCGGCGGGCGAGGACGATGTTCTGTAAATCCGCCAGCGCGATCTCGAAATCATCGTTAAACACCAGATAGTCGAATTCGGCGTAATGGGACATTTCGTTGACCGCATCGCGCATGCGCCGGGCAATGACCTCGTCGGGGTCCTGACCGCGGCCGCGCAGCCGTTCTTCCAGCGCCTCGCGCGAGGGCGGCAGAATAAAAATGCCCACACTGCCAGGCACCTGCCGGCGCACCTGGGCCGCCCCCTGCCAGTCGATCTCCAGGATCACATCGTGCCCGGCGTCCAGTTCCTGTTCGATGGTGGCGATGGCGGTACCGTAATAGTTGTCGAACACCCTGGCGTGCTCGAGAAAGCGGCCCGCCTCGATCATCTGCTCGAAAGTCGGCACATCGGTAAAGTGGTAATGGATCCCGTCCTGCTCGCCGGGGCGCATGGGCCGGGTGGTATGCGAGACGGAGACATCGATATCGGGTGTGCTCTCCACCAGCGCCGCCACCAGCGAGGTCTTGCCGGCCCCGGAGGGCGCGGCAATAACGTAGAGAGTGCCGAGGGTGGGCTCGTTGTCTGTCAGTGTCATCGGATTGTCCCCGCTGGGTTATTCAATATTTTGCACCTGCTCGCGCATCTGCTCGATCAGCACCTTGAGATCCACCGAGGCGCGGGTCATGCGCCTGTCCACCGACTTGGATCCCAGGGTGTTGGCCTCGCGGTGCAGCTCCTGCATCAGAAAGTCGAGCCGCCGGCCGACGGGTTGCGCTGCATCCAGCACCTCGCGGATCTCCCCCAGGTGCATGCGCAGACGATCCAGCTCTTCGTCCACATCGGCCTTTTGCGCCAGCAGCACCAGTTCCTGCTCCAGCCGGTCCTCATCCAGCTCCTGCGACAGTGCTGCCAGGCGCGCCTGCAGCTTGTCGCGCATGGCCTGGCGGATCGCCGGCAGCGCCTGTTCCAGCGGGGCCAGGATCGCCTCGATAGCATCACAACGTTGCAGCAGCGCCTTGCGCAGCTTGGCGCCCTCGCGCCCGCGCATGGCCTGCAGATCATTCAGCGCCGCGTCGAGCAGCTCGCCCAGGCGCTGTTGCAACTGCTCACTGTCCACCGTCTGAGCCCGAATCACCCCGGGCCAGTGCATGAGTTCCAGCGCATTGACCGGGGCCGGATTATAGATGTATTTGTCGATGGCATGGCTGGTCCTGGCCAGCTTCTCCACCAGCGCATAATCCACATCCAGTGTCTCGCCGCAGACCGGCGGCTGAAAGCGCAGAGTGATATCCAGCTTGCCCCGCGCCACCCGCTGCGCCACCTGCTCGCGGATCAACGGTTCGAAGCCGCGCAATTCGTCGGGCAGGCGCAGATTCAGATCGAGATAGCGATGATTGACGGAACGAATTTCGAGACTGAATTCGCCGGACTCACCCGTCTGCTGCTGGCGGGTGAAGGCGGTCATACTGTAGACCATGAGTGATGTCTTTACTTATATATTTGGATGTCGATGCCGATAAGGATAGCGTACAGCAAGCGACGGGGGTTGACCATCCATCCCGCCGGCGAGTGTGGTAATCTTGGCAGCTGACAGGGGCAGATATTCAACATGGCCAGAATCACTCACGAACTACCCGGGGGCACCCGCCTGGACGGCTATACCATCCAGCGCGTCATCGGCGGTGGCGGCTTCAGTATCGTCTACCTGGCCACCGACGGCACCGGGCAGAAAGTGGTGATCAAGGAGTACATGCCCAGCAAGCTGGCGGTACGCAACGAGGAGCTGGACGTGGTCGCCTCGCAGGACCACTTCGTCGAACGCTTCGCCCACGGCCGACGGCTGTTCTTTCAGGAGGCCGGCACCCTCTCATCGATCAAGCACCCCAATATCGTCAACGTAATCAACTTCTTCCGTCAGCACGGCACGGTCTACATGGTGATGGAGTTCGAGGACGGCGCCAACCTGCAGGGCTATATCCTCAAACACAAGGGCAAGATGAGCGAGGCCTTTATTCTGACCGTGTTTCACGGCCTGCTGGACGGCCTGCGACACATTCACAGCCGGGGGCTGCTGCACCTGGACATCAAGCCGGGCAATATTCACCTGCGTCCCGGCGGCCGGCCCCTGCTGCTCGATTTCGGCGCGGTGCACGAGATGATGCACTCCCGCCAGTTTCAGCCCAACCAGGTGGTCACTCCCGGCTATTCACCCATCGAACAGCTGGATCCCGGCGGCTATGTGGGTCCCTGGACCGACATTTACGCCATCGGCGCCACCCTGCGCACCTGCATGAGCGGCCAGCCGCCCATCTCCTCCACCAAGCGTCGCGAGCGGGATACCCTGCGACCGGCGGTATACGCTTTTAAAAAGAGTTACTCGCCGCGACTGTTGAGCGCCGTGGACCGGGCCATGGAAGTGGATCCGATGCTGCGTCCCCAGTCGGTGGATGAACTGCAGACACTGCTGGACAAGGGCGAGGCGTCCGACGTGACGCTGGAAGAGGGCTGAACCATGCAGATGGAGATCGGACGGACCAGCCGCCTGGGCAACCGCGAAGTGAACCAGGATCGCCTCGGCGCGTTCGTCAGTGAGCAGGGGGCGCTGCTGGTTCTGGGCGACGGTCTGGGCGGCCGCCCCGGCGGAGACGTCGCCGCCCAGGCTTTAATCGACACCATCGAGACCGAGCTGGGGCTGCATCCGTTACCGGCCGAAGATCCGCCCCGCTTTTTACGCGAGCTGCTGCGCCGCGCCCACCGCGCAGTGCTGCTCAGCGGCCAGGAACAGGAGCCGCCCCTGGCCCCCGGCACCACCGCCGTGCTCGGTCTGGTGCAAAACGGCCAGGCCTGGTGGGCCCATGTCGGCGACAGCCGCGTCTACCTGTTCCGCGACGGTCTGCCGATCTACCGCACCCAGGACCACTCCTACGTGGAACAGCTCTACCAGGCCGGTCGCATCTCCCTGTCCAAGCGTCAGGGCCATCCCATGCGCAACTTCGTCACCCAGTGCATCGGCCTCAACCCCGGTGAGCCCCAGGTCACCATCAGCAACAGCATCGCCCTGCAGGAAGGCGATGTATTGCTGTTGTGCTCCGACGGATTCTGGGAGCCGCTGGATGACGCCCTGATCGGCTCCAGCCTGGCGTCGGGCAGCCTGCGCGACAACATCGACAAACTGGCCGAGCGCGCCGAACAGGCCAGTTACCCCCAAAGCGATAACACCAGTGCGGTGGCCGCCCGCATCATCTCGCTGCAACAACCGCAGCCAAACCCCCGACAGACCAGCCAGCGCCGAAGTGACGTGAACACCCTCGACGGCGCCATCGAGGAGATCGAACGCGCCATCAAGGCCTACGAAGACGAAATGAAATAAACAGCTCACCACCAAGACACCAAGGCACGAAGAAAAGATATTTATTTTGTAAAACTTGGTGTCTTTGTGTCTTGGTGGTTAATATTTTTAGGCGTTAACGGCCAGAGCCAGACGCGCTATACTGCCGCCTCATTCAAGCAAAGAGATTCCAGATTATGCGACCCAGCGGCCGAGCTCCCGATCAGTTACGCGATATCAAGATTACCCGTCATTACACCAAACATGCCGAGGGCTCGGTGCTGATCGAGTTTGGTGACACCAAGGTGATCTGTACCGCCAGTGTCGAGGATCGGGTGCCGGGCTTTTTGCGCGGCCAGGGCCAGGGCTGGATTACCGCCGAATACGGCATGCTGCCCCGTTCCACCGGCAGCCGCATGGGCCGCGAAGCGGCGCGCGGCAAGCAGGGCGGGCGCACGGTGGAAATTCAACGGCTGATCGGCCGCTCGCTGCGCGCCGCCGTGGATCTCAAGGCGCTGGGCGAATTTTCCATCACCGTCGATTGCGACGTGATCCAGGCCGACGGCGGCACCCGGACCGCCTCGATCACCGGCGGCTACGTGGCCCTGGCCGATGCGATCAACCATATGCTGGACACCAAACGGATCCAAAAAGATCCGTTAATCAATCATGTCGCCTCCATTTCTGTTGGCGTCTACCAGGGCACGCCGGTCATGGATCTCGATTACCCCGAGGACTCCAATTGTGAAACCGACATGAACCTGGTGATGACCGACGAAGGCAAGTTCATCGAGATCCAGGGCACCGCCGAAGGCGTGCCTTTCTCGCCGCAGGAGTTGCAGGCCATGCTGGATCTCGGCAAACAGGCCATCGATCAGCTGATCGACAAACAGCGCGAAGCACTGGGTGCCTGAGTATGCAGCGCCTCGTGCTGGCCAGTAACAATCCCGGCAAGGTGCGCGAGATCGACCAGATGCTGGCCGGGGTCGACATGCAGGTGCTGCCCCAGTCCGAGTTCAACGCCGGCGATGTGGACGAGACCGGTCTGACCTTTGTCGAAAATGCGATCCTCAAGGCCCGCAACGCCGCGCACCACTCAGGGCTGCCGGCCATCGCCGACGACTCGGGCCTGGAGGTGGACGCCCTTAACGGCGCACCCGGTATCTATTCCGCCCGCTATGCCGGTCCCGGCGCCAGTGACGCGCAGAACCTGCAAAAACTGCTGACGGATTTAGCCGATGTCCCCGACGCCGACCGCAGCGCCCGTTTTCAGTGCCTGCTGGTCTACATGCGCCACGCCAACGATCCCACGCCCCTGATCTGTCAGGGCTCCTGGGAAGGCGTCATCACCCGTGAACCGCAGGGCGACAACGGCTTCGGTTACGACCCGGTGTTTTATGTCCCGGACCACCACTGCACCTCGGCCCAGCTGCCCGCCGAAACCAAGAACCAGCTCAGCCACCGCGGCCAGGCCCTGCGCAAACTCGTTACCGCGCTCTCGCGCGGCAACAGGGGCTAGTTTCTGGCGGCTGGTGACTGGTGCCTCAATCAGGTTACGTGAAACGCTACCTGACATTCTCTCTATCGGGTAGATGTCACGCAGGCTACCTGCCAGCGTGACCTGCGCCTGATTGAACACCCTCGCGGCGTAGCCGCTCCTACAGCTACCAACTGCAAACTGCGACTGCCAACTTTCTTTTAGCCTGGTAGGCCCGATAGAGCAAAGCGGTATCGGGCATCCCCGGATTGCCGGACACCGCCTTCGCTCTGTCCGACCTACTCCCTGCCGACTTTCTCCCACTCAGCACTCAGCACTCAGCACTCAGCACTCAGCACTCAGCACTCAGGTAGTTTGATCCAGATCAATGTTTTGTCTCTCACTTTTCATTCATGTGACACAACCTGATCCAGATCAATACCCCTTTCCCCGCCTCTGTCACAGTCCTTATCAACAACGGCTTTTCACGACGAGATGAGGCATTATCATGAATTACAAAGCACTGTTATCAACTATTGCCGCCACCACAGCACTGGGACTGGCCAGCCAGCCGGCGACCGCGCTGGAAAAAGGCGATCTGTTACTGCGTTTTGGCGTGGTCAACGTCAGTCCCAACGACGGCAGCGACGCCTCGGGGTCCCTTGGACTCGGGGCTGATGACATCGGTGTCGACGACGATACCCAGCTGTATATCAACGCCACCTGGATGTTCCGCGACAATCTGGGGCTGGACATCCTGGGTGCCACCCCGTTCACCCACGACATCACCCTGGACGGAGCCGGTAAAGTCGGGGAAACCAAACATCTGCCGCCCACGGTCGGTCTGCAATACCACTTCAGCCCGCAAGATAATGTTCGTCCCTATGTCGGCGCCGGTATCAACTACACCACCTTCTTCAGCGAGGAAACCACGGGCGCCCTGGCGGGGACCGATATGAGCCTGGATGACTCCCTGGGACTGGCCGTCCAGGCCGGTGTCGATGTCGACATCAACGACGACTGGTTCTTCAACGCCGATCTGCGTTATATGAACATCGAAACCACGGCAACCATTGACGGTGCAGGCAGCGTCGATGTGCAGATTAATCCCTGGGTGTTCGGCCTGGGCGTGGGTACGCGCTTCTAAAAATACAGGGCCGAGTGACGAGGGACGAGTCACAAGCCCACCCCCCCCCTACTACCGGAACTTCAGGTTGAACAACCCGAAGTTCCGGTGTTTTTATTTCCTCGTAACTCGTACCTCGTCACTTCCCGGCGGGTTTGGCTTACAATAACCCTATGCTCCACTTCACCATGCTGCTCTGTTCTCGTTGTAAATCCATTTTCCGTACCGGGAGATGGGGGCTTTCGACTCTCTTTTTATCTCACCTGACGGGCGAGGGAGGGCAATGAACTGTTACTTGCCACAAACTT
Organism: Thiohalophilus sp.; assembly: GCF_034522235.1. Taxonomy (NCBI): domain Bacteria; kingdom Pseudomonadati; phylum Pseudomonadota; class Gammaproteobacteria; order Thiohalomonadales; family Thiohalophilaceae; genus Thiohalophilus; species Thiohalophilus sp. The sequence goes on along the minus strand of NZ_JAXHLN010000003.1, from coordinate 432,750 downwards.
CTCCAGTTCTATGGGCTTGCTGATGAAATAGCCCTGCGCATAATCCACGCCAAAGTCCTTGACGATATTGAATATCTCTTCCGAGCAGACAAATTCCGCCACCACCTGCTTGCCAAGACTGTGCGCGACATCCACCATCGAGCGGACCATCACCCGATCTTCCTCACTATTGGGCAGGTTACGAATAAACGAGCCATCTATTTTCAGAATATCCACCGGAAAATTTCGCAAATAGGTAAATGAGGATAAGCCAGTTCCAAAATCATCCAGCGCGATCCGACAACCAAGTGCTTTAATGGAATCGATAAACGAACGCGCCGTGCTGATACTATGCAGCGACGCCGTCTCGGTAATTTCAAAAACCAGATGCCCCGGATCCAGTTGCTGTTCCTCAAACAGCCCTTCCAGCCACTCGAACAACTCGGGATCGCCGATATTTGCGCCGCTCAGATTGATGGAAATGGAAATACCAGAGCCTATGGCGTCATGGCCTGCCAAATGAGTGATGGCCAGCTCCATAACCCGCCGATCAATTTGTTTGATCGAGCCATAGCGCTCTGCCACGGGGATAAACTCCCCCGGCAAAATAATCTTGTCATCCGCGCCTTTATATCGCACCAGAGCCTCGTAGTGAGTCACCTTCCCGGACTGTATTTCAAGGATGGGTTGAAACAGCAGGAAAAACCGATTCTCCCTGATACCCGGAATAATCCTGTCAGCCCAGGCCTCACTGGCCCTTTCTCCTTCGTCATCTTCTTTCACATAAAAATGAATACGTTTCCGACTGTTGGCTTTGGCACTGCGCAGGGCGGCTTCCGAACGTGCCAGTAACTCGGCCGGCGTAGTGCCATGCTCAGGATAGATTGCCACCCCGATTTTGCAGGTAACATTGATATAGTTCTGGTTTACCTCGAAGGGTTTCGCCTCGATAGCGTAAATAATTCTTTTACCGGCATAAACCGCGCCTGTTTGATCAGTTTCCGGTAATATCACCACAAACCGGTTCCCCCCTGCCCGGACAAGCAGGTTATCGTCATAAACAACCGCCAAATCGCTGATTCTTATTAGCTCGCCGAGGCGTTTCGCAAACTGGATGAGCACCTCGTCACCACCTGCACGCCCATAGGTATTGTTAATGGCATGCATCCGATCAATATCAATGTGCAAACAGGACAAACTCCGGCCATGGCGTTTTGATTGTGACAACAGGTTTTCCAGAATGACCGAGAACCCGTTTTGATTAATCAACCCGGTCATGGGATCATGCGTCACATAAAAATCCGCCAGTTGTTGGGCCTCACGCAGCTGGCTGACGTCCTGGACCGTACAGATAAAATACTGAACTCCTTCAACCCGGGTCACATCCAATGCGATCCTGACGGATCGGAGTCGGCCATCGTCAGACTTGATCCGATACTCTCTGAATTGCTCCTCAATGTTCCGGTTTTTCCTTGCCTGCGCTTCGCTATCAAAAGATTCGAGGGTTTTACTGAATTCATTGGCTTCCACTTCCGGCATCAGGCTGGCAATACTGTATTCAACCAGGCTGGCTTTATTCCGCCCGAAAATTTCCTCCGCCGCCTTGTTAGCGGTCAACACCATGCCATTGCGATTCAGTGTCAGAATCCCTTCGGCGGAGATATCCAGCACGGTATTAATGAACGCATTGGTTGACTCCAGCGCCTTGTTTATTCGTCGTAACACATTGAACCGGAAGTAGCCATAAGCCAGCAGGCCCATGACCACCAGCGCCAGGACCAGATAGGTCACACGCCGATGGTCCCAGAACACCGTCTCCGGATGCCAGCGCGAATAGATTGTCCCGTAGGTCTTCGACGCCAGGACTTCCTGCAATGCCCGGTCCAGCTTTTCTGCCAGTTCAGGTTGTTGTTTGTTCACGGCGATAGCCCGGGGTATTTCGCGCAGCGGCTCACCGATCGCCTGTATCTGGCCTTTTAGCCGCAGATTCCTGGCAAGGTATTTTGCGAGGGGTGTCGGATAGATGATCGCATCGATCTTGTTTGTTGCCAGATCCAGCAAGGCATCCGCCAGATGCGGATATTCACGGCTTCTGATTGCCGGCTCTTGATTTAAAATATTGACCCCGACATTATCCCGCACCACACCGACAATGTATCGGGAGCCCCTCAAATCATCTAACTGATCGAATAGCCCCTTGTCCTCCAGCACCAGTAACGAGACGGGTATCTTGTTGATCGGGCGGGTGAAGTTAACGAAGGCTTTTCGTTTCTCGGTGATCCCCAGATTGGGAATGATATCCGCCTGGCCGCTTTTCAGCTGCGCGAAGGCCGCGTCCCAGGAGGCGACCGGAACATATTCAACCGTCACCCCGGCCCGCGAGGCCACCTCCTCCATGATTTCGATACCAAAACCCGTAGGCAAACTGTTGACCGTGATGCTGTAGATCGGCGCAAAGCGTTCAGGAAATACGGCAACAACCGTCTGCCTGGCATCCACGGGACGGTCCTCATCAAGCTCGGCGCTAATGCCGGTTTGCCAGGTCAAAGCCAGAAGCAGGCAGGCGAGGTGTTGGCGTGAGCATCGTCCCATATTAATGATTTGGTATCCTTTCTCCCTACTCCAATCAATTATATCGTCAAGCCACTGAATTTCATTAACTTTAGTGCCCGATATATTCGCCGCGTCGATCTGGCCGATCCCCACAGCCCTTCCGGATCTGATAATACAAGGGGGTTAAATGGCGCGCATCCGCGCATACTTCTGCTACTCTAGCAGCGTTCCCGGTGCTCTCAAGGCCCTGATTCGCAGGTTGTTCCCGTTCTATGTTTGTTTTTCGCTCACTGCCCCCGCTGTCACTCTACATCCACTTCCCGTGGTGCATCCGCAAATGCCCCTATTGCGATTTCAACTCCCACGCCCTGAGCGAGGCGTTACCGGAACAGGCTTACATCGATACCCTGGTGCGGGATCTGGAACAGGATCTGCCGTTGATCTGGGGCCGGCGGGTCAACACCATCTTCATGGGCGGCGGCACGCCCAGCCTGTTTTCGCCCGAAGCCCTGGAACGCCTGCTGGGGGAACTGCGCGCCCGGCTGAACCTGGCGGCGGATATCGAGATCACCCTGGAGGCCAACCCGGGCTCGGTGGAGGCCGACAAGTTTGCCGAATTTCGTGCCGCGGGTATCAACCGGCTCTCCATCGGCATCCAGAGTTTCGACAACACGCAATTAGAGGCCCTGGGTCGCATCCATGATCGCCGGCAGGCGTTTGCCGCCGCCGAAGCCGCCCACCGGGCCGGGCTGGACAACTTCAACCTGGATCTGATGTTCGCCCTGCCACGACAGAGCGTGGACGGGGCACTGGCCGATCTGCACAACGCCCTGTCGCTGGAGCCGGCGCACCTCTCCTATTACCAGCTGACCCTGGAACCCAATACCTGGTTTTACCATCATCCTCCGCCGTTGCCCGACGAGGATATCGCCTGGCAAATGCAGTCCCGCGCCCAGGCGACCCTGAGCGAACACGGTTATGCCCAGTACGAAGTCTCGGCCTATGCCCGGCCCGGCCAGCAATGCCGGCATAACCGTAACTACTGGGAGTTCGGCGATTACCTGGGCATCGGCGCCGGTGCCCACGACAAGCTCAGCGACGTGACCGCCGGGCGTATCCTGCGCCGCAGCAAGCAGCGCAACCCGCAGGATTATCTCCAGGCCCGGGATTTCGTCCAGCGCCAGGCGCAACCCAACGAGGCCGACAGCGTGTTCGAATTCATGCTCAATGCCCTGCGCCTGAACGACGGTTTTGATCTTGATCTGTTCGAAGCGCATACCGGTCTGACGCGCGAGCGCCTCGCCGGGCCGCTGCAACAGGCCCGCGAGGACGGCTTGATTGAGGCCGATACGGCCCATATACAAACCACCGAACGAGGCAAACAGTACCTGAACGATCTGATAGAGCGCTTTTTACCCGATGATTGATGAAATCCGAGTCAGCTGTCCGTATTGCGGCGAAACCTTTACCACCGTGGTAGACTATTCGGCCGGCCCCCAGGAATACGTGGAGGACTGTTATGTCTGTTGTCGCCCCATTCAGTTCAGGGTTATGGTGGATATGAACGGCGAACTGAGCGATGTGATCACGCAGCAGGACAATGAGTAACGACCACGACGATCCGTACCAGGCCATCCCCTGCGCCGACTACAGCCACTACGAGCTGTGGATCATGCAGGGCCGCCGCCTGCAGCTGGCCTGGCGGGACGAGCACGGTCAGGACCATATCGGCATCCTGCAACCGCTGGATCTGTTAACCCGGGACAAGCAGGAATTTCTGATCGCCCGACTCGCCGATCACAACATCCCCATCCAGATTCGCCTGGATCGGATTATTCGTTGCAAACCGGAGTGAGCATGGCCCATAGCCGCGATCGTGACATCGACACCTACACCACCAAAGACGGTTCGCAAATTCGTGAGCTGATGCATCCGGCCGTGCACGGTAACCGCAACCAGAGCCTGGCCGAAGCGATCGTTCCCCCCGGGGAGATCACCCAGCTGCACCGTCACGGACACAGCGAAGAGCTCTATCACATTACGCAGGGCCGCGGCTGGATGACCCTGGGCGAGCAGGAGTTCGAAGTGAACCTCGGTGATACCGTGGCCATCGCCCCCGGCACCCCGCATCGGATCAAAAACACGGGTGACGAACCGCTGCATATCCTCTGCAGCTGTTCGCCGCCCTACGCCCACGACGACACCGAACTACTGGAGTAAATTATGCGCATCGGAATCGATCTCGGTGGCACCAAGATCGAAGGCATCGCCCTGGATGATCAGGGCAACGAGCTGCTGCGCAAGCGGGTCGATACGCCCAGGGGCGATTATCCCGCTACCCTGCAGGCCGTCACCGATCTGGTGCACGACCTCGAAGCCGAAACAGAACAACGCGCAACAGTCGGCATGGGCATTCCCGGCGCCATCTCACCGGCCACCGGTCGGGTCAAGAACGCCAACTCCACCTGGCTGATCGGCCAGCCGTTACAAATAGATCTGCAAGACAAACTCGGGCGCGAACTGAAGATCGAAAACGACGCTAACTGTTTCATCACCTCCGAAGCTACCGACGGCGCTGCCGCCGGCGCCGAGATCGTCTTCGGTGTCATCGTCGGTACCGGAACCGGCGGCGGCGTCTACGTGCGCGGTCACTCTATCGTTGGCCGCAACGCCATCGCCGGCGAATGGGGTCACAACCCCCTGCCCTGGCCCAAAGAAGACGAATACCCCGGCCGCGACTGCTACTGCGGTCGCAAGGGCTGCATCGAAACCTGGCTCTCCGGCCCCGGCTTCGCCTACGACCACCGCATGAGTACCGGCCAGGACCACACGCCCAACGAGATCGTTAAACTGGCACAGGAAGGCGACAACTTCGCCGAAGCTTCACTGGAACGCTACGAAGAACGCATGGCCAAGAGCCTGGCCTCGGTCATTAACATACTCGATCCGGATGTCATCGTGCTGGGCGGCGGCATGTCCAACATCCAGCGCCTGTATGACAACGTGCCCAAGCTCTGGAACCCCTACGTCTTCTCCGATCGGGTCGACACCCAACTGGTGCCGCCGAAACACGGCGACTCCAGCGGTGTCAGGGGGGCGGCATGGTTGTGGCCGCAATGATAAAAAAGTAGGCAGTTGGCAGTCGTCAGATGGCAGGATTTTAAAAATCTTAACCACGAAGGCACGAAGAAAAACAAATTCATTACTTCGAGACTTCGTGTCTTCGTGGTAAAAAAGCAGCGGTATCGGTTTTTTCTCGGACAAGCGCCTTTTGAATACCCGCACCTGGATACCAGTACCTAGCGCCGGTTCGAAGGACCAAAGACGCGCTGCAGGATTTCGGTGGTGCGTTTGGCCGGGTCCTGGCGAATGGCGGCTTCTTCCTTTGCCAGGTAATAGAACATCCCGTCGATCCCGTGCTGGATCACATAGCCGCCCAGATCAACATTGACTTCGGGCGCGAGCGGAATTGACCGGTACCGGTCCATCACCCGCTCATAAAGCTGCACCACACCCACCTGTGCCAGGCTGTCGTCGACGACCGAACGCATCAGGCGCTTGAGTTCGGGTGTCATTGCATTCTGAAAATATCGCGTGGCCGCATCGTCCGGGCCATTGTAGATCTGCTTGACGTCCTGCCAACTCATCTGCCGGATCGCGTCGATGAACAACTTTCTGGCTTTGGGTGCGGCCACTTCGGCCGCCCGATTCATTCCCTGTTCCAGCTCCGCCAGATAATGACCCAGACCAACTTTCGTCAACGTTTCCTGCACCGGCTGCAGTCTGGCCGGCAGCGGAATATGAATCGCCTCGTCCTGGTAATAACCGCCCTGGTGTCCCACCTGGTCGACCACCCGTTCGGTGCCGACTTTCAAGGCCTCTTTCAGACCGGCAGCGATCTCTTCTTCGGTCAACGGCCGGTATTGATTCAGCATATCCTCACCCTGCCTGAGCAGGTCGCCGTTACAGGCAGTTAAAAACAGGCTGCTCAATATCACGAAGATAAGTGATTTCAATATGCTTGAATCGTGCCGTTGTCTGTTCATTTTTATATTCTTTCTCGCTTCCAGGAGATTGCTTCGCTTCGCTCGCAATGACAGCTTGTCCGGTCCTGACTGGTACCGAGAGATTACTTCGCTTCGCTCGCAATGACAGCTTGTCCGGTCCTGACTGGTACCGAGAGATTACTTCGCTTCGCTCGCAATGACACACGGTTACATTGAGCACTTCATTTCTTGCTACCATTGCATGGCAGGCCTAAAGATCATAGTACAAATCATTCCAGCCTGGATTAAAACTGCGAATCAAGTCCAGCTTTTTCTGTCTGGAACCCGCTTTTATCTGCTTTTCTCTGGCTATAGCGTTTTCAGGATCAATCAATATTTCGTAATACACCAGTTTATCGACGTTGTATTTTCGGGTAAAACCCGGCTGGAGTTTCTCCTTGTGCTCGTACACCCGGCGTATCAGATTGTTGGTCACACCGGTATACAGGACAGTATTTGAACGATTGGTCAGGATATAGATGTAATATTGCCGTTCCATGGCAAGTCTCCAGATAAATAATTAATTGGATTTGGTTTATCTCCGAGAGATTGCTTCGCTCTGCTCGCAATGACAGTCACTTTTCCTGATTTTCGCTGGCATCTGGAGATTACTTCGCTGCGCTCGTAATGACGTCACTTTATTATAGGATCTCAACGACTGGTGTCATTGCGAGGAACAACGTGACGAAGCAATCTCTTCAATCAATACTCGATATTCCTGCTAATCCACTTTCTTGTAGATCAGATCCCACACACCATGCCCCAGACGCTGGCCGCGCTGTTCGAACCTGGTCAGGGGCCGGTAGTCCGGTCTTTTGGCATAGTGCCCGACGCCGGCGGTATTTTCAAAGCCTTCGGCCTGTTCCATCACTGCCTGTGCATGCCCGGCATAGTCTTCCCAGTCGGTCGCCATGTGAAACAGGCCCCCGGGTTTGAGTTTACGCCGCAGCAGTTGGGTAAAGGCGGGTTGCACGATGCGTCGCTTGTGGTGCTTTTTCTTGTGCCAGGGATCGGGGAAAAACAGATACACCGCATCCAGGCTGTGATCCGGGATCTGATCTTCCAGGACTTCTACGGCATCATGCTGGCTGACCCGCACGTTACTCAGGTCGTGTTGTTCGATCTGCAATAACAGGTTACCCACGCCGGGGCGGTGCACCTCGATACCGAAATAATCGTTCTCGGGATGATCCTGCGCCAGTTGCGCCAGCGCCCCGCCGTTGCCGAAACCGATCTCCAGGATACGCGGCGCCCGGCGGCCGAACAGCTCGTCCAGATCGAGTAACTGTGGTGTAAACGGCACGCCGTAACGGGGAAACAGTTCGTCCAGTGCCCGCTGCTGGCCTTTGGTCAGGCGACCCTCGCGGCGCACGAAGCTGCGGATGCGGCGGTAAAACGGTTTGCTTTCATTCATCAGTCATGACCATACACATGAAAAGAGCTCACCACCAAGACACCAAGGCACCAAGAAGAATGATATTTAAAAAAACTTGGTGTCTTGGTGTCTTGGTGGTGAGATTTTATTGTTTAGACTGCGTCGAGTTCCGCCAGCGACCAGCGGGCGCGGCCGGTGAATTCGAGGCTTTCGTGCTGGCCGGCGGCCAGGCGCTGGCAGCCGGCGAAGGCGATCATGGCGCCGTTGTCGGTGCAAAATTCCAGCCGCGGGTAATAGACCCGGGCACCTTCCTTGTCGGCCAGTTGATCGAGTTTCTCGCGCAGCTTGCGGTTGGCGCTGACCCCGCCGGCGATCACCAGCCGGGTGAGGCCGGTCGCCTGCAGGGCGCGGCGGCATTTGATGGCCAGGGTATCGACCACCGCCTCCTCGAAGGCGCGGGCGATGTCGGCTCTGGCCTGCGCGTCGCCTTCATACTTTTTATAGGTATTGAGAGTAAAGGTCTTGAGCCCGCTGAAGCTGAAATCGAGGCCGGGGCGGTCGGTCATCGGTCGCGGGAAGCGAAAACGGCCTGGGTCGCCCTGCTCGGCCAGTTTGGCCACCGCCGGGCCGCCGGGGTAGCCCAGGCCCAGCAGCTTGGCGGTCTTGTCGAAGGCCTCGCCGGCGGCGTCGTCCAGCGACTCGCCGAGCAACTGGTAGCGGCCGATCCCCTCGACCCGCACCAGCATGGTGTGGCCCCCGGAGACCAGCAGGGCGACGAAGGGGAATTCGGGGGGATCGGGCTCCAGCATCGGCGCCAGCAGGTGGCCCTCCATGTGGTGCACCCCGATGGCCGGCACGCCCCAGCCGTAGGCCAGGCTGCGGGCGATGCCCGCCCCCACCAGCAGTGCGCCCATCAGCCCCGGGCCGGCGGTGTAGGCGATGCCGTCGATGTCGCTTTTTTCACAACCAGAGTGAGTCATCACTTCGCGTATCAGGGGCAGCGTCTTGCGCACGTGATCCCGCGAGGCCAGCTCCGGCACCACCCCGCCGAACTCGGCGTGCAGCGCCACCTGGCTGTACAGGGCGTGGCCCAGCAGCCCGGCGTCGCTGTCGTAGATGGCGATCCCGGTTTCGTCGCAGGAGGTTTCGATGCCCAGTACCCGCATGGTGATTAGTCCTTAATAGCCTTGAAATTCACTGTGGCTGCGCGCATTTAGACTTTGCAATTGGCAGGGGCAGGTATTAAACTTGCGCGCTTTAACTTTTTCAACAATTTTATCGAGGTGATGCTGAATGCCTTCTGTACGTGTGAAGGAAAACGAACCTTTTGACGTCGCTCTGCGCCGTTTCAAGCGTTCCTGTGAGAAAGCCGGTGTCCTCTCTGAAGTTCGCCGTCGCGAATACTACGAGAAGCCGACCGCCGTGCGTAAGCGCAAGCTGGCTGCCGCGGTCAAGCGCCACCAGAAGAAACTGTCTCGCGAACGCTCCCGTCTGAAACGCCTGTATTGATCCCTCACTTACCGTCCGGTTTTCCGGGCGGGTTACCTGACAAACCGGTATGAGCGAACCATCTCTCAAGCAGCGCATCAATGACGACGTCAAGACAGCGATGCGCAACAAGGACAGGGAGCGCCTCGGCACCCTGCGCCTGATCACGGCGGCCATCAAGCAAAAGGAAGTCGACGAGCGCATCGAGCTCAATGACGATCAGATCCTCAATGTGCTGGAGAAGATGATCAAGCAGCACAAAGACTCCATCGAACAGTACGACAATGCCGGTCGCAGCGACCTGGCGGACAAGGAGAAGGCCGAACGGGTCGTCATCCAGGAATACATGCCCGCCCAGCTCTCCGAGACCGAAATCACCGCTCTGATCGACGACGCCATCAGCCAGACCGGCGCCAGCGAAATGAAAGAGATGGGCAAGGTCATGGGCCTGCTCAAACCCAAACTGGCCGGCCGCGCCGACATGGGCCAGGTTTCCGCGCTGATCAAAGCCAAACTTTCCTGAACGACCGCCTTCCCTGAACGACCGCTTTCCCTGTAGGAGCGGCTGCGCCGCGATAAGCAGCCCGGGTAAATCCCGCCATCGCGCTGGAAGCGCTCCTACAACACGCCGCCACCCCTTTTTCCCGACCAGGCGTAGGTTGCGCGCAGCGCTACCTGACATTCGCCGTATCGCCAGGGGTGTCACGCAGGCTAACGCCAGCGTGACCTGCAGGACTGTACGACCGCTTTCCCTGTAGGAGCGGCTACGCCGCGATAAGCGGCCCGGGCATATCTCGCCATCGCGCTGGAAGCGCTCCTACAGCAATCCGCCCCCTTTTTTCCGGTACCCGGGCGTAGGTTGCGCGCAGCGCTACCTGACATTCGCCGTATCGGCAGGGGTGTCACGCAGACTAACGCCAGCGTGACCTACCGAACTTTCCTGAACGACCGCTTTCCCTGTAGGAGCGGCTGCGCCGCGATAAGCCGACCCGGGTAAATCCCGCCATCGCGCTGGAAGCGCTCCTGCAGCAATCCGCCACCCCCCTTTACCTCGTCCCTCGTAACTCGTCCCTCGGCCCTGTGTCTGTGCTGTACAATCAGCAGCATGGCCTTGATCCCCCAATCCTTCATTGACGAGCTGATGAGCCGCATCGACATTGTCGATGTGATCGACGCGCGCGTGCCGCTGAAAAAGGCCGGCCACGAGTACAAGGCCTGCTGCCCGTTTCATAACGAGAAAACCCCCTCGTTCACCGTCAGCCAGAACAAGCAGTTCTATCACTGCTTCGGCTGCGGTGCCCACGGCACCGCCATCGGCTTTTTGATGGAATACGAGCATCTGGCCTTCCCCGAGGCGGTCGAGGAGCTGGCCCGCAATGCCGGGATGAACGTGCCCTACGAGGGCGGGCGCTCCACGGCGCAGGATCGCCAGGCCAGCCGCGATACGGACGATCTCTATGCCCTGATGCAGCAGGCGGATGACTATTATCGCCAGCAATTGCGCGACCACCCGCAGCGCCAGGCGGCAGTGGACTACCTCAAGGGCCGGGGCCTGAGCGGCCAGATCGCCGTCGAATTCGGTATCGGCTATGCTCCGCCGGGCTGGGACAATCTGCTGAAAAAACTCGGCACCGCCGCCGAACGCCAGAAACAGCTGGTCACCACCGGGATGCTGATCGAAAAAGACGAGGGCAAGCGCTACGACCGCTTTCGCCACCGCATCATGTTCCCTATCCGGGACCGGCGCGGACGCACCATCGCCTTCGGCGGCCGGGTCCTCTCTGACGAAGATTCACCGAAATATCTGAACTCGCCTGAAACCCCGCTATTTCACAAGGGCCGCGAGCTGTACGGCCTGTACGAGGCGCGCCAGGCGCTGCGCCAGATTCCCCGGCTGCTGGTGGTGGAAGGCTATATGGACGTGGTGTCGCTGGCCCAGTTCGATATCCGCTACGCGGTCGCCACCCTGGGCACGGCCACCACCGCCGATCACCTGCAACAGCTGTTCAAGGTCACGTCCGAGGTGGTGTTCTGCTTCGACGGCGATCGCGCCGGGCGCGACGCCGCCTGGCGGGCGATGGAAAACGCCCTGCCGGTGATGCGCGAGGGGCACCAGATCCGGTTCCTGTTCCTGCCCGAGGGCGAGGATCCCGACACGCTGGTACGCAGCGCCGGCAAGGCCGAATTCGAGCAGCTGATCCGCCGTGCCGCGCCCTTCTCCGACTACCTGTTCAACTCGCTGAGCACACAGAATGACACCGCCTCCATCGACGGCCGGGCCAATCTGGTGGAGCAGGCCCGGCCGCTGCTGGCCAGGCTGCCGCCGGGGGTTTACCGGCAGATGATGATCAGCCAGCTGGCGCAGCTGGCCCGGATCGACGAGAGCCGGATCGAAACCGCCCTCAACCAGACAAAAAGTCGGGGCAAACGCGGCACCGAGTCCGCCCCGGCCGCGCCGCCCCGCCGGGCGGCCCGCGGCGGCGGTCAGGAGCGGCAGACCTTCTCGCCGGTACGTCGCGCCCTGGCCCGGCTGCTGCACGACCCGGGCCTGGCCGCCGAGGCCGGGGATCCCCGGCGTTTCAGCCAGCTGGAGATGCCGGGGATCGATTTATTGATTGATCTGCTTGAAACTTTGCACCATCACCCCAATCTAACCACCAGCGCCCTGCTGGAACGCTGGCGCGAGTCGGAACACATCCGGCCCCTGGAAAAGCTGGCCGCCTGGCAGCCGGAAATTGACGACACCGCGAGCCTGAAACAGGAATTTACGGCCGCTATCGAGGCCCTGGATCGCCACCGGCTGGAGTCCCGCTACGACATGCTGATGGCCAAGTCCAACCACGGTAACCTCTCGCCGGAGGAGAAGGTCGAAATCCGGCAACTGTCCAGCCAGCTGTTCCACTGATGTCTTTTTCAGAAAAAAATTAAATAAATCGGGGGGCTGTGCCGTCATATAGGGGCAGCCACCTTATGTAAACCTGTCCCGATTACCTGGAAAATCGGGCAAATTAGTGTAAAATTGGATGGTTTTACGCTGCTATTTTGGGATCTGACTAAATGAAGCCTGCAAAAGCCGAAGCGATGGATTTAACTCAACAGCAATCTCAGCTCAAGTCGTTGATTGCCAAGGGTAAAGAACAGGGTTTTCTGACCTATGCCGAGGTCAACGACCACCTGCCCGATGATATTGTCGACCCCGAGCAGATCGAAGATATCGTTGCCATGATCAACGATATGGGTATCGTCGTCTACGAGGCAGCCCCCGACGCGGATACCATTCTGGAGACCACCACCGAGGTGGACGAAGACGCCGCCGAAGAGGCCGCCGCCGCGCTGGCATCGGTCGACAGCGAGTTCGGTCGCACCACCGATCCCGTGCGCATGTACATGCGCGAGATGGGTGCGGTGGAACTGCTGACCCGCGCCGGCGAAATCGAGATCGCCAAGCGCATCGAAGACGGCCTCAACCAGATGCTCTCCGCGCTGACCATGTACCCCGAAACCGCCAGCCAGTTGCTGCTGCTGTGGGACCGGGTCGACGCCGGCGAAATGAAACTGACCGATCTGATTACCGACTTTATCGATCCCAATGCGCCGGATGAAATTCCGACCCATACCCCGGTCGACGCCAACGCCGCCGCGACCGAGAGCGACGATGATGATGCCGAGGAAGTCGATACCGGCCCGGATCCCGAAGAGGCGCGTCAGCGTTTCGAGAACATTCGCAAGATCCATAAGAAGCTGGTGACCTCGACCCGCAAATACGGCCATCGCGACAAGAAAACCGCCAGGCATCGCGACGAGCTGGTCGAACAGGTCATGCAGCTCAAACTGACCCAGAAGGTCGTGGACAGCCTGGTTCTGGCCATGCGCGAACTGATCGATCGTATTCGCAGCCATGAAAAAGTCATCATGGACATCTGCGTGGATCGCGCACACATGCCGCGCAAGGAATTCATCACCTCGTTCCCCGAGAATGAAGCCAAGCCCGAGTGGCTGGAACAACAGATTGAAGCCGACACCAAATACTCGCCGGTCCTGCTGGCGCACAAGGACGATATCCTGCGTGCCCAGCAAAAGCTCGCCTCCATCGAGGAGATCTGCGGCCTGACCATTTCCGAAGTCAAGGATATCAACCGCAAGATGTCCATTGGCGAAGCCAAGGCCCGCCGTGCCAAGAAAGAGATGGTTGAGGCCAACCTGCGCCTGGTGATCTCCATCGCCAAGAAGTACACCAACCGCGGGCTGCAGTTCCTGGATCTGATCCAGGAAGGCAACATCGGCCTGATGAAAGCGGTCGACAAATTCGAATACCGTCGCGGTTACAAGTTCTCGACCTACGCCACCTGGTGGATTCGTCAGGCCATCACCCGCTCCATCGCGGACCAGGCCCGCACCATTCGTATTCCGGTGCATATGATCGAAACCATCAACAAGCTCAACCGCATCTCGCGGCAGATGCTGCAGGAGATGGGCCGCGAACCGACGCCCGAAGAGCTGGCCGAACGCATGGAAATGCCCGAAGACAAGGTGCGCAAGGTGCTGAAGATCGCCAAGGAACCGATCTCCATGGAAACCCCGATCGGCGACGACGAGGATTCCCACCTGGGCGACTTCATCGAGGACCTCAACGTGTTGTCACCGATGGACCACGCCACCTCCAGTGGCCTGATGGAAACCGTGCAGGGTGTACTGGAAGGACTGACCGCGCGCGAGGCCAAAGTACTGCGCATGCGCTTCGGGATCGACATGAACACCGACCATACCCTGGAAGAGGTCGGCAAACAGTTCGATGTCACTCGTGAGCGCATTCGCCAGATCGAAGCCAAGGCACTGCGCAAACTGCGTCACCCGACCCGCTCGGATCACCTGCGCAGCTTCCTCGACTACGAATAAACCCGGCGAATGCCGTCACCAGAAAGGCCGTCCCGATACCCCGGGCGGCCTTTTTTCGTTATACTTCCAGTCTTATTGGGCCTGTAGCTCAGTTGGTTAGAGCAGGGGACTCATCAAAAAGGTGCGTTCATGCCGAAAGGCATGAAATGAACGGGATGAATTCAGGGGAACCTTACAGCCACGCCGGTGGGACTGATGGCAACCCTGAGCCAAGCCGGCGGTACACCGCCGGAAGGTGCAGAGACTACCTGGGAGCGGGTTCCTCGGAACCGAGTGCTCTTAATAACAGGCTTCGAGCGTCCCGCACCCTAACGAGCTATTCAATAGCTGTCGAGGGTGATGAGATAGTCCGCACGCGATAGAAATATCGTGAGATTGTGAATCCCTTGGTCCCAGGTTCGAGTCCTGGCGGGCCCACCATAAATACAGTGACGAGGTACGAGGGGCGAGTTACGAGGAAAACAACTTGCCCCGGACATTCCGGAGTACAAATATGACTTTGTTACCTCGCTCTCTCCTTTCCATTTTTCTTCTTTTTATATCCTGCACTTCGTCATATGCCGAAACGGGGCACCGGGTCGGGCAGACGGCGCCGGGGTTTGAACTGACCAGTCTTGAAGGTGACAAGGTCTCGCTGGACTCCCTGACACAGCAGGGGCATGTGCTGCTGGTGTTCTGGGCGACCGAATGTGTTTACTGCTATGCGCATATTTCCGACTTCAACGCGCTGCACGATCAATATCATGACCGTGGCCTGACGGTGGCGGCGATCAATATCGCCGGCGAGTATGCGCAGGAAGTACGTGAATATGCGCAGAGCAACGGTCTCAAATATCTCGTGCTGGCCGATCGTCTCGATAACCTTGATGTCGCCGAGGACTATCATGTCGTCGGCACCCCGACACTCGTGCTGGTCAGCCCTGACAACCGGGTGCTTTTCTACGGCCATAACCTCCCCGACATCAGCAAATGGCTGAAAGACTGATCCGGAAACTGGTATAGTTGGACTTTCGGGTCACTATAAAGAAGTATTTCTGACTCCACATTACCGGCGTTAACCGTTCTGTTGCCCTCTGGCGCTGGTGCCAGCGCCAATGCCGTAACCGTTTAACTGCCAGTATCGTTTCTAACCGGCTATGAACAACCTGTATTTAACGGAGGCATGTTATGTCGCAATCGCTGTATGAGAAGGCTGTCGAACTGATCGATAATGCCAACCGTGAAGATCCCAACATGGAGTCCGATGGTGAAAAGGAGTGGCCAAAAGAATTGCTCTATTCCCACCGCATGAGCGACATGCAGGAACGTTATGCCCCCGATGCCGATGATGCCCCGAAACTGGCGATTCGCGCCCAGCATATCCAGCGCTGGAAATCACCGCGCGACGCCTATCCCATGGATCGCAAGGGCTATCTCAAATGGCGCAGTGACCTGTACAAGTTCCACGCCGAAACCGCCGGCGAACTGTTGGCCCAGGCCGGCTATGATGAAGAATTTATCGAACGGGTCAAAAAAGCCGTCGCCAAGCGCGGCCTGAAAAGCAACCCCGATACCCAGTTACTCGAAGATGTCACCGATCTGGTGTTTATCGAGCATTACATGCTGGCGTTCGCCAACAAGCACCCGGAATACTCCGAAGAGAAGTGGATCGACATCATCCGCAAGACCTGGAACAAGATGTCACCCGAGGCGCAACAGTTCGCTCTGGCCGGGAATATCCAACTGCCCGAGCCGCTGGTGCCCTTGATCCAGAAGGCCGTGGCTGGCGACTAAATAAAGAATAACCACCAAGACGCGAAGACACCAAGATATAGATTTTTCACGCTTCGTGTCCTAGTGACTCACATTTAGGGATAGGGTGCGTTCTACGCACCATTATCCGGGTATCCAGGATGCGGTGCGCAGGACGCACCCTGCCCAACTAAATAACCATTTCACAATCGTGCGCGACGATGCAGGTCAGGTTGCGCATCGCGCTACCTGACATTGGGTTAAAAGAACCAGGGGTGATGTACACCCCTGTAAGACAGGTCAATTAGCTTACGGCCTTCCACTCGTTGCCGGCATCCACGTCATGCGTTTTATCTTCTATGTCATGACTTGACTCCGGCTGCCTGAGCGTCACCAGCTCCTCGCTGCTGGTCGGGTGAATGGTGATGGTGCTGTCGAAGTCGGCCCTGGTGGCTTTCATTTTCACCGCCACCGCAAAGCCCTGCAGCATCTCGTCCACGCCGTCGCCGATCAGGTGGATCCCGACTACCTGCTCGTCCTTGCCGGCGCAGACCAGTTTCATAGCCGTGGCCGTACCGTGGTCATTCAGCGCGTAACGCATCAGTGTGAACCCGGTTTTATACACCGTCACTTCGCAACCATAACGCTCGCGCGCCTGGGCTTCGGTGAGCCCGACCGCGCCGATCGGTGGATGGGCAAACACCACACTGGGGATGTTGTCGTACTCCACCCGGCTGAACGGCTTGTGATTGAACAGCCGCTCGGCCAGTCGCCGTCCGGCCGCGATCGCTACCGGCGTCAGTGGTATTTTGCCGGTAATGTCGCCGATGGCATAGATCCCCGGCACACTGGTGTTCTGAAAATTATCCACCGGCACGATGCCGTTGCGCGCCATGGTCACCCCGGCGGCTTCCAGGTTCAGTTCACGGGTATTGGGCGCGCGGCCCACGGCCCAGATCACCGTATCGAACGCGGCCAGGCTGCGACCGTCCTTGCCGCCGATCACGACCCCTTCGGCACTGTCGGACAGGGCCGAGACCTGAAAGCCGGTCTGCACATGAATACCCTGCTTGTGCATCTCGTTTTCCAGTAGTCATTGATATTGCGAATATACCGATCGCGGCCGGCCACAGCCAGGCCGCCACTGCCGCCGCCGATTACGATTAAGTCATAATGCATGGCACATCCTTTAAATATCGTCGTTAAATTGAAACCTTATTACGCGTAACGCGTCTCTGCAGACCGATACTGGTCCGAGGTACGAGTGACGAGGGCCGGAGGTTTTAGCCCTCGTACCTCGTCCCTCGTTACTTGGCCCTGCGCAGCGTTACGCTGCGCGTAGGTATGCTTCCAGCGCTTCGGAGCCGCCGATGCGTTCACCGTTGATGAACACCTGTGGCACGGTCGCTTCACCGGAAACCGCGCGGATGGTGCCTTCGCTGAAGTCGCGGTTGAGGACCAGTTCCTCGAAGTCGATGCCGGCATCGCGCAGCATGCCCTTGGCGCGAACACAGTAGGGGCAGCCTTCACGGCTGAACACGGTCACATTCAGCGGCTTGCTGGCATTCGGCGCGATGTATTCGAGCATGGTATCGGCATCGGAGACCTCGAAGGGATCGCCCGGCACGTCCGGCTCGATGAACATCTTGTCGATCACGCCGTCCTTGACCAGCATGGAATAACGCCAGGAGCGTTCACCGAAACCCAGGTCGCTCTTGGGTACCAGCATGCCCATGCCACGGGTGAAGTCGCCGTTACCGTCGGGCAGGAATGTCACATTGCTGGCATTCTGCTCCTTCTTCCATTCGTTCATGACGAAGGCATCGTTAACCGACACGCAGATCACATCGTCCACGCCCTGTTCTTTCAGTGCGGGGGTCAACTGGTTGTAGCGCGGCACATGGGTGGAGGAACAGGTCGGGGTAAAGGCGCCCGGCAGTGCGAAGACCACCACGGTCTTGCCCTTGAAGATATCGTCACTGCTGACATCGACCCATTCATGATCCCGACGGGTACGGAAAGTCACCTGCGGAATGTTCTGACCTTCTTTGTTCTCTAACATAGGTATTGCTCCTTCTGTTTCAGTTAATAAAGTGGATTAAAAAATTTGTTTATACTTGCGGCAGCGCGTCACGGGGACTGTCAGGCTTTGCCGATTTAAACCGCGCCCACACCTGTTCATGAATGTGATAGGCGACGGTATTGATGGCCGGCTCGACCAGCGCCAGAGCCCCGCCCACCAGCACGCTGCCGGTCATGGCATAACCGACGGTGAATGCCACCGTGAAATGCACTGCTGCAAAACTCATTGTCTTGCTCATCGCCTTGTCCTCCCTGGAACAGGGTGTTTGCTCTCTACGGGAATCATTATCGGGGCCGCTTGATGATATATAAAATCGTTTGTTTATATTGTATCGATAGTCAATACCTATCATTATTTTATGTTTTCCCAGGTTATTGAAATATCAGGATTTTCTGGCAGGGGAATTTAACAGGGCGCAGGTCAATCAGCGGAAAACCCGCCTCAATCTGGTTCGCGCCCGTGGGGCGCTCCCACATGGGGTTGGTTCCCCCGGGGAGTTCTGTGGATAAATCAAAAGGCGGGTATATGGGAGCGGGCGACGCACAGGGAAGTGCTAACACCCAAAGGCACTCGCTTTGCTCACGGGGTGGGCTCTGCCACGGAAGGCAGGACGATGTACAGGAAGTACAAGTGTCGCGAGAGACCAGGGATGGTCGAAGCGACTGCCGAGAGAGACTTCGACCGCGATCGGCCTTTGGTTCGAGATTCGCGCCCGCGGGGCGCTCCTACGGGGCTGTGCCGGTAACCGGTTTTATGTGTAGGAGCGGGCTTCGACCGCGACCGGCCTTTGGTTCGAGATTCGCGCCCGCGGGGCGCTCCTACGGGGCTGTGCCGGTAACCGGTTTTATGTGTGTAGGAGCGGGCTTCGACCGCGACCGGCCTTTGGTTCGAGATTCGTGCCCGCGGGGCGCTCCTACGGGCTGTGCCGGTAACCGGTTTTATGTGTGTAGGAGCGGGCTTCGACCGCGACCGGCCTTTGGTTCGAGATTCGCGCCCGCGGGGCGCTCCTACGGGGCTGTGCCGGTAACCGGTTTTATGTGTAGGAGCGGGCGACGCACAGGGAAGTGCTAACACCCAAAGCACTCGCTTTGCTCACGGGGTGGGCTCTGCCACGGAAGGCAGGACGATGTACAGGAAGTACAAGTGTCGCGAGAGACCAGGGATGGTCGAAGCGACTGCCGAGAGAGACTTCGACCGCGACAGGGCCTGCAACCGCGGATCCATTTATCTGGTGACGCCGACCGCAAGCGCTGACCGAGACCTTCAAATTCAAAATTAAACACTAAAAAATTCAACATTATTCTTTTGTCACCTCAGGCAGGCCCAGCGCCCAGATTGCCGCCAGCAGGCTCAAAAATGCCAGCAACAGGATCACCGTCTGCACGTCGAGCACATCGGCCAGCACCCCGATTACGCCGCCCGCCAGCATGGCGATGCCGATCAGGGTATTGCTCAGGGCCACGTAGATCGCCCGGGTATCGGCCGTGGCCATGTCCACCAGGTAAACCTTGCGCCCCAGGCGCACCCCGCCGTGGAAGACGCTCAGGGTCAAAAACAGCCCGGCATACAACCAGGGGCTGTCGATCCAGGGCGAGTCGGCCTCCACCAGGCCATAGAGCAGGATCCCCTGCACCCCGGCGGCCAGCGCGGCGATCACCATCACCAGCCGGCTGGAGTAGTCGCTCAATCTGCCCCACACCGGGGAGCTGAGGCTGCCGGCGATGCCGCTGGCGATAATCAGCATCCCGAGCCCGACCAACCCCTCCGCGGTATGTTGCTGTGCCAGCAGGACGTAAAAGGGCGGTGCCAGCGCCACGCTCAACAGCAGCGCCCGGCCGATCACAAAATCACGGAACAGCGAATCGCTTTTCAGCCGGCCAAAACTTTGCAGCGCCACGCTCAGGGCATTCCCGCCGCCTTCGGTGGCGCCGGGCTGCTCGCGAATCGCCGCAAAAAACCCCATCGCGATAAACCACAACAATGCCCCGCCCGCCAGCAGCCAGGCCAGCATTGTCAGCGGTGCGTCACCCGCGAACCATTCCACATAGACCCCGATACCCAGCACCGCCAGGCCGGAGATGCCGGCGCTCCAGCCCATCAGGGTGCCGCGCTTGCCTTTGGAAACCGTCTTGCCCAGCACATCCTTGGCCGAGACCGAACACAGGCCGCGCGCCAGCGAGAACACAATCAGCAGCCCCAGTATCGCCCAGCCGGCCGCAATCCCGGACAGGTTCCCCGTCGCCACCGCCATCAACGCCAGCGCGATCCCGGATAATCCCGCTCCCAGCAGCCAGACTGTCTTGCGAATCGCCATGCGACGGATGATAGCCGCCACCACCAGTTGCGGCAGCAGCACCCCCGCCTCGCGAATCGGCACCAGAAAACCGGTAAAGGCCGCCGGCGCACCCACACTGGCCAGCAACCAGGGCAGAATCAATCGTGCACTGGCAATTTCATCGGCAATTTTTCCCAGCAGGTTGGCGATCAGGTAAGCGAAAAAATTACGCGGCTGATCGTTGCATGCTGAATCAGATATATCCTTGCAAACGCGAGCATCTTCATCACCGGTAATCAAATCGTGCAGGCTGGTGGTGAGGTCCTTGTTACGTTGAGACATAAGATGGCTTTTGAGTGTTGTTGTTCTGCTTGTCACGTATTAGCGAATGCTTAATGAATCAGGTACGACATCGAATCATGATTCTCAGTGTCCTATCGCCTTGTTGCACGATGGAATAACAGGTTATTCAAAGGGACTTGAGCAAAGCAACTATACATAGATATTGATCGATACTTTTATAGAAATAAACAATCCAAAAGACCCTTCCTAATCCCCCGCCACCACGGTACTCTCATTTTACCCAAGTATAACACTCGGGATTAACCCGACTGAATATCGAACAATACTACGATGACTTTAACGCCGTCAGACAGGTAACCGCGTAACACGTACGGTAATTACATGAGGCACTGCTTATGCAACTGGATAGCTACTACATTAAATTGACTTGCCTGGCCCTGTTTAACAAGGTAGAGAACCTCGTGCAGCACAGCCTCCGGGGAGACTGGATTGTCCGTATTCAATATGGCGTATCAACCTCGGACAACACGCTTGGCTGGCATCAATGGCAAAGCCCGTTCTTTGCCCTGCAGAACGCCAGATCACTCAACGAGGCGATCCTGGCCT
Organism: Thiohalophilus sp.; assembly: GCF_034522235.1. Lineage (NCBI taxonomy): Bacteria > Pseudomonadati > Pseudomonadota > Gammaproteobacteria > Thiohalomonadales > Thiohalophilaceae > Thiohalophilus > Thiohalophilus sp. The sequence goes on along the minus strand of NZ_JAXHLN010000003.1, from coordinate 411,415 downwards.
GTCGACTGAATTATCCCCTACATCCGGTTAGATTGTATGCCGAAAAAGTTCGCCCCGAATCTCATTTTATCTACTGGATTCATACCCCCGACCATCAGGCACCGCCTCCCGCCGAATCTCTGCCAGAGCCCCGCTACACACAACCGGCACTGATCCTCGATTATCAACAGGCCAGGGCCTCCTGAACTCAGGGGATCAAGTTACTGATAACGCATTAATAGTTTAATCAATAGCAAGCCGAAGCAGGCGGTTTTTTCCTGGGTGAGGTGTTTTTTTGGTTGAAGGCGCAGGTCAGGTTGCGCGCAGCGCCACCTGACATTCAGTGTATCGGCAGGGGTGTCACGCAGGCTAACGCCAGCGTGACCTACGGGATTAGCCAGTATTCAGATGCGTTTGGTCTTGCGTGAGGTGGCTTTTTCGGACGCCGCGGTGTCTTGTTTGGTCAAATACTGAGTTACCTCCGGCCACATAGTAATGATGCGTTCGCGCATCTGCGGCTCGAGTTCCCTGGCAAAGTCGACGAATGCCCTGGACACCAGTGACAGCTCCTTGGCCCTGGGATAGACCAGATACCATTGACGCATGATGGGAAAGCCTTCCACATCAAGAATGGCGACCGGTCCATCGATACCTTCGAGCGTCAAGGTATGTAACGACAGTACCGACAGACCGAGTCCGCCCACGATGGCATGCTTGATCGCCTCGTTACTCCCCAGTTCCATTTTAACTCTGGGCCGCAATTTGTGTTCGTCGAACTTGCGTAACATGGCATCGCGAATGCCCGAACCCGGCTCACGCAGGATAAAGGGTTCCTCGGTAATCCGCTCCAGGGAAATATTCTTTTCGCCGACCAGCGGATGATTCCGCGGCGCCATGACCACCAGGGGATTGGGCGCAATCGGAAAAGCGACCATCTCCATCTCATCGGTAGGCGCCTGCCCCATAATGTACAGGTCGTCTTCGTTGGTGCGCATGCGCTCAATGATTCGGTCGCGATTGGTCACCTTCAGCGCCACGTCGATGCCCGGGTACAGGGCGCTGAATTCACCCAAAACCTCCGGGGCGAAATATTTGGCGGTCGTGATTGCGCCCAGACGCAGACGCCCGCGACGCATGCCCTTGAGGTCGGAAATCTTCATTTCCAGGTTCGCCATGACCTGAAAAATACCCCGGCATGCCTCATACAGCTCCAGCCCGGCCTCGGTCGGCTCGACATTGCGCCCGACATGCTCGAATAGCGGCAGGCCGATGACATCGGTTAATTTCTTGATCTGCATCGAAACGGTGGGCTGGGTCAGAAACAACTCCTCGGCCGCACGGGTAAAACTGCCCAGCCGGACAATCGTTTCAAACACCTGCAACTGACGCAGAGTGGCATGACGGATCAGAAAATCCGGTATAGCACCAGGCGGCGTATAGGTATAATCAGAGGCATTGGCCATTTCTCCGTTCTTATATCGCGCGCGCTTTGACTTGTCTACACGTCGGGGCATATTTCACCTCATAAAAGATGGCTGGCAAGACTGCCGCCACGATAGGGGCGACTCTCCCGCTCCGGAAAAGGCAGCGCACTCTCGTCGAAACGCTTTTGCAGGACTTGCATAGCAGTCTGTTTGTCGGGGAAAAAGGCCTCTCTGCCCAGCTCATCGACCAGGCCACTGGACTGGATCACCTGCATAACCTGGTGTTTCAGACCGCTGAACATCAGTTCCACGCCCACCTCGCGAAGACGACCGGCCACTTCCCGGATTTTTTCTTCCCCGGAAGCGTCAATTTCATTGATGCTGCTACCGATTACGAGAATCACTCGCCCTTTGGGAAAATCACGCAGGGCTTCGAGGATGATGTCCTCGAAATAAGCCACATTAATAAATGTCAGGGAACCATCGAAACGTACCGGAACATATACCTCGCTGACCGGCTTTAACCCGTGAGCCTCGATGCCGCCCAGTGTGCCATCCGGCTTCGGTGCAACAATCTCGGCTCGGGGCCGCATTATGCGGATGAAATAATGCAGGACGGTCAGCCCGATCCCCAGCAAGATGCCGTTGGCCAGCGCGGGCGCCATCAGCAACGTGGCGAAAAATGTAATGACACCGATCAGTGCGCTGACCCTGTCGACTCGCCAGGCATGACGCAGCGGTTCGATCTTGATCAGGCTGAATACTGCCATCATCACGATCACGGCCAGCACGGCCTGTGGGAGGTGGTAGAGGTAAGTGGTAAAAAACAGCAACACCAGCACCACCGCAATCGCACTGATAATTGAAAACAGTCCGGTTTTCGCGCCGGTTCTCGCGGCCACTGCCGAGCGAGAGAATGAACCGCTGACCGTATAGGAACTGAAAAAACTGCCGGCAATATTGGCCAGCCCCTGCCCGACCAGCTCCTTGTTGGTATTGACTCTTTCACCGGTAGTACTGGCTATGGCCTTGGAAATCGAGGTCGCCTCCATAAACCCAATCAGCGCCATAACCAGCGCTGCCGGCAACAAGGTCAGTATGAGATCCCATCGCAGAGCAGGCACCTCGAACTGCGGCAGGCCTTCCGGAATCGTTCCGACAACAGCACCACCGGCAGACAATACAATCTCCTTACCATCGACGCCATTGAAGCGCCAGGTTTTTTCGTCGCCCTCGATGTTGGATGGAGCGCTTTCATAGGGAAGGAACGTCCATTGTCCGTTATCGGTTTTAACCCCCTGTAGCCGGACTTTATGCAGATCGATCAGGCGTCGGATATTGTCTTTTTTCAGTTGTCTCAGCTCATGTCGGCGAACCTGAATATCGGCACGCAGTGAGGCAGCCTGCTCGATCGCGGGCAACTCACCCTGCTCCTCGAGCTTTTTGGCCCGCTGGTTGAGGCTGGCAATTTCATCCGTCAACCCGGCGATACGCTGTTCACTTTGCGCGAAAGTCGCCATTTTCGCGGCAACCGTCTCATCCTGTATCTGTTCCAAACCGACCATCTGTCTGTTCTCATAGGAGACAAACGCACTCACCAATGTGGTCACCGCCACGGCAATGAGTACTCCCGGCAACGAAGGCAGCTTCTTCTTGAGAGCGACCATCAGAAAAAAAGCCGCAACGGCAAACAGCAGTGTCGGGATGTGAAGATGCGGAAGCTGTTCGAATACCCGCCACAGATCCATCAGATAAGAGTCCCCACGCGGGAAGGGGACACCGACGACCTTGTTCAACTGCGACAGGCCAATGATCAATGCCGCGGCATTGGTGAAGCCAACGATCACCGGACTGGAGAGTAAATTAACAATCGCCCCGAGTCGGAACAGACCCAGCGCCAGGCGTAGAATGCCAACCATCAGGGCCAGCATGACAGACAGTTCGATAAATTCAGCGCTGCCCGGACTGGCAAGGGGGATCAATGCCGCGGCCGACATCAAAGAGAGCATGGCCACCGGCCCGGTGTGCAGCTGGCTGGATGAGCCCCACAGGGATGCCACAATCACCGGCACGAACGACGCATATAACCCGTAAACCACCGGCAGGCCAGCCAGCTGGGCATAGGCCATGCTCTGCGGCACCAGTACCAGGGCGACTGTGATCCCCGCGATCAGATCCGCGCGTATTATCTCGCGGTTCATGGGGAACCAGCGCAGGAAAGGGAACAACGTAGTCAACCATGCCTGCATAACAGGGGTTACTCCATCACTTCAAAATCATTAATTACGCTCGGTACTGCCTTGGCGAAAACCGGCATCTCTAACAAACTTCATGACTGGTGAAGCTGTCGGCCGTGGGGCTTCTCGGAGAAAAAGATGCACAGATCACACCTTTGGCAAAGCCGACTTGTGTCCGGGCGATCTGCTTTGAGGCGCAATTACGCCGGTGACTGAAATCCGGAACAGTATGCAGCACCAAAGAAATGCCTCCCCCTGCTGAGAGCCGACATCGTTTAACCCTCTTTGTTTGCTTTTCATTTCAGGTATGTGCTGTGTACAACACATCATCTGGCCGACAATGTACCGATAACGAATTGATGGCTGGCGATACAAAACGCTCAATCCGGCCAGACCCGCCTTTGCCTGGACTGATAGGGGTCAGCAGCGCCGGAATTTTCCGGTTTTGTTTTTGCTGTCTTTTTCACTGTCTTATCGGCTTTATTGCCTGAAGCGGCAGGTGGTGTTTTTTCAGGCTCTGTTTTCCCGGACGTCGGGTTCGACTGGGCTTTGTCCGCAGAATCTGACTTGGTCTTGCGCATGGAGTCCACCAGCTTTTGCCGTGTCTTGTCACTCTCGCTCATGAGGGTACTACCTCCCGAATCAATTGATTGAGTTCGCTCACCGCATCAATACCCCGACGTCCCATGTCGTACACGCTTTTGCCTTCCAGTATGCTACTGCGATAAATGGCACGGCGACGAATTGGTGTTTCGGCAACCGGTATATCGATTTCGGCCACTGCTTCGCGCACCAGTCGCGATAAGGTGGTGCGGGGCTCCAGCTGATTGATAATCAACCAGGCCGATAGTTGCGCATTGACCTGTTTCGCCTGCTTAATGGCTTGTTCGATATGCACCGTCGCCCACAGATCGACCGGCGAGGGTTGTACCGGTATCAGGGCCACATCGCAGGCCTGCAGTGCTTCATGGGTCTGTGGGGCCTGGACCGAAGGTGGACAATCCACAATCACATGATGATATTGCCGCGCCATTGTGGCGATAGCCTCGTCCAGCGTCTCGCCGGCGACAACCACGGGTAACCGGCTATCGCCGATCACTTTCCATTGCACCGAAGAGCCCTGCGGATCGGCATCCATCAATACGGTGTCCGCCTGTTCGGCCAGTGCCACGGCCAGATTGATGGACAATGTTGTCTTGCCGGCACCGCCTTTGTTTCCCACCAGAGCGATAACCGACATTCTGCCGTCCCCTAGTGCGTCCCTTGCTCTTGATCAAGCAAGGCATCGTATTCGGCAGCCAGACGGCGTTGCTGTTCGCCCAGCTCATTGCTTTCTTCATCGGCATGGATGGTCACGTTGACATAGTCACGACCGAAGCCCATGTCGGGATACAAACCTTCACGCTCGGAGACATCCGCGGCGCGATCGAGAAAATCTCGCAGGCTCGGGTAATCGGCAAAGTCATAACGCCGTTCCAGGCGAGCGGGTCGGATACGTTCCTGCCATTGTTGACTCATGGTTCGCCTCCGTTAAAAAGTGGCGCGTGTCTTGTCGACCGTTACGCCGGGTTGTTCCAGTTCTTTCAGCCATTTCACCAGTTCGGCGGCATGGCCCTGCTCCTCACCGAGGAGTTCTTCAAAAAACAGCCGGTTGTCATGGTCACCGCTGCGTGCACAGTACTGTGTCGCCTCGGTATACAACCGGATCAGTTCGTTTTCGAATGCATGGTTGTGCTGCAACAGTTCCTGCAGGCTGCGGCCAAGTTTGGGCGGGCGCAGTTGCGAGGCATTGGGTGCCACGCCAAGGGCGAGCATGCGGCCGATAATCCGGTCCGCATGCGCCATTTCCTCACTGGCCTCGTTGCTCAAACGCCTGGATACCTCGCCCAGCCCCCAGGTCGCGACAAGTCGTGCCTGGGTGCTGTACAGCTGGACCGCCGAGAGTTCCAGACTCAGGGCCCGACCGAGATAACCCAATACGCGTTGATCAGCGTTGGCGTATAGCATGACGACGGATCAGTCAGCGTCAACCAATCATTCAACTACGCGTTGTGCCGTTACCGGCATCGCCGAGAATAGGCTCGACTTCACGATGCGGACGGGCAATGATGTGAGCAGCCACCAGGCCATCGCCTACGCGCTCACACGCATCCGCGCCTGCGCGCACGGCTGCATTTACCGCACCGGTCTCGCCACGTACGAGCACGGTGACATAACCGCCGCCGACAAATTCACGCCCGAGCAGGCGAACTTCTGCCGCTTTGGTCATGGCGTCTGCCGCCTCGATGGCGGGCACCAGCCCGCGCGTTTCAATCATGCCCAGTGCTATGCCGTAGTGTTCGTTGGCCATGGTGTGTTACTCCTTAGTCAGTTAAATACAATGCCTATCAATCAGGCTGCAGTTTTACTGCTACTACCACCTGTCGGCAGAACCGGTTCTACTTCACGATGCGGACGGGCAATGATGTGTGCTGCAACCAGACCGTCACCTACACGTTCACAGGCATCGGCGCCAGCACGAACCGCCGCGTTAACCGCACCGGTTTCGCCGCGAACCAGAACAGTGACATAACCGCCACCAACGAATTCACGACCGATCATGCGCACTTCTGCCGCCTTGGTCATGGCATCTGCCGCCTCGATGGCGGGAACCAGCCCGCGTGTCTCGATCATACCGAGTGCAATGCCGTAGTTATCGTTTGCCATCTTTCTATCTCCTACTCTGTTGACATGGTTGTTGAACTGTAAAAATCGCTACAACGCCTGTTCCGTTGTCTCGCCCTTCCCGGTTGACCGCGTCTCGTCAGCCCCCCAGAAATCGATGATCCCGCCAATGGTGAGATCAGTCAGGATCTCAAAGTCACCAGCGGCATAACGTGCGGCCGAACCACTTACCGTGAATACCCAGTTGCCCTGGCGTGCGCCGACCGGATCCACCGCCACATGACGTTGTCCCTGTTCGTCGCGCAACACCCGCAAACTGCTCTGTTTGAGCCCGTCAACCCGACGGGTACAAACCAGCGGTGCTTCGACCTGCAAAATATCCACTACGCGCGCTCTCCCTCGGGCGGCCAGTGGTCGATGATCCCGACAATCGTCAGGTCACTCGGATACTCCTTGCTGCCCGCCGCTTCCCGTGCCGCGGAACTGCCGACACAAATCACCCAGTCACCGGGAATACAACCCACGGCATCCACGGCAACCAGCATTGAACTGCCGTCCCGCACGACCTGCATGTGCTTGTGCTCCAGACCGGGGATACGGTTGGTGGCAACCAGCGGCCGTTCAACCTGGCAGATCTTCATCAGTGTGCCTCCTCAAATACCTGTCCTTTTACTGACGAACCCATCACTTCAATTCGCTCTCCCGCTTCGCAATCGCGAATCACGCGCAGCGTATGCAGCAGTCCTTTCGTGGCGAGCTCCGTATAACGATCGTGCAAAGCATTATCGACTCGTTCGCAATGTTCGATGGCCCGCTCGCGTGCCCCCGGCACCTGGCCGTGATAGTCAAAACGCACCACAATCGGCACCGGCAGATCGTGACTGACATTCAGCTTGCTGAATATATTGATCCCCACATCCAGATCGGCCGCCGCTTCTTCCACGGTTTGCATGTATGCAAAATATGTCAGATTGCGTAACTGCACTTCTTCAAAACCGATACCGGCGCCGATAAATCGCTCGGCATGACCAATATCCTGGTAACGACCATTGTGATACTGGCGCACATACTCGATCTGCGAGACATTGTTAATCAGTAAATGGGACATCAGCTTCTGCATGCCCTCACTCATCTCGCCTCCGGCCTGCCGGACCTGACCGTAAATATACTCGTCAGCCTGCGCGCGACTCATCGACAGTGTCGCGTCAAACAATTCCGACGCATCCAGATAACGCTTGAGATCGATCTCGCCATGGCGATCCGGCATGTGGATGCGAATCGCATCGCTGTCGGTATCCAACCCGATCAGCATCAGATCGATCGAGGCGCCACAGCAAAAACTGTTTTCCACCGCGGTCTGAAACGCTTTGAGCTGTTCCAGTCCGCCCTGCGCGGCGCGCCCTGCATCGGAGCCGTGTGCCGCGCAACCTTCATGCTCGGGATCACCCGAGCTGAAGTGATAGACCACGGTTTTTAAATAACGCGTGGGCATATCGGCGCTGGTCGGCGTGCCTTCGCGAAAGCGTTGCAATTCCATTTCGGTCCATTTCGTAACACTGTCCTCGATATCGAACATGGCACCGGCATAGGATCGGCGACGAACCACTTTATGCGGCAGACGCAATACATAACTGATTACGTGTGCCAGGCGACCATCCGCACACGGTGAGATGTCCAGTGTGTGAAAGCCGCACTCGATTAAAAAAGTCTGGAATTCCGTTTCCAGACGACTCAGGAAGTCGTTTGCAAAAAAATCATCACAAAATTGCTGGTACGTCTGGAAAACACACCAGGCAAACAGCCGGCGCATGTCCAGTTGGGTTACCCAGGCATCGGCCAGGATATCCCCGGGTAATTCAAAACCGAGTTGTTCCTTCGCCAGCGCCTGGGCGCGTCGTTCAAAATCGGCCTTGTGTTGCAGGCCGGAAATCTGTTTCAACGTCGGCACGACGGCATCAAAAGCCGCTTTGGTGCGCTGCTCGTAATCAAACAACTGCGCGTTCTCGCTGGCATTGGCCAGCGGGTGCTGGCCCGCTTTGACCGGTACCCGGGCCACCCGCGTTGTATTGCGTGGTTTTGCCGGCTTCGCACCATCGTCATTCTTTACGCGCGGGGCTGTTTCGGCCCCACGCGCACCCGGACGCCCCGGCGGTGCGGTCGGCACCCAGCGGTTTGAACGGTTTGACTGACGGCGTGAACTCAACATACTGATTCATCGCGCGGGATTAACCGCGGGCGCCTCCGGAATAGGTAATGAATGAGCCTTTTTCCGTGTTCCCACTGCCGCCGGTTACCGGACTTATCGGCTCGGGAATATCTTCATTGCGTTTCGGCTCCGGTTTCATCTGCATGGCGCTGGTGGCACGCCCGCCCTGACGGGTCGGGTTACGCTTGGTTGCCGTCATGCCTTCGGTCCCGGTGACCCGGTCACCGCGATCCCAGTCGTCGCCGGTGATCTTCAAACCGGCCTCGATCCCTTCACCACTGATCCGCGATTTGACACGGCCCTGGACCTGCTGGGCTGTTTCCGGCATCGGCGCGGGCGCTGGTTCGGCGTTATGCCCTTTGCCGAAACGGGCTTCCTCGGTACCGGTCACCTTGCCGCCAGCCATGCCGAACGGGCCGGTGATCTTGCCCTGTTCATAACGGTTGCCGGTCACATCAAAATGCTCGTCGCCCTGACTGGCATGTACCGGGCTCTGTACACTGAACTTGCCCCACGGGGTTTCACCCAGTTGCTGCGGAAAATCGGGACTGCCCGGTTCAGCCGGTACCGACGGACAGGCCTCGGCGTACTGGTCCGCACCCACATACGGCGTACCGCTCACGGGTTCGCACAGACCCTTGTCGGCGCCGGTCAAATGGCCGTTCAGGCCCGGCTGAATCCCGGTCATCACTGAACCGGGCGTGCTGCGCTGCTGACGATAACGGGCGCTCGCCAGGCTGGTCTCTTCCGGCTTGCAATAGTTGCTGTACTGTTCCAGCCCGGCATACGGGGTGCCGGTCACGGACTTGCAGGTGCCCGGTTCATCGCCGGTCATGCGCGTGGAACGGCCGGTCAGGGTGCCAGAGACGGATCTGCCATGGAATGTCTGGGTAAAACCGACTTTTTGATCCTGCGGTTTCGGCGCCTTGCCGCAAAAACCCTGGTACTGCTCCTGGCCGACATAATCATCACCGGTAACCGATTTGCAGGTGCCCGGCTCATCACCGGTAACCCGCTCCGAACGCCCGACCTGGGTGCCGGTCAGACTGCCACCGCGCAGGGTCTGGCTGGTGCCCACTTTCATCGGTGACTTGCCATTCCCCTTTTGCATGTACTGGCTGCCGGTCAGTTCGCGCCCGGCCCCGGTTTCATCACCGGTGACGTTTGAGGAGCGCCCCACGTTGTTACCACTGACGCTCTGCCCCTGACGGGTTTGCGAGCTGGTGATCTTGCTCGGCGCGCCGCCGCTCGAGGTACTGCAGAACGCCTCGGTCTGATCGGCACCGATGTATTCCACGCCGGTCACGTTCTTGCAGGTGCCCGGTTCATTGCCGGTTACCCGTGAACTGCGGCCGACAAGGGTGCCGGTCAGGGTCTGGCCGTGGCCGGTCAGGCTCTGGCCCACTTTCCAGGGGGCATCGGTTGCCGCGCCCGTTTCACTGCTGGTGTAATCCTTGCCCGGGCGCATACGACCGACCGGCTCGGACTTTTTCTTGCCGGTATTGCCGTTACGGCAACGATCGGCGCGCACTTTTTTGGCCAGTTCACGTCCGGACAGTTTCGGATTGGCGGCGCGCGCGGTTTGCGCTTCGCTCATACCGTTACCGTTGAGCCCGGCCTTACCGCGCTGGGACATGGCCTGACGACGCGCCAGCGACGCAGCGCGGCTGCTGTTCATTTTGATATGCGGCTGCTGCACCCGGGCGCGGCTCGTCACTTTCAGTTTGCTCGCCGTATCGGTGTGCGGCGTCGTTGCGGTTTCAGCTTCACTGCGGGCCTTTTCGCCCTTGCAACCACAGTCACCCCTGCTCTTGCCGGCCTCGGCATCAGCCGGTTTGGCCGGCGCGGCCTGCGTCGCCGTCTGCTGGGCCGGCGCACCACGGGTACGGTCGGTATCATTCAGCGCGGCCTTGCCCCGGCTCGACATTGCCTCACGTCGTGCTTTGGAAGCTGCGCGTGCTGTGTTGTTCTGTGCAGTCTGTGCCATCGTAAACCCCGTCACATCGATACTGGTTGTTCGTAGTCTTGTTTGTAACCGGGGACCCGATCACATTACCGGGTCCCGTTTCTTGCTGTGTTTGCTCAGCGTCCTTCGAAAACCACAAAGGAGTGTCCCTGGGTCTGGCTGTAGCTGTCATAACCGATCAGCTTGATGTGATGATCGGGATAGGCCCGGTGGCAGGCTTCCAGTTCATCCAGCACGTGCTGCAGATTGGTTTCGCCGAAGAACGGCAGTTTCCACATGGTCCAGTAGTGGTTCATGGCACCGCTGGGATGCTCGTGTTCGACCGCCGGTGTCCAGCCATTGGCCAGGATGTACGCGATCTGTTCCTGGATTTCCTCAGCGGTCAGCCTGGGCAGAAAACCGAAAGTTTCGAGTGTCTGGACGGTCTGGAAGTCACCCATTTCTTGCGTATTCATAATTGTTTACCTCGTATCAATTCGCTGTCAGTTTGCTTCGTCCGGGCTGGACGGGGCTTAGCCCACGTCCAGTTTGTCCACGGTTTCGAATTCGAACTTGATCTCTTTCCAGGTTTCCAGCGCGATAGCCAGTTCCGGACTGGTTTTTGCCGCGTCCGTGAGAATGTCACGCGCTTCTTTTTCGATTTCACGACCCTGGTTACGCGCCTTCACACAGGCTTCCAGCGCGATACGGTTGGCCGCGGCGCCGGCCGCGTTACCCCACGGATGCCCCTGGGTACCACCACCGAACTGCAGGCAGGAATCGTCACCGAAGATGGCAACCAGTGCCGGCATGTGCCAGACATGGATACCGCCCGAGGCCACGGCGAAGACGCCGGGCAGGGAACCCCAGTCCTGATCGAAAAACACGCCGCGCGAGCGATCTTCGGGAACGAACGATTCACGCAACTGATCCACGAAGCCCAGGGTCGAATTACGATCACCTTCGAGCTTGCCGACCACGGTACCGGTATGCAGCTGATCACCACCGGACAGGCGCAGGCACTTGGCCAGGACGCGATAGTGAATACCGTGTTTCGGATGGCGGTCGATAACCGCGTGCAAGGCACGGTGTACGTGCAACAGCATGCCGTTCTTGCGGCACCAGTTAGCCAGACCCGTATGCGCGGTAAAGCCGCCGGTCAGAAAGTCGTGCATGAGGATCGGGCTGCCGACTTCCTTGGCGAATTCGGCACGCTCGTACATGTCTTCCGGGGTCGGCGCGGTCACGTTCAGGTAATGCCCCTTGCGCTCGCCGGTTTCCTGCTGGGCTTTCTGGATGGCTTCGCCGACAAATTCGTAGCGATCGCGCCAGCGCATGAACGGCTGGGAGTTGACGTTCTCGTCGTCCTTGGTCAGGTCCAGACCGCCGCGCAGGCATTCGTAGACGGCACGGCCGTAGTTCTTGGCGGACATACCCAGTTTAGGCTTGATGGTCCCGCCTACCAGCGGACGGCCATACTTGTTCAGGCGATCACGTTCAACCTGGATACCGGCCGGTGGACCGCCGCAGGTCTTGATGTAAGCGATCGGGAAACGCAGGTCTTCCAGACGCAGATGCTTGAGTGCCTTGAACCCGAAGACGTTACCAACCAGTGAGGTCAGCACGTTGGTCATCGAGTTTTCCTCGAACAGGTCAATCGGATAGGCGACAAATGCATAGAAGGATTCCGAGTCACCGGGCACATCCTCGATACGGTAAGCACGGCCCTTGTAGTATTCCAGATCGGTCAATAATTCGGACCAGACGGCACTCCAGGTCCCGGTGGAAGACTCGGCGGCCACGGCAGCGGCAACCTCCTCGCGAGGCACGCCGGGCTGGCCGGTGACCTTGAAACAGGCCAACAGGTCCGTATCCAGCGGGACATAATCCGGGGTCCAGTAATTATCGCGGTATTCTTTTACACCCGCTTCATAGGCTTTAGACATGATCTACTCCTGCTTCGGTTGCTGATATTTCAGTTCGCTGCAAATTCTGTTTGGGCAGTCAAAGCTTAGGGAGCTGCGTTGTTTGATACAAATCGATATTATCTTCGTAATCGATAGATGATTTACTATGTCATTCTCATCCATATCGATTTTCAAACCCATCGATTGCGATCTATATGCCTGTTGCCTGCCGTGACGCCTGAATTCCAACCGCAGTGTTTGCGTGGTTATGCCACCCGGTCTACCCGGGCCTGTGTGATGATTTTTCACCTGTCATCGCCAGGTGTACTGCTTTATCCGTTGTCAAACCCATGCCGCATTTGCCGGGTTTTTTCCAGCATGCGATAGGTGGAACGGTTGTTGTTAAAGCGCGGCACGTCATGCAGCGCCACCCAGCCGATCTCATGGGACTCGTCGTTACCCGGAATGGGCAGGCTGTCGTCTATCTCCACCAGAAAACGGATATCAATGTGTTCGTGCGCCGGGGCATCCGCCGTCACGGGCGTCCAGTGAATATCTACATCAAAGATCGTCTCGCTTAACAAACTGACCTGCGAGGGTTCGATACCACTCTCCTCGGCCGTCTCGCGCAGGGCGACGCGCAGAATATCGGCATCGCCGTCGGCATGGCCGCCGGGCTGAAACCATTGATCCAGCTTGCGATGGTGCAGCATCAATACATGCGAGCGATCCGGGCTGACCACCCAGGCCGAACCGGTCACATGGGTCGGCAACAGTTCGCGCTCGAAGCAATCCGGGTGTTGTTCGACAAAGGCAACCGCACGCCGGACAAAGCCCGCCTCATCCATGAATCGGGGCTGATGTTGTCCGAGCAGGCGCAGCAGTTCCTGGCGATGCATCAGCGCGATCCCCATGAAGTCCACGGATGCTGCACAGCATTGATAGCCGCTGCGGCGGCCTCGTCCACGTCGGCCTCACGGCCGGAAAGGGTCAGGCGCCCGAAGGCGCCGACCGCGCGGGCGTCGATCAGGGTGATACTGGCGGCTTTCTCCGCCTGGTTGGCGGCATAAATGATGTAACCGGCCGGCTCAGTCTCGAGAATGAACATGCTCTGATCGGGCAGGATCATCGAGCCCTTGCGATCCTGGCGGTTGATTACCACGGTGTGATCGGGCGTCATGCCGCGGATGGTTTCCTGCCAGGCGATCTTGCAAGGTTCGGGACTGGTCGCGGCCGTGCCCAGGTGGCTGAGTATCACCCGGCCCGATTCTTCCACATCGCTATGATCGCGATGGTGAATCACCATCGAGCCGTAGGCACGCTCCACTACCTGCTGGGCCAGATGCACGCGGGTCGCCTTCAGGGCCATGTCGGTGAGACGATGCACCGCCATGCCCGGCGACACTTCCACCCACAGGCAGGCGTTACCGGGCGAGGGCGGAAACCCCTGGGACACCGTGGCCATGTATTCGGCCAGTTGCGGCTGCAGGGAGTCGATATAAACGTAGGTTCGAAGTGAGATCATGTACCGCGCGCTCGCCACTGCCCTGCAAAGCCAGAATAAGACAGAAGCTTAAAAATCCCGGTACTTCAATACAAATCGATAATATCGACGTTTCTGATAGAGGATGTTCTATGAATTAAGTCCGCGTGATTAGTCTGGACAAACGGCTGGCGCCCTCACTATACAAGTATGCACCGGAAGATGTTCATTGCGTTGGCCAAACAGATTGCTTCGCTTTGCTCGCAATGACTGCAAACACGGATGTCATTGCGAGGAAAAAGGTGACGAACCAATCTGCCGGAAGGTGTGCGTGAAGAAAGCATTGAGCTGCGCCGCTCTACCACCTGCGTCCATACAGGCATTGCAATGACAACGAACAGCGAAGTCATTGCGAGGAACAAAGTGACGAAGCAATCTCCAGAGGCTATCCGGAATATCGGCTCAGTCGGCGTAATAGCGGGTATAGCTGGCCGGGTCCATGTCGATCACCTCGGCTGTGATAGCCGCCACACCCAACTCCAGCTCACGCAGCGTCGCGACCACGGCCTCGGACAGCTGCTTTTTCTGCGCACCCGTGCGCCCGGCGTGGATCCGGCAACGCACACAGACAAAACCCTTGCCTTCAACACCCATCCGATATGCCGTGATCGGGATCGCGCGGGATTTGATATTCGCCGTCTCGAACAGACCGGAATCATGCGCCGCCCCGAACACGGCATCGGCCATGGCCTGCGCCTGATGTTCGTCAATACAATCCGCACTGTAATCGATAATCAAATGGGGCATCGTCGTATTTGCTCAGGCAGTTGGCAATGATCATGGAAAAACCGCATTTAAACGCAGCGTTTATCCTGGCAACAGTTTAGCCGGACTTTTTTCGGGTAGCACCCCGACACCGGCACAGATCATACAGCTTGTCTTGTCTATAATTAACAGTAGCGTGTTGTCGCCCAAAAGGTCAAAAACTATCACTGCAAACTTCACTGCCAAAACGGAACAAATTTTGAGGGACTCGCTAACTCTTTGCGGAGGTTTCTTATGCCCCCCATGACCCTATCCTCAATGCGTACTCTTCATCCCTGGTTGGCCGCGATCCTGCTTGCCTTTGCCGTGTATCTCGTGCCTGTCCCATCCGCGCAAGCCATCGAAGAGAAAAAGGTGGCCTATCATGCCGATTTTTCTGATCCGCGTCGCTTCAGTGCCATGCTGACCAGCATCAATAACATGGTAACCACCTACAAGAGTGAATTGTTGAACTACGATATCCGAATTGTGTTCGTCGCCCACGGGATCCGTTTTTTGACCGATGATAATCTGGAAGATACACCGTTTGAAGCCGACAGCGAATTACGTGAACGCCGCCAGGATCTGTCAGGCCGCCTGAAAAGTCTGGTCGATGTACACAACGTCAAGCTCGAGCTGTGCAATATCACGCGCTCCGAAATCAACCTCTCCAGGGACAAACTGTATGACGGTGTCGAGATGGTCCAGTCAGGCGTCGTACGACTTACCGAATTGCAGGAAGACGGCTTCGCCTATCTGAAAATCGAGTAAGCCGCGGCAGAAACAGGGAGTGGCGAGACTAATGTGTGTTCAGAATACCATTTCAGAAAGATTGCTTCGTCACGTTGTTCCTCGCAATGACCGCACTATTTTCGATCATTGCGAACGACGAGAAGCAATCTTTCGAACAAAGTGATCGGGTATTCGAAACAGTTATTTAGTCCCTCTTACCCCATATCTCTTCCAGGCGACTGTCGCGCCCACAGCTCAGGCGGTAGAACCTGTAACGCAGGGGCGATTTCTTGTAATAGTCCTGGTGGTAACTCTCGTTGCCTTTGATTGGCCAGAACGTGTCGGCCTCCAGGATCGGCGTGACCACCTTTTTATCGGGGAACTGTTCGACCACTTTCTGGCGCGAGGCTTCGGCCAGGCGCCGCTGCTTGTCATTGGCAACAAAGATGGCGCTCAAATAGGAGTGCCCTTTGTCGCAAAACTGACCCTTGTCATCAAACGGGTCGATATTCACCCAGTAATGATCCAGCAGATCCCGGTAACTCACGACCTCGGGATCATAGATCACCCGCACTGCTTCATAATGGCCTTCGTGATTGCCTTTATAGGTCGGGTTCTTGATCTCACCGCCGGTAAAGCCCGAGATGACCTCGGAAACCCCGTCGAGCTTTTCAAAATCCGCTTCCATGCACCAGAAACAACCTCCGGCGAAAACGGCTTCATCGGCCAGCGCCGAAGAAAACGGAAATAACATCACGAATAAAAATACCAGGACTTTATGATGCATGGGGATAACCTCTTGTAAAACAGGTTTCAGGCGCCGATAAACAGCCCGGACGCTGTGGGAGCGCCTTTCAGGCGCAACTCTCGAACCGGGCAGGTCGCCGCTAAAAGCGCCTCCCACAGCCCTTCGGACGGGGGCTATAAATCCTCGTACCTCGTAACTCGTACCTCGTACCTCGTCCCTGCCCGAAGGGCCGCGGAGGGCCATTACTGCTGTTTGATAAAACTCTCCAGCTCACGCCCGAAGGCTTCCACTTCCTTTAATAGACCCGCTTTACCCGCATCCAGTTCCCCGCCGTTACGCAATGCCTCGATTTCGGCATAAAAATCCTTGAAGCTCAAAAACCCGGACTCCCCTTCGACCAGCCGGGCCCGGCAATGTTCCAGCCACTGGACCTGTTCATCAGGATTCAGGCTTTCGGGATAATTGCGCGCCCGGTAGCGGAACAGCATCTCCGGCAGACGCTTGTCGCCAAAACTCCAGGTCTGCGTTCCCAGTTCCTCTGGCGAGGTATCATGAATACGCTGCATCAGCGCCTTGTCCTTGTCATCGAAAAATCCGCCGGCGTAGATCATCATATCGGGATCCTCCACCGGCTCGAAGGGGCGCTGCTCGAAGATCTTGGTCAGCTTCTGCTGGATCGCCTTGCGCTGGTTGAGCAGGGTTTGTCGGTGCTGCTTGCACTTCATAATATCGATATTGAGGCGTTTGGCAGCCGCCCCGTCCAGCGTCGAGGTCGGTGCAATAACCGGACACTTGTTGATCAGCAGCTGCTTTAATGCCGGACGCTCCACGCCCTCGGGCAGATCGTCATTGGCCGTATAGAGTCGTTCGACCAGGGTCCTGGCGCTGTGATCCAGCAACAACGACGGATTCTGGCTCAGGTCGAAGACGATAATGCTGTTCTTGTTGGTCGGGTGTGCGGCGATCGGCACGACCATGCGGGTATTGCCGTGGTCACTGCCGTACATACCGGAGGTATGCAGGATCGGTGTCATCTCCTTGAGATCGATATATTTCAACACTTCCTGCTTGCGCCGCAGCTGATAGAAGAAATCAAACAGATTCGGTTGATGCTTTTTAAGCAGCCGCGCGATACCCAGCGTGGCATAGACATCGGCCAGTGCGTCATGCGCCTGACCATGCTCGATGCCGTTGGTCACGCTCAGCTCATCGAGTTTGTAGCTGGGTCGATCGGCATCCTCGCGCTGCGGCCAGGTGATTCCCTCCGGGCGCAGATCGTGACAGGCACGTACTACATCGATCAGATCCCAACGGGAGTTGCTGTTCTGCCATTCCCGCCCGTAAGGATCGTAGAGATTGCGATACAACGTGTTGCGCGTTACCTCATCATCAAAACGGATCGAGTTGTAGCCCACGCCGCAGGTTCCCGGTTGCGACAATTCCGCCAGGATACGGCTGATAAACTCGGTTTCGGGCAGCCCCTGTTCCAGCGCCTGCTGCGGGGTGATGCCGGTGATCAGCGTCGACATCGGATGGGGCAGATTGTCCGGCGCGGGCCGGGCCATGATATTCAGCGGCTCGCCGATAATGTTGAGATCTTCGTCGGTGCGCAGCCCGGCGAACTGCACCGGGCGATCCCGGCGGGGATCCGTACCAAAGGTTTCATAATCGTGCCAGTAGAGGGTGTTTTGCGTCATGGAACTACCTTATAGATATGCTGAACGCACCCTAGCATATAGCCCGCTCCGGGACGACTCCGGGGATGAACCAGGGTGGCTCCCGGACGATACCCGGCCGGCTAACCAGATGGATTCAGGCCAGTCCCGCTTTCCCGCCTGCGGGGATCAACAACCCGACTGACAATGCCCGTTAGGCCCGAACGTTATCGTACGGCCGCTGAGCGGTACATGCACCGGCATCCCTGCCGCCTTGATAAAGGCCTCGGTACGTGTGCCGGCGATCACCTTGCCCTCCTCGGTCGCCGCCTCGTTGGCATGGGAGGCGATCACGGCGCGGGGTTTGACCAGCTCGTTCACCACATAGGCCGCCTCGGCCGGGCCCGTGGTAAAGGTATCGCCGATATTCATGACCGCCAGCTTGGCATCATAGTGGCGGCGTACCGCCGACTCCTGATCAGCAGTAATGCCGGTATCGCCGGAGAGATAGACCTCCATGCCGTTGGAGAAGGTCAGCACATAACCGGTGGGCGGCCCGGCATAGGCCGTCAGTCCCGCGGCATCGAGCATCGCCCCCAACTCGCCGCCAATCATCTCCCCGCTGATCCCGTTGGAGTGCACCGCGGGAACGGTGGTGATCGTCACCCCGCCCGCCCTGAGCGATCCGCCAAAGCGCACCAGTTTTGATGCACCGGGATCACCGCCCACTGCCTTGAGCTTGGCGGCAAAAAACTTCGGCATCTCGCTGCCTGTAATGATGGTGGCGTTTTTGGCCAGGGCGATGTTCACGCTGTTGGTGTTGGGCAACACATTCACCGGGGTCTCGGGTTGCGCGCAGCTGCCGGCATTGCGCTGCCGGATATGCCGGTCACCCACATGATCGCCGTGCAAATGCGACACCAGCACCACATCGATCTTGCCCAGGCGTTCGTCCTCCGGGCCCGCCACCGTGCGCCCGGCGTCATACAGGATCCGCGTGCCGTCCGGGTCCTCGAAAATCAGCGCCCGGTCCCGACTGCAAAACTCGCCGTCGTGACTGCCCAGTGGCGTGACCCTGACCACCTTCTCGGCGGCGAATACCACCGGGGCAAGAACAACGCCGATCCCACCGATGAACAAGGGCAAAAGCGATCGAAGAGAATGGCGCATGATGACGGACTCCGGGATGGGGTAAACAGAGTTCCATTCTAACTGGAAACAACACAACATCAATCAATACCCGGGCCGGGCCCACTGGCCAATCCCGGGCACGCCTGTTATTGTTTTCAGGTCTTCTTGCCAGGCGGAGCCGTTCTCCCATGCACCGATTCACCCGCACCATCCTCGTCGTCACGCTACCGATGCTGCTGTTTTTCGCGCAATCTGCACCAGCCGCCGAAACCCTCAATGCCGATCAGGTCAGGGCGTTGTTCAGCGGCAAGACCATCGAATACCAGCATGAAAGACTGGGCTTCAAATTTGTCGTCTACCACGCCCCCGACGGCAGCCTGCGCGGCACCCGCGAAGGCCAGCTTATGAGCGAGCTGCAGTGGTCAGTCAACGAACAGGGAGAGCTGTGTATCGCCTACGGCGGAAAAAATCGCTGTCAGCCGATCATGAAGGATAACGGGGTTTACAAAAAATATACTGTCGGCAAAGACGGGCAAAAGAAAACCGTGGTGACCTACCAGCGATTTATCGAGGGCAATCCGAATAATTTCTAGAGGCCATCGCACGCACCCGGCGGACTGATAACAACCACTGTGGACTCAGTAACATTCCCTGTTGCGTTTTTACCTGATTATCAGGCTTTTCCGGCATCGCGCTGCGCCTGGTCCGCATCAGGCGCCGGTGAGGCAGGCTGTACAAGGTTGCGCCCGAGCGCCTTTGCCTCATACAGGGCGTTGTCTGCTCGATTGATCAGCTCATCCAGCGAAGAATGTCCATCCCACTGCGCCACACCCAGGCTCACCGTTACCACGAGAGTCTGATCTTCATAGCTGATTTGCAGGGCTTCGAGCGCCTTGCGGATCCGCTCGGCAACCTTGACGGCCATATCCTGCGGCACATCCGGCAGCAGAATCAAAAATTCCTCCCCACCGAAACGACCAAACATATCCAGTGGGCGAATCGTCTCTTTCACAACATCAACAATCCGATTGAGAACCATGTCGCCGGCGTGCTGCTTTTCCTCGCCACTCGCCACTCGTCACTCGTCACTGTTTTAGCCGATACCCGGTCTTGAACATCCACCAGACAATGCTCAGGCAGACAATCAAAAACCCCAGGATCATCCCGACACTCACCGCCACACTCACATCAGCAATCTCGAAAAAGCTCCAGCGAAAGCCACTGATGAGATAAACCACCGGGTTAAACAGGGTCACGGTCTGCCAGGCCTCGGGCAGCATATCGATGGAATAGAAGGTACCGCCGAGAAACACCAGCGGGGTCACTACCAGCAGCGGGATCAGTTGCAGTTTTTCAAAGTCGGTCGCCCACAGGCCGATGATGAACCCGAACAGGCTGAACGACACACAGGTGAGCACCAGAAACGTCAGCATCCAGAACGGATGGGCAATCTCGATGGGCACAAAGAAGCCGGCAGTGGCCAGGATGACCAGGCCGATGATCAGCGACTTGGTCGCCGCCGCGCCCACGTAACCGATCACGATCTCCACAAACGAGACCGGCGCGGAAAGCAGTTCATAGATCGCCCCGGTAAACTTGGGAAAGAATATCCCGAACGAGGCATTAGACAGGCTCTGGGTCAGGATCGCCAGCATCATCAGCCCGGGCACGATGAACGAACCATACGCCACACCACCCACTGACTCGATACGTGAGCCAATGGCCGAGCCGAACACCACGAAGTACAGCACCGTGGTCAGCACCGGCGAGGCGAAACTCTGCGCCACGGTCTCGAACGCCCGGCGCATTTCGTGTTTGTAGATCACCCGTATGGCGTAAATATTCATTGGTTTTTGTAATAGCCTGTCATCGCGAATTGATACTTTGTATACAGAGATTGCTTCGTTATTTCATTCCTCGCAATGACCCTGCCAGTTGCTGTCATTGCGAGCGAGCAACGCGAGCGCGGCAATCTTTCCACTAATCGCATGCCAGCCTGGTTCATCCCGGTTCCACTCTGCCTGATCCGGCCTTCCTCTTTTGACTGCCATCTGCCAACTGCAAACTGCCAACTGTTCCTTTTCATTTTTTACCCTTCACCAGATTGACGAAGATCTCTTCAAGCGACGTTTGCGTCGTCTGCACATCCTTGATCACCAGTCCGCTCTCGGCGAGGGCCTGCAGCAGTTCGTGGATCCCGGTATGCGATTTATGCGGATCATACGTATAGGCCAGTTTATCCCCGGCCTCCGACAGCTCCAGCTTCCAGGGCGCCAGTTCCCCGGGCAAGGCTGACAACGGCGTCTCCAGTTCGATTACCAGCTGGCGCTTGCCCAGCTTGTGCATCAGCGCGTCCTTGTCATCCACCAGCAGCAATTCACCATTGTTAATCACCCCGACCCGATCCGCGATCGCCTCGGCCTCTTCGATATAGTGGGTCGTGAGAATAATGGTCACCCCCGAGGCGCGCAGCCGCCGCACCAGCGCCCACATCTCCTGGCGCAGCTCCACGTCCACCCCGGCGGTCGGTTCGTCCAGAAACAGAACCATCGGCTCATGGGCCAGCGCCTTGCCGATCAGCACCCGGCGTTTCATGCCGCCGGAGAGCATCATCAGCATGTTGTTGCGCTTGTCCCACAGGGTCAGGTCTTTGAGTAGCTGCTCGATATAGTCCGGGTTGGGCGGCTTGCCGAACAGCCCGCGGCTGAAACACATCGTGTGCCAGACCTTCTCGAACGCCCCCAGGCTCAGCTCCTGCGGCACCAGCCCGATACGGCTGCGGGTCTGGCGATAATCACGCTGAATATCATAACCGTCCACCGTCACCGATCCGCCGCCGGGATTGACGATGCCGCAGATGATCGAGATCAGCGTGGTCTTGCCCGCGCCGTTGGGTCCCAGCAGCGCCAGGATCTCGCCCGGCTGAATCTCCAGGTTGACGTTCTTCAGCGCCTTGAACCCGCTGCCGTAGGTCTTGGACAGGTTGTTAATGGAGACGATGGGCTGCATGGGATATCCGTGAATAGTGCATCCCTAATAGTAAAAGGAAAAGACGGTTATTACGAGGGCCTCTCCCGGCGCTTTCTCCAGGAAAAGGGAAAAACCATTCCGGTTAACTGACCCGGTAATGAGGGAGTATGCGCTGTACGACAAACGCTATTACGAGCCGGGCGCTGAACGCCGCTTTTACGCCGGCCTCGAAGTCACCTGGCCCTGATTACCAACGGGTTGTTGATAAGGAAACCATCGACACTGTCGCCGGTCTGACTACACTGAAAGCACCACCCTCGGTATCCAGCGCCGACTATATATAAGGAGCCCGGTATGTTCCGACCTCTGTTTTTCGCCAGCCTGAGCCTGTTGTTGCTCGGCGCGTGCAACGCCGCCACCGATACCGACCAGTCCCGGGCCTACCAGGTGGAGGTGCTGACCGACGAACTCCGTCATCCCTGGTCCATGGCCTTTTTGCCCAATGGCGTGGTGTTGATTACCGAACGAGCCGGACGCCTGCGCCTGTTCCGCGACGGCAAGCTGGATCCCGAAGCGGTCAATGGCCTGCCGCCGATCCATCCCACCGGCCAGGGCGGGCTGCTGGATCTGGCCCTGCATCCTGATTTTGCCAACAACCGCTGGCTCTACTTCAGCTATGCGGCGAAACATCACGGAGATGCCACCACCCACGTGGCGCGCGGCCGCTATCGCGACGGCAAACTGAGTGACGTGGCAGTGCTGTTTATCGCCGAGCCGGTCGGGCGCACCGGCCGCCACTTTGGCTCGCGGCTGGTCTTTGATAAACAGGGCTATCTGTATCTCACCGTCGGCGATCGCGGCGAGCAACCCCGCGCCCAGGATTTGAGCGATGATGCCGGCGGCACCCATCGCCTGCACGACGACGGGCGCATCCCTGATGACAACCCGTTCGTGAACAAGCCTGACGCGAAACCCTCGTTCTACACCTACGGCAACCGCAACGCCCAGGGTATGACCGTGCATCCCGGCACCGGCGTCATCTGGCAGGTGGAACACGGCCCGCGCGGCGGCGATGAACTGAACATCATCCGCGCCGGGGTCAACTACGGCTGGCCGGTAATCAGCTACGGCATCAACTACAGCGGCACTCAGGTGGGCGAAGGCATCACCCATAAAGAAGGCATGGCACAACCCGTTTACTACTGGGATCCCTCCATCGCCCCCTCCGGCCTGGCCGTCTACACCGGCGACGCCTTCCCCGACTGGCAGGGCAACCTGTTCGTTGGCGCCCTGGCCCACGAACATCTCGCGCGGCTGGTGATAAAAGACAACAAGGTGGTTAAAGAAGAAAAGCTGTTACAGGAGCGCGGCGAGCGCATCCGCGACGTACGCCAGGGACCGGACGGCCTGCTGTGGATCCTCACCGACGAATCCAACGGATCATTACTGCGGCTCAAACCCGCTAAATAAATCCCTCGCCCTGTCCGAAGGGCATGTAGGAGCGCCCCACGGGCGCGATTCTCAACGAGCCGGATCCGCTCCGCTTGATCCGGCCTACCGGAACTGACGACCGCCTCTGCCCTCTGCCCTCTGCCAACTGCCCTCTGCCAACTGCTATCTGCCAACTATCTCCCGGGGCCTGGTTCACAAACTCCGGCATTGACTTCGGCCGTCGCCCCCAAACATGTTATAAAACAGGCTGATAATAACAATCAGAGAAACCCAGCATGGGACGACTGCTACTCATCACCCTGGTCCTGTTCTCGGCCACCGCACTCTATAGCGAGACACAGGCGGCGGAGTACCGGGTACTCAGCCAGGCGAACGATACAGACATCGCCTACCAGGCCAACGATTTTTATTCGATCTATTATCTCTACTTCAATCTCATCCAGGCCCTGAACGTGGAGCGGCATCTGCCCGAGGCGGCCGTCCGCGAGATCATCTTCGATACCCTCGACAACCTGAAACGCCAGCGCTTCAGCCAGCTGCAGATCCGCGACGCCTACGCAGGCCCCGAACCCCTGCGCGTCACCCTGCGCACCGATGTCATCGCCGACGACAACAAACCGATCCTCTGGCTGATTTCCAACTACAGCCTCAAGGAACAGGCCGTGGTCACCGGCAAGGCGGCCCGACACGCCTACGGCACCTATTTTTACCTGGCCGGCGACAAGCTGGTGAAATACCAGCGTCTCAAGGAGCCCAAAACCGCCGAACAGCTGGCCGCCCTGTCGGCCAATGCCCGCGCCGACTATTACTTGCTGGATGAAAGCGCCGACAACGATCAGGCCGGCAAACAGCTGCTGCTCAACGCCCTGGACAAACCCGCCAGCCAGGGTGAAGAGGTAATCCTGAACCTCACCCTCTCTCAATATCACCTGCTGGACGGCAATCTCAAAGGGGCCAACGCCCGGCTCGACCGGGCCCGGGACATCCTGCGCGCGATGTCGCGCAGCGAGCGCCGCAAACTGCGCGTGCTGTTCCATCACGCCAAACAGCTGGTCGCGTTATACAGCGAATACCGGACGAGGCAGGCCCAATCGCCTGACACCAGTGCGACCGGCTAACACACGCAAATTCCAATAGAAAGTGTCGCGCATTCAATATCTTGTCCCGGTCCGAGCCCGGATCATTCCCCAACCCGTCCCGAAAGCCAGGCCCGCTTTGCATTGCCCGGATCGCCCGGCTGTCTATACTTGAATAAAGTACACCGCCACGTCGTGTTTCGTCACTGGAGAAAAAATAACCTTGGTCGAGCCCTTCTCTATGACTGCCAACTGCCTTCTGCTAACTGCCAACTATCTCTAATCGCCCTCGCCCGAAGGGCCCGGCCTGTGGGAGCATCCCACAGGCACGATTCTCAATGTTCCCCGGATCCGCGCTATTTGATCCCGACCCTCTCTCATCTCCAGCACAAAATATACTGTAACCTTTTGTCATTCATCTATTCCGTGACCCCAATCCGCCACTGAACCAATTCACCAGCCGTCTGTCTACATGAATACACTTCGAATGAAATCGGTATAACAACTCAACGCCAGGCCCCTGCCGTTGCGGGACGGGCCAGGCCGGAGGTCCGGCACATGAACCGACGTCGCTTCATCATCCAGCTCGCGGGCATCACCTCGGCGACCCTGCTCGCGCCCCGGATGCTTCTCAGTGCCGGGGAACGCCAGGCGGCGATCGAAAAAATCAGCAAAAGCGAGGCGCAGTGGAAGCGAATCCTGACGCCGGAAGAATTCCACATCCTGCGCGAGGACGGCACCGAGCCGGCCCACACCAGCCCCCTCAATGACGAAAAGCGCAAGGGCACCTATGTCTGCGCCGGCTGTGCCCTGCCCCTGTTCACCTCCGAGATGAAATATGACAGCGGCACCGGCTGGCCCAGTTTCACCACCACCCTGCCCGGCGCCGTCGAAACCAGCCTCGACTTCAAACTGGTCTGGCCGCGCACCGAATACCACTGCGCGCGCTGCGAAGGCCATCAGGGCCACGTGTTTGATGACGGTCCGCCGCCCACCGGTCAGCGCTGGTGTAACAACGGCCTCGCCCTCAACTTCATCCCGGACTGACGTCCCGAAACAACAGGGCGTAAAACGCCAGGCCGCGACACCGCCCCGGGGGCTTTGCCCCTGGAATTGATCCTGTTTATTCGTTGAACGCCGCCCGGATTGTTTCCACCCGTTTACGATTGGCCCCAAAATCGGACCGCCCCACCCGCGACGCCGAGCGCACATGGATCACCTGCTGGTGTTTATCCAGCCGCAGCTCCACGTCATCGATAAACCGTAACCACGGCGTTTGATAGACCGCGTGCAGATAGTCCGCCTCCTCACCAATCACCTCCCCGCCGGTATCGCCAATCACCTGTTTAAGTCTGGCCAACGCATTCTCCGGTGAACCGTTATAACCCAGCGGTTTAATATAGGCATCGTTCGACGGATATTCACTGCAGACACAGTTTGGCGACGCCGGACAGGGCGGTAACCGGCCATCGACCAGGCCCAGCTCGGGCTGTTTGCGTGAAGCGATCGACAGCGCCACCAGAATGGCGCCGACGACAACGATCAGCGCGGCAAGAGAGTAAATATACGGTTTCATCAAAAGCTCGACAGGGTCTTATTCCTGGCTTAACAACCGCTGCAGGATCTGCTGCAGCTCATCCTCACTCATATCAATGTACTCCACCACCCGGCCATAGAGCATCGCGGTCGGCACGTTCCGGCCATCCCGTTCGGCCTGCGCCTCATGGAGACAATACAGCACGATCCGTTCCCTGCGCGTCAGCCCGTCGCGCACATCGGGGAGATTGTCAATGTCAATTTTATTCATGGTGCACTACATAAAACTTGGCTGATGTATTTGCACTATTGTGAATTTGGTTTAAACAACCAAATTTCACCCAGTCCCTGTTTTTTACTCTCACCTCAAACATCCCTATGAGTCAAGCGGCCAATCGAAAGCCGCTGTTACCGGCACAGCCGCACAACCGGGTCGAACCAACTCAACTTATAAGCCGGTCCCCGACTTACCTTCATCAGTTAATATGATGAGCTATTTTAACGATAACAGCCTATAGTCAGCCTCGAACATCGCTACATCCTCTACCCTTACCGGTAAACCACCAACAGGATGCAGTCCCGCCAGACGCGGCGCATTTCGCGACGCTTTGCAAGCGGCCGGCGATGTCACCGGAGGCGCCTGTGCCTGTCAAATTTACCCCCATCTCCCCCTCTGCCATCAAGCACCCGTTTCTAAGGCCCCTGGCCAACAAGTTCCGGCTGCCTGACCTGATGCCAACACCTTGCCCGCCAGCTACCGCTCCCGTGGCCGGGAAGAATATCAAGATGGCAAAGTATCATCCGTTCCTGAAAGTCAGCGATCCGATGACCGTGTTGTCCATAAAAACGAATCGTCAGTCAATCCGGTGTATCCCGTTCCACTACCCGAATCTGAGCCTGACCTTCCCCGCCAGCAATGACGACAAGCGGGACAGTTAGCCGTCACATACGCAGAGAAGACCATGAGCAAGAATCAGAAAAGTAACAAAGAAAGCAAGAAAAAAGCCCTGTTAACGCCAAAAGAGAAAAAGGCGGCAAAACGCGACAAAGCACCAATCAACACCCTTGTCGGCGACGCCATCGATAACGGCAAACACCACCGCCAGCAGGGGAAATAATCAAGGGCAGCAGTGCATACAGGCACTGACTCCCTTTTTGTGAACGGTTCCCGCACAGCAGTCTTCTGACCGTGGTGTACAAAGGTGATCAGAACATGAGTAAAAGCCAGAAAGCCGATAAGGCTAACAAACCAAACCCCCCGCTGACATCAAAGCAAAAGCGCTCCGCCAAGCGCGACAAGGACTCGATCAACCTTACAGAAGCAGGAACAAACAGCGGAAAACATCATCACCAGGACTGGAATTGATCGACGGGTTTCGTCCGGAACAAATGTTCTCACCGTGCTGGGGCGGTGGGGCTTTGACAGGCTATTTT
This sequence comes from Thiohalophilus sp., assembly GCF_034522235.1. Taxonomy (NCBI): domain Bacteria; kingdom Pseudomonadati; phylum Pseudomonadota; class Gammaproteobacteria; order Thiohalomonadales; family Thiohalophilaceae; genus Thiohalophilus; species Thiohalophilus sp. Next base: position 384,032 of record NZ_JAXHLN010000003.1, on the reverse strand, counting down.
CTGATTAAAATTCTGTCCCTCCGCCCTCTTTTTTAAACCCTTTAATCGTCGGTAGCCTTATCCAGGTGTCCAACCTTGACCAGGATCAACGTGGGCTCTTCCACGCGCGGATGGTGTTGACTCATGTGGGGGCTGCGTAGCCAGCTGCCGGCCGGGTATTCGCCGTGTTCGTCGATAAACCGGCCTTCGAGCACCACGATCTCCTCGCCGCCCCAGTGGGTATGGGGCTGGAAGACTTCATTGGCCGGCCAGTAGACCAGGGCCGTGCTCTCGGTGCCATAGGTATACAGCGGCAGGACTTTCAGGTTGCCGATCCCGGGCTGCCAGTGCTGGTCCTCGGGGCGAATGACAACATGTTGCGTATCCTCTTCCTGGAACTGATCCAGCTTCACAAACAACGTGCAACCCTGTTCGGTAAAAGGCTGGTGCCGTGAGCCCGGCGGATTACGCAGGTAAGAGCCCGCCGGGTAATCCCCGTTCTCATCGGAGAACACCCCGTCGAGAACATAGATTTCTTCTCCCATGGGATGGGTATGCGCGTTAAAGAACGAGCCGGGTTCAAAACGGACAAAGCTGGTCGTGTGGCCCGACTCGGCGGCCTCGCGTTCCAGGTGGATGCGTGACACGCCATCTGAGGGGCTCGTCACCCACTGCTGATCGTCGGGCAGCACGCAGGCCACCTGGGAAAAGTCCATATTTAGCCGACAGGCATCTGTCATATTTTAACCTTTCAATAACCCGGGCATTCAGGAGATCGCTATACTGTCCCCGTATCGCTCCATTCCCGTCTGCATGATATTAAAGCCGCGCGGCCTGTTGATCGAGTTTTTTGATGGAAACCGGCAGGGAGGTCCCGAGCTCCTGCGCAAACAACGACACGCGCATTTCCTCCACCATCCAGCGGTAGATCTCCCACTCGGGGCCGAGCTTTTGTTGCGGCGCCTCGCCGATCTGATCATAAACCCGGTTCCAGTGCTTTTGCACCTCTCCCTGGCGTTGTTTGTCCGCCGCCAGCGCGCCGCGTTCCAGCTTGTCCAGTCGCAGATTAATGGCCTTGAGATAACGCGGCAGCTGTTTTAGCCAGTGGCGGGGCGTGTGGCTGATAAAGCCTTCGTAGACCAGGCACTCCAGTTGCTGGCGGATATCCTGGATGGCATCAAACCAGGCCAGCGGAATATTACCCTGCAGCCGCCTGGCGGCATTATGGTATTGCGACAAAATCTCGTACAGCCGATCACAGAGGTCATTCGAGACGCGCATCAACTCGCCTTTGGCCTCATCAACCCGGTGATTAAATATCTCCTGTGAACGAATATCCTCGATATCGTCCAGCAGGGCCTCATCGATAATGGCATCGATGAGATCCTGCAACAGGCTTTGCTTGTCGCCGATCGAGGTATAAAACAACTGGCTTTTGTCGATGTGGCGCAGATTCTTGCGCAGATACTTCATCTCCTTGCGGGCCACCAGCCGGAACAGCGCGCGCAGGCCGGGTCTTTGTGCATCACTTGCCTGTTCTTCATCACTGAACAGACGCACCGACACACTCTCGCCATCCTCACTGTCATCCACCAGTGCCGGGTAAGCGCGGATCGTCAGCCCGTGTTGCTCCAGCTCCACCACCTCGGGCAGATCGCCGAAGTCCCATTGGGTAATATTCACCTTCTCAATATCCGAGGTGGGCAGCTCGGCCAGCACCCCTTCACTCAGGGTCGCGAGCTCCTGCTGCAACTGCGCCAGGTCCCGGCCGACGCCCAGCACCTGGTTGTCCGGGTTCACCACGCGAAAGTTCATGTGATAAAACTCGGGCAGGTTATCCAGTTGCCAGACGTTACGATCGATGGTGGTGCCACTGATTTTTTGCAAATGCGCCGTCAGATTGTCCAGTAACGGCCGATTGCGATCATAGTTTGAGGCCAGAAAGTCATCGGCATAACCGGGCACCGGCACAAACTGCTTGCGCAACGCCTTGGGCAGACACTTGATCAGAGCAATCACCTTGTCGCGCAACAGGCCGGGGACCAGGTAATCGAACGCGGCCTGGCGTAACTGGCCCAGGACGGCCAGCGGCACGATCGCCGTCACCCCGTCCTCGGCATGGCCCGGTTCAAAGTGGTAATCCAGCTCGAGCGTGACCCCGTCGACCTCCATGGCGCCGGGGAACTGTGTCTCGTTAACATGTTCCGCCTCATGGCGCATCAGGGATTCTTTTTGCAGATAGAGGATCTCGGGATTCGTTTGCTGCACGGTCTTGAGCCATTTCTCAAAGGCCTTGCCGCTGTAGATCCCTTCCGGAATACGCTCGTCGTAAAACTCGAACAGCGCCTGTTCATCCACCAGGATATCCCGGCGCCGGCTCCTGGCCTCCAGCGATTCGATCTCCTCGATCACCGACTGGTTATATTTAAAGAATGACGCGCGGGTGTCATAGTCCCCCTGCACCAGGGCCTCGCGGATAAAGATCTCGCGCGCCAGCACCGGGTCGATGGGGCCATAGTTAATACGCCGTTTCGGGGTAATCGTAATCCCATACAGGGTGGTGCGCTCAAAGGCCGCGACCTGGGCCGGTTTTTTCTGCCAATGAGGCTCCGAATAACTGCGCTTGAGCAAATGGGCCGCGAGCTCTTCAATCCACTGCGGCTCAATCCGTGCCACCATCCGCCCGTACAACCGGGTGGTCTCCACCAGCTCGGCACACATGATCCACTTGGGCGGCTTTTTGGCCTGCCACGAGCCCGGGTGAATATGAAAACGAATATTGCGTGCGCCAAAGAACTCGTTGTTCTCGACGGACTTGTTACCAATATTGCCCAGCAGGCCTGACAACAGGGCCCGGTGGATGTCGTCATACCCGGCCGCCGTGGTATTGAGCCTGACGCCCTGCTCCTTGAACAGCGTGTAGATCTGCTGGTAAATATCCCGCCACTCCTGCATGCGGTTGTAGGAGAGAAAATGCTGCTTGCAGAACCTGCGCAGCTTGTTCTGGCTCAGATGCTTGCGCTTGGCTTCATATAGCTGCCACAGCCTCAGGTAAAACAGAAAGTCAGATCGTTGCTCTATCTTTTTCGAGCTGTCTTTTTTCTGTTTGTGCTTGTGTGTATTGGACGGGTTGTCCGGGTCCGCGTCTTCCGGCGGGCTGTTTATCAGGCGGTGTTTCTCATCGGCCTGTTGCTGCCTGTCCGCCGGGCGTTCCCGCGGGTCCTGCACACTCAGGGCAGTGCCAATGATCAACAGCTCCTGCAGGCAGTTGAACTGCCGGGCCGCGATCAACATGCGACCGATCTTGGGGTCCGCCGGCAGGCGGGCAAGTTCTTTTCCCAGCTTCGTCACCGTCTGGTGTTCATCGACCGCGCCCAGCTCATACAGTAACTTGTAGCCGTCCTTGATGTAGCGGGCGTCCGGCGGCTCGATGAAGGGGAAGTCTTCAATATGCCCCAGCCGCAATGCCTCCATCTGCAGAATGACCGCCGCCAGGTTGGTGCGCCTGATCTCCGGGTCGGTAAACTCGGGCCGCGCGTTAAAATCGGCTTCCGAGTACAGCCGAATACACACCCCCTCAGCAATCCGCCCACAACGCCCCTTGCGCTGATTGGCGCTGGACCGGGAGACCGGCTCGATGGGCAGGCGCTGGATCTTGCTGCGATAACTATAACGGCTGATCCGGACCGTGCCGGTATCGATCACATAATGGATGCCAGGCACCGTCAACGAGGTCTCGGCGACATTGGTTGCCAGCACAATGCGCCGGTGCCTGGCCGGGCTGAACACCCGGTTTTGTTCCGCGCCACTCAGGCGGGCATATAACGGTAGGATCTCGGTCTGCGGTGGATGATGCTTGCGCAGCGCCTCGGCCGCCTGGCGGATCTCCCGCTCGCCACTGAAGAAGATCAAAATATGCCCCGGGCTCTTGCCCTGCGCGGTATCGATTGCCGCCAGCTCATCGACCGCTTCCAGCAGGGCCTGTTGCATGTCTTTGGGTGACCCGTCGCTGTCATCGCCAGAAGAGGTTTCACCCGACTTGTTTTGACTGGACTGGCTCTCATCCATCAGCGGCCGGTAACGCACCTCGACCGGGTACGTGCGGCCCGAGACCTCGATGACCGGGGCATGATCAAAATGGCGTGAAAACCGTTCGGTATCGATCGTCGCCGAGGTAATGATCACCTTCAGGTCAGGGCGCTTTGGCAACAGCTGTTTGAGATACCCCAGCAGAAAATCAATATTCAGACTGCGTTCGTGGGCCTCATCGATGATCAGGGTATCGTAATCGTTCAAAAACCGATCGCCCTGGATCTCGGCCAGCAAGATGCCGTCGGTCATCAGTTTCAGGTACGTCCCGGGACCCACCCGGTCCTTGAACCGGACCTTGTAACCCACCGTGGCGCCCAGCTCACTCTGCAGCTCGTCGGCCACCCGCCCGGCAATGCTGCGCGCCGCCAGGCGCCGCGGTTGGGTGTGGCCAATCATCCCGGCCACGCCCCGGCCCAGCTCCATGCAAATCTTGGGTAACTGCGTCGTCTTGCCCGAGCCGGTCTCCCCGGCCACGATCACCACCTGGTGCTGTTCGATCGCCTCGCGAAGCTCATCGCGGCGCTCACTGACCGGCAGATTCTCGGGGAAGTCCGGCACCGGCAGGGCGGCCTGTCGCTGCGCACGCCGCGACACCGAGGCCCGGATATCCGCCGCCAATTTCTGCCATTGCGGGTCAGCATCGTCCGTCTTGCGCTTTGACTGCCGGAGTTTCTTCAAACGCCGACGAAAGCGGAACTGATCGCGCAGCATGCCGTTGGCGATCTGCTCAGATAATGATTCGGTATTGGATTCCGGCGGCGCGTTCATCAGGTATTATCGGGCGGGAGTATTGGGGATATTCAAAGGACGGTATGATAGCAATTTCAGGCAGGCCAGTGCTATCGATGCGGGTCACATCGAACGAATGAAGACGGGTCATATTGAATGACACATGGTTTTCTATCGAGCGAAGCCCTGAGCAACATTTAACCGTATAATACTTTCTCAAGCTTCACCAGGGCCGCTTTATGTTTGTATCCGGACATACTGCGAATGTTATGTAGCTTCCACTGAATTGCCGGCAGTTTCTCAATTCCCGGCCTGTTCAATAATCCCCATTCAGGCTCTCCTTTTTTCAAAGACAACAAAAACTGTTTATGAGTGTCAGTGAGACTTCCGTTTACTTGTGTAATCAATTGCTCGCGGGTTTGATGTAACATTTCAACATCGACAGGCTCCCGGGTCATCCCTGAAAATTCTTCAACAAACCCCGATCAAGTTCATATTTCACCGGGTCCAACAGTTCCGCCATCGGCCTGTTGCTGCATGCCAAATAAACCAGAAAAACTTCCAGAAACTGCTCGTTCAAGCCTTCATTCCTCAGCAGTATTGCTACATCAAATAGATCCCGCGGATGCTGACGACTCAATGCCGCACACAACTTGCCCGCATATAAATCATTGAAGGCCACCACCGGCACCTGCACATAACCGAATGTCAGGCGTGTTTGTGCCGAGGTTCCCATCAGAACCGACGGCTCCACGACACCACGCATCACCGGAGAAACCTCGATTTTCACCTGGACTGCCTCCAGCTGTGCGACGAGCTTGTAGTAGTAACCGGTCCCTGCCAGCGTGGCACCCACCACTCGCATACCTGGCAATTGTTTTTCCAGATCCGACTGCAAGGCACGCAAAGCGGCATCCATTGCCGCCAGAGCCTCATCACGAGGATGAACAGGAAGGTAAGTCACGTCGATATCCACCGACAGTCTCGGCAAATCACGCACAAACAGGTTAATGGCGGTACCGCCTTTCAAGGCAAAGCATTTCTGCCTGGCCACCAGTGGCAATATGCGTACCAGCAGTTCAACCTGGCTAAAATAGGGGCTGCCCGGTTCCATCCGGCTTTTCTCCATTGGCATATTCGCGGGGCACGGTGATCCTGTACCGCTTGTCCAACACCCCGTTCTTGTAAACCATTCGCTTGCCGCTGCCCAGCTCCAGGGCGTTCTCGTTCAATTGCGCCAACCAGGCATGCTGATGCCTTTGCGCCAGCCATAGAAACAGGCGCTTTGTCCTGATCCGCTTGCAGGCCTGCAGCAAGCTCATCAGCAGCTCGGGCCGGAAGCTGGTGGCCCCTTCCATGTATTTATCCGCCATATCCAGATCGGCCCGCTCGGGCAGGCCGTCCACGTACTCCAGCAGGGCCCGCTCTCTTGTTGAATAATTCAGCGGCCAGTCCCAGCTGCCAAACGGCAGGCGGGTATAGCCGGCCACCGGCACATCGGCGGTGAACAGGGCGCGGGAATGAAGTGCAAACTCCGCATTGGTCTCGACGCTGGATAACCAGCCCGGCAGCTTGCCCCCGGCATAGAGATGGATCGTCTCACGCCCGGCCATGGGCAGGTAATGCACCATACCCTGGTGGTCCAGCGCCGATCGCCCGCCGATATGGAGCGCAAAACCCAGTTCCTGGAGTGAATACACCAAGTGCTGCCACTTCAGCGCGGGCCCCGGCCAGCGGTAGATGCCGCGGGCAACCGCTTGCAACGCCCCGCTGCGCAGGTAGTAGTCCACCAAAGGGCGGTTGAATCCCATGCTTTTCAGCCACTTGCGATCAACCAGCAGGCCCTCGGGCAACACCGCCCCCAGCGGTTTCCGGCCCGACACCTGATACTGGTTTGGATTTTCGTTTATTTGCATAGTAATACTATGCAAATATAGCTATATTTGAACTCGATGCAAGTTTATTCTTCTGATAATTTGCATAAAATAGCTATGCGTTTGGCAGTTTTTTAAACCTGAACTAATGCAAACAGCACTTCTTGTACTTCTTGCCGCTGCCGCAGGGACAGGGATCGTTACGCCCAATCTTCGGCCCGGCCACATGAGGCTCCCGGGGTTCGGCCACCTCCGCCAGGACCCGGGCGATGCTGTTGCCCAGGTCGGCATAACTGCGCATGGCCTCCTCGAACAGATCAAACAGGGTGGCGGCATAGTCCTCGATCGTATCACCGGGTTTGTCCAGCTCCCGGTGATAGGACTGCGCCAGATCCCGGCTCGAGAAGAAGGTCAGGATCATCACGCTGCTACCCAGTTCCTCATCCAGCTCGTCCGGGGTATATTCATCCCACAACGCCATCATCCCGTTATGCACTTGGGCAAAACCCGTTGACCACTGCCCCAGGGCGGTCTCCTCACCCACGTTGTTGATCGGCGGCTGAAGGATCTCGATATCCTCCGGCAGGCCCACCTCGCCGGAAACCACCTGCAGATTGATACGGTTGTAGAGCTCGAAAATTGCCTGGTAAACCGCCTTCGCCTCCGCCTCATCGGCGAAACCGGGATCCTCGTCATTGAAGATCAGCGGCATCCATTCGGAGGGTTTGATCATGTCCGGCGCGCAGGCCAACCCGAACAGAAAGCCCTGCAACTGGTAAAAGGTCAACGTCCCTTGCGGCCGCTGCGGCGCGGAAAGAAAACAGGTGAGTAGTTGATTTTGATCTTCAGGCATAGCAAAACAAACTGTCATGGCGTGTGGCCATTATAGCGCGCCGGTGACTTTCCTGTCGCAATTTTCCAGGGTTGCGAAGGTCAGACCTCGCTTAGCCGCCCAACATAGACTCCAATGCTCTTAATTTATTTTCATAAAACCGCTCACTCCAGAGACTCAGACTTTTATGTTCAACCGGCCTCAGAAACCGCTCGACATCGCTAGCCGCATCCTGCCAATTGATGGAAGCAACCTTTTCTCTCAGTGCATTGACAAGCCATTCCCGACTCACATCTAATTCTTGACTTTGATACGGTCCATATTGAAATAGTGCATTTTTTAGTAGCACCAGATTAGGAACAATTTCTCGAGCGATATACCAGTTAAAATCATACCAATCCCGTCCCTTTAGATAAGGTCTGCATAACAGGGCATGCATTTTCAGCGCAAAGTTGCTACTGAGATCCTGGTGACAAACTTCATAGTCAACCGGGAAATCCAGATAGGTGTAATCAAACTCAGAGCCGGCCGGTGGGTTGCAGTCGATTTCCAGTTTGATTTTTAATTTCTGGTCCCTGTGACTCACAAAACCCAGATTCAGCTGATTGGCAATGGAGTTATCCTTGATCAGGGCGGCTTTCACATTTTGATCCATTTGATTCCTGTCCAACACCTCCGGCTCAATACCGAACTCCTTGCACGTCTCGGCAAGGTTTTTCAGGTGAGACTGCCAGCTAAAAGCGGGATCAGGTTCCAGCAGAATAAAATCAATGTCTTCCGAAAATCGCGGCATCCCATGCAGAATTCGCAGGCTGGTCCCACCCTGGAATGCCGCGACCTCAAAGAATCCTTCACGCCATAATGCAAATAATAAAATCTCCTGCACAATCTCCTTGAGGGCATTTTCCTCCTCAAGCGGACTACCGGGGTTATAGGCTTCCAATCGCTTTTGAATCAACTCAATCATAGTCTCAGCTCCCTCTGCAGTTCGGCAAGGAACGCCTGTTCCCGCCTGCCTTTATAGACGTCCATCAACCGCGAAATATCCAGCCGGGTCACGCTGCGCAGTTGTTGTTCATCGATCCGCATTCCCCTGGTCAAAAACTCCAGCCCCTGCCACTCGAACTTGCGCAAATACACCAGGTCCAGCAATGCCCGCAGCGGTTCGGCAATCAAGGCGACCTGGTGACCCAGCTCATGCCTGGCGACTGACTGCAGGAAATAACCGGTTCTCACCGTCATACGCCGGAACTCGAATCGCCCCAATTGCGCACTCTCGTATGTCACGGACTTTCCACCATGCGTCATGCTCAGCACAGTGTGCACAGACTCCGGAATCCAGCCATGAAACCCCAATGCCGATTCGGCCGAGACATAACTGCCCGGCAGCATTTGCTGGGCCAGGACAAAAGGGTGCAAGGAGTGTCTACGATAAAGCGGATTCAGAACATAGAGTCCGCGGCGGGCTTTAATTAGCTCCCCCGCCTTGAGGGCACGATTGACCTGACCATAGCGACGGGCATCGCTGCCCCCCACCAGGCGCTCGACCTGACTGGCGGAGAGCGGCCGATCGGCCAGGCCGGCGTGAATAATCTTTTCTGTGAGTGGCACCATGCCAATAATTTACAATAACTTCCATATTTTGCAAGTTTTTGTAAATTATAGATACCTGTGAATGGGCCAGATAGTTCCTATATTATTGATTTTATTACTTCTTACGCCGTCACAGGCGAATCTGACCCACTCAACTCACTGCCTCGCCACCAGTGGCAGTATTCGGACCAGCAAACTGGCTAAAATAGGGGCTGCCCGGTTCCATCCGGCTTTTCTCCATTGGCATATTCACGGGGCCAGGCACGCTTGAGAACAGCCCGGAATAAAATAACGGTTTGTGCGCGACACAGTCGCGATTTTACTGCCGTGGTTGGTGCAGGAGCGCCCCCGCGGGTGTGATTCTCAATCTGCCTGAAGGGTGCTGCCTGCCCCGGCTCTTCTCTGCCGACTGCTATCTGCCAACTATCTTTGCCCATTTCAACCAAAAAAGTCTTCCAAGCCCCTGACAAGCTCTGAATTCCGAGTATTTATCCGGTAGTTCAATAGCTTGCGGGGTCCGTCCCCGCTCAGGCCTGCATTAAATCGCGGCTGGCGTCACTCTCGACATCCGTATCTACCGTGACATTACCACTTCCCTGTGCGTCAGCCCCTCCTACACGGGTCCCTTCATTCTGCAGGACGCGATTGACGCACAGGGTAGTGCTAATACCCAAAACACTCGTGTTACTCGCGGGCTGGTCTCTATCAAACCCCATCGACCCCGTAGGCCCGATAAAGCAACGCGGTATCGGGCAATTGCCTGTTGCGCCGGATACCGTTTCACTCTATCCGGCCTACCTCTGCCAGATCCGCAGGCTGCAATAGCGCAGCGTATTGCGCTGAGTTGTCAGGTATCACGTCATGCCGGCCTCGAGCCGGCATCCAGCTTTAATATTGGATTCCGGGTCGCGCCGCCGGCTTACCCGAAATGACGATCACAGTATCGCGTTGCCGTGGCAGCGGAATCTCCCGGTCGCCGATGCGTCGCTCACGGCATCCATGCCTTCCGCGACATTAGTACATCCATGTACGTCAATCGCCTCCTAGAACTCCCCTGATCTTGCCCGCTGCCCTCGTGTGGTCCTTGATTCGGATCTTTTCTGACGACTGCTATCTGCCAACTGCCAACTATCTTTTATCAGGACGAACAGCTCATATGCGATACCCCACCGAGATCACTGACCTCAGGGGGTTTTTGTCGATAGTACTTCTCTTCTATCGCTGGCGATTGCTCGGCATAGGGTTGCGTCATCACGTCCTGAAGTTCGTGAATAAGATCGTAATTGCCCCTGGCCGCTTGCTGATAGGCCGGGGCCAGCAACCATTCCCGCAAACTGTATTTGGGGTTAACGCGTTTCATCTGTGCTGAAATTTCTTCAGGCGTGCGCGGCGCATTGGTAACCAGCGATTTCCATTTTGTCAGCCACTCGGCCCAGCGCTGTTCCAACTCGTCATTCAACTGACCGTAAAAACTTTTCTTAAGCGGACCAATGTCCTCCGGTATCGACGACAGTTCGCGGAAAAAGATCGTGTAATCGACCGAGGTTTGCATCATGAGACTGGCGAGCTCATTGAACAGGTCGACGTCCAACGTCTCCAGTCCCAGTTTGGCCGCAAACATGTTTTGCATGGCCTCTTGCATCGCGTTGGCAAAGCCATTTCGAATCTCGTCGAGCTGCTGTCTCGCCGCGTAATTCCCTTCCAGTAACGGCCGCAGCGCCGTGCAGAACATCTCGAAGTTGCGTTCGGCGGCCACGGGCTGGTTCCAGAACGAAAAGTGCTCGCCACCGCCCGTCCAGGGCTGGTAGTAGGGATCAAAGACTTCCATGAAGCCGAAGGGCCCGTAATCCAGGGTAATACCTCCCGCCTGCGTGTTGTCGCTGTTGAAATTGCCCTGGCAATAACCGACCCGGATCCAGTTTGCCACCAGCGAGGTCAGGCGGTGGCGAAATTCCCGTGCAAGCAATACCACTTTCTCGGGGGTACTCAGACTCGGGTCGATCACCTCCGCGTACTCACGGTCGACCAGGTGCAACACCAGCTGCTCCAGTTCCGCCAGCGCAGCGGAGTGTTCCTGCTTGCGAGCACGGCGACCAAACAGCTCGAGCTGGCCCACCCGAATGAATGACGGTGCAACGCGCGTCGAGATCGCCACCGCCTCAGAGACAATTCGGTCGGGATCGTGGGAGCGTGACCCTTCCGAATACCAGGGTCGCTGCACCCGCTCGGTTTTCGACACATACAGGCTCAAAGACCGGGAGGTCGGCACCCCCAGGGCGTGCATGTGCTCCTGGGCCAGGAACTCCCGAACACTCGAGCGCAACACCGCGCGACCGTCCGCGCCACGGCAATAGGGCGTACGACCGCCCCCTTTGAGCTGCATCTCCCAGCGTCGGCCCCTATTCAGATCACGGTTCCGATCCCCGTTCTGATCCCAGTTCCGATCAGGGATGACCGCTTCCAGCACCGACATGGCACGGCCATCCCCATAGCCGTTACCGGTCTGAAACGGGCACTGCTGGATGTATTCGGTGCCGAAAATGGAAAGAGCATACCCCGTCGCCCAGCCCACCGGGCGCATCGGCGCCGGCACCTGCGAAAGATCCCCGCTGAACACCCGCATGAAACCGGCGGACTCGGCCAGGCTGTCGGCCAGACCCAGCTCCTGGAAAAACTGCCAGCTGTGTGCGACGTACTCGGGGTTCTCAATGGGCGTCGGTTTCACGGGGACATAATGCCCCGAGAAGACCTGGCGCGGATCGTGATCAGCGCCGTTTTCATTCGCCTGCGGATCGCGGTTGAGCGTATCCATGAAGGAATAGTCGGCGAGTTGAGCCAACTCTTCTATCGTCGAGATGCCGGGTGCTGATTCCTGGAATAGTTGATTTTTCATAGGGTAATTAGACACTGTTTAATCTGATCTTAACTATGACATGTATACGGAGGCGTTGTGAATAAGACACTACAGCAACGCAGGGGTTCAGAAGGAAATAGTGCCAAACAACAAGGGATTATAACTTAAAGAGGACGGTTGCTTAATTAGCTAACACGACTTAATTAAAAGCTCGCTCTATACAATTCAGGCTGCAAATTAACATGGTCATGGATGTTTCCCTCCAAGGCAAATAATCTCGCTTTATGTCGGAAATCAAAAACCCTATATAGTGCGTACTTGTCCCTGGTTATTTCAGAAAAGGTGACTTCATTGTCGCTGATCATAAATGGCTGGTATTTGCTGGAATCAGTTGTTTTAACCTCGATGAACAACTCTTCCTCATGCTGCGCATCAAATGACCGTATATCATAGCCAGCACCATCACCCAGTTTCTGGCTTGTCCATTCAATTTCACGGGCCAAATCCGATCGCCCTGCCTGTTCGAGTCTGCAAAATAAGCCCCTGGCGAAAAGCTGCTGTACGTAGCATCGCAAGCTCGACCGCCATTGAAACGAACGAGTCTATTGATAAAATCGAAGCCAAACTCAATCGCCCGCGCTCTGCCGGGAAACAAGTAACACTTGCCTGAAAATTACTTCAATTTGCTTCTGTTAATTCTTTCATGGTGTTTAAAATAATTGATACCCGCGCCTGGCTTGTTTCGTCAGAAGGCATATGCCCTGATACTGCATCAACAAAACGAGGCTCTCGCAACAAATTTTGAAATCGTTCTGATAATTCTTTGGCAAGCTCGGCTTCTGACTGTCTGACTTCATCCACTATCTCTGGCCTGCCATCAAGTACGGCAATGATATCCTCAATATCATGGCTCATCAGATAGTCACCAGCACCCCTACCATCAAATGCCTCAAGTTTGGTGACAAGAAAATAAGGTGCCGATACCAGATGAATTATCTTCCCGTTTGGCAACTCAATATCCTGCGAGTGTTCCATCGCGGGTGCATACCATTTATTACCAAAGCCTAGAATCCGTGTATCGGTTGGCATGACATCCATGATGACTTTATCTGCAACCCAGCGACATATGGGTGCTTCATCGCTAATGTCTTCCTTGAAACCCGTTGCACGTAATTTTTCAGATAATTTGTAAAACCCAGCACGCGATACGACCTGAACAATAGCATCCACATCCCGAGTTACACGAATCGGAGGCGCCGCAGGATCGGTAATCAATAAGCCTGTCGCACAGCCGCCCAGGAACACCATCTCATCCGCAAGCTCGCCCAGCCTTTCAACGGCGAGCATCAATATGTCAAGGTTCGGATTTTGCTCTCTAGCCATATTGCTCCAAGCGCTTTTTTAATTCCTTTTTAGCGATCTCACGTTCTCTGGCCCGACCACCGCGTACTGCGTCCACCAGGGCAAGCAATTCATAGAGTTCGGAATCATGCTTCGCCGCAACCGGTGCCGATTTATATAAAGGTGAAAAAGACTCACCCCGCACCTTGCCTTGCGGATCAGGCCAAACCGGCGGCGGTTGTTTATCCTCTACAAACCAGGTGTCCATGGGCGCAGCCGCATGGGCAGTCGGCATACCCCGGTTCAGTCCCCCCCGATCCGGCACGAACACGTACTGAATACCATGCAATAAGAAATCTTCCAGATTTCGGATATTCGGCCATATCTTGTCGTCCTCTTTCACTGCCAGCCTGGCGGCAAGCGCCCGTTTGGCAGCGGCATGCACTTCCGAAGGGCTCATTCCCAGTTCGACAGCTAACTTATTGAATGACCAGGGTTCTTTACCCCCGGCAACCAGTTTGAGCAAAAACAAAACATCCTGGGGCTTCAAGTTCATCGAAATATTCTCTGTTCGCGATTCGCGAATAGAGAATAACATTCCCACATCCGGTGTCAAGCGACCAGCATAAAACCGACGGTAACAGAGCTCGTGGCGGTCAGAACCTGGGCACACCATTGGCCCAGAACTAAAGCTACGATTATTACCCTGAAAAGGGCCTTTTAAGGCCTGTTTTGAGCGTAATCGATACCCGACTCTTGCGGGATTTCCTCGCCCGGTTCCTGGATCAGCACCTCGGCAGGGATGCCCAGGCCCCTGTTCAGGGCCCGGATCATGCGCAGGGTGAGCGGCCGCTTGCGCGCCAGGATTTCAGATACGCGCGTTGCCGAACCGATATAGGGCACCAGGTCTTTTTGTTTGAGCCCTTGCTGCTCCATGCGGAATTTGATGGCATCGACCGGATCCGGCAGACCGATATCGGTGTGCTTGTTTTCGTAATCCTCCAGGAGCAGCCCCAGGAGTTCGAGCTGGTTTGCCTCGTCGGTGCCGGCCTTCGGATCCCGATCCATCAGGGTCTCCAGGGTCTGGATGGCCTCCTCGTACTGGGCCGGGTTTTTGATTACTGCGATGTCCATGGTCGCCTCCTCACCACTTTTGCTTGTCATACTCGGCATGGGTGCCCAGCCATTTGACCAGTGCGTATTCCGGCGAAGATGAACACCGATTCCGGACGAACGTGAACACCTGATTTCACAACGCATCACGGGGTTGGGTTTTTAACCCAGGTGTTCATCTTCCGTCAACTGGCCGAGTACTTTGCGCATGGACTCGCCCTTGAGCGGGAGCCGATGGGCGTTGTGCATCAGCCGGTCCAGGATGGCGTCGGCGAGCGTGTTGTCGCCGATGCTGGTATACCACTGGTCGGTCGGCAGTTGACTGAGCACCAGGGTGGAAGTCTGGCCGTGGCGGTCGTCCATGATTTCCATCAGGTCGTTGCGGTGGGCCAGTGTCAACGGCTCCAGACCCCAGTCATCGATGATCAGTAACTGGATCTTGGCCAGCTGCTTGAGCTGTTTGTGGTAGCTGCCGTCGGCCTTGGCCTGGGTCAGCTCCAGTAACAACCGTGACAGGCGGTAGTAGCGGACACTGTAGCCGTGCAGGCAAGCGTTATGACCCAGCGCACAGGCCAGGTAGGTCTTGCCGCTGCCGCAGGGGCCGGTGACCAGCAGATTCTGGCCACGGTTGATCCAGTCGCTTTGCGCCAGCCGTGCGATCTGTGCCGGCTTGAGGTTGCGCGGGTGTTGGTAGTCGATGTCGGGCACGCAGGCGGTGAGCTTGAAGCGCGCCTGGCGGATCAGACGTTCTTGCTTGTGCTGTTCACGGCTTAAGCGTTCTTGCTCGACCAGCAGTGCGAGGCGTTCGGTAAAGGCCAGCCCTTCATAGGTGCCGACCTGTTCCAGCTGGCTTTGCAGGGCATGGGCCATGCCGGGGAGTTTGAGTTGGCGCAGTGCGCTCAGGGTGTGTGTGCTCATGGGTTTGTCTCCTTGGTTTGCTTGGGTTAGTGGAAGGTGCGGGGACCGCGGATGTTCTCGTGGTCCTGGGGTAGCGCGGTGTCGAGATCGAGCTGTTCGGGCAGTTGATCCCGGTTGCTGGCGAGGACCGATTGGATCTGTTTCAGGCGAACCAGCCCGGCCTGGTTGGCGATCCGGCAGGCGGCCTCGAGGCGTTCCCGTGGATAGGCCCGGCTGAGATTGAGCAGGCCGAGACAGATCCGATAAGCCTGCTCGGGATGGGCTTTGATCTCGATCTGTGCGGTCACCCATTTCAGCGTCTCGGGACCGATATCGCGCGCCCAGTGCTTCAGCCGCCCGGGTGTCCACTGCTGGTGTTTCTGGTGACGCCTGGGCATGTGGGCCGGTTCGGTGGTCATGCCCGGGCGGTGCTGGCGGGCATGGGTGGCCACCGGTTGTTGGCCGAAGTAGAGCGTGATTAGCGTATCGCTGGCGTGCAGCTCCAGCGTTTCGCCCACGTACGGGTGTGGGACCGAGTAGTGATGCTGCCGGTACTGCACGTGATAGTCGATATTGACCTTGACCGGTTTGATATCGACATAACGATAAGGGTATCGGGGCAGCGGTTTGAGGGCGGGCTGATCCAGTTGCTCGAACGCTTCTCGGCGGTTACCCGGCAACTGCTTGAATGGCTTTTTGTTCAGCTCATCCAGCAAGGCACGGATGCACTGGTTCAGCTCAGCCAGTGAGAAGAAGGTGTGGTGGCGCAGACGCGCCAGGATCCAGCGCTCGACGATCTGCACGCCGACCTCGGCCTTGGCCTTGTCTTTTGGCTTGTAGGGCCGCGCCGGTATCACCGCCACCTGATAGTGTTCAGCCCACTGCTGGTAACTGGCATTGAGATCGGGGTCGTAGCGACACGCCCGCGTGACACCGCTTTTCAGATTATCCGGCACAACGATCTCGGTGCAACCGCCAAAGTACTCAAACGCCCGCACATGGCTGCCCAGCCAGTCGGGCAACGTCTGGCTCAGGGTGGCTTCGGCATAGGTGTAATTGGAGGCCCCCAGTATCGCCACGAACACCTGGGCGGGATGGATCTCACCGGTGTTGGCACAGACGATCGGCACCGTGGGACCGCAGTAATCGACAAAGCACTTCTCCCCGGCCTTGTGCAGCTGACGCATGGAGCGCTTTTGCAGACCCCGCCAGTGGGCGTAACGGTCGCAGAACTGCGAGTAGCTGTAACAGCGGTTGGGATACTGCTGGGTGTATTCCTCCCACAGCAGTTGCTTGGTCATGCCTTTACGTTTGAGTTCCTGGTGGATAGCCGACCACTCGGGTACCTGGTAACGGCGGGAGACGCGGGTATCGGCATCGGGATAGAACAGCCGGGCCAGCTGGGTGTCATCCAGCGCCGGCGGCAGCGGCCAGCTCAGCCCCAGCGCCTCGGCTTTGGTCAGCAGTTTCTGGATGGCACCGACACTGAGCTTGCTACTGGCTTTGATCTGGCGGATCGACAGACCACCGGCATGCCGTAATCGTAGAACCTCTCGAATTTTTCGCATTGTCGTCCTCTTGGCTGGCATGAGCGCTCCCAAAAAGTGGAGGAGCATACCAAATAGATTGAAAAACAATGCGTTGGGAAGGATTCCGGTCGAACGTGAACACCCATTCCGGCCGCGTGAACAGCAATTCCGGAAAATTCCGAAAAGTGTTCACCTTGAACCGGAATGGGCGTTCACGTTCGACCAGAATCGGTGTTCACGTTGAACCGGAATGGCTGTTCACCTTGGGCCGGAATATGCAACCAGTACGTGCTGGGTCTCGTAGGCTACTTTGACGACCAGCCGGTAGTGGTTACCTTTAATATTAAAAATCACTATTTGGTAAATATCCAGATTTGTCTTTTTGACTTCGGAAAATAAATCTGTCCCGAGGCCCTTAACCAAGCGAACAATGCCATGATCCAGTTTCATCTCTCCAAAACACTCAGCAAGGACCTGGCCATGCATCTGAGCCAGGCGCAAGCGGTCAACGCGAGCGCCATGCAGTGGTACGCCCATCGGGTGACGGTGCTGCGGCGCAAATGCATCATCGCCATGGAGTGGCAAAGCCGCTATAGCATGGTGTTTTGCGGCCTGACCAAAAACGAATTCAGCCAGTTTCCCGAAATCTTTGCCGACCGCCTGTGGCGAGAGGCCGTCTCGCTCTGCCAGCTTGACGAACACGGATCAGAAAAACTCGTGGCCTTGATCGATATGCTCTCGGCGGAACAGCATTTCCAGACCGGCAGCGACCGCAGCGTGCAGGCCCACATCAACGATGTCGCCTGGCACCTGAAAGACATGGCCGGGCGGATTGGTCACCTGCCCGAATCACCCGAAGATGCCTTTGGCTTTGGGGTGCAGATGAATGAGTGGTTGCGCAAATGCAAGGGCGACAAAGACTACTTCAAACCCATCGAGGTGTTTCGGGATTTCTGGCTGGGGATGCTGGGACACCTGGCATTGGAACAACGAGACATCGCCCACTTCCCTGCCTAAAGGCATGGCAGAATGCTTCCTCCTTAAAGCGAACATTTCATCCCTGAAAATGGCCTTCTAAGCCCCGATCAGGCCTGAATTTTGCCCCTTTATCATTGTGTTTCAATGGTTTGCGGTGGTCCGACCCTCGCTCAACCTATACATTGTGAATAAGACACTACAGCAACGCGGGGGTTCAAAAGGAAATAGTGCCTGACAACAAAGGGACTCTAATATCAGAAATAATTCTGTCGCGCGTTAAAGCACGCTAGCAACTTATACGAATCTGTATTGTTTGTCACCGACATCTTTTATTTATGATGGGCATCTGTCAACGTCAATTTTATTCCTAATATCGAGGCAATCCCACATAGGTACGCATCAGGCCCTCTAGGTCGAACAGCGAAGCGTCAAGTAAACATGGGAAAGTTTCTGCAGCTTTACATAAAGCAATAACATATTCCTCAGACTTGAGATATGTGAGACCTGGATCCATAGAGAAGGGGGGAGACTCTAAAATTGTGCGAATGCGTGAATCGAAAGGAATTGTCCAAACACTGTAGCCAAGATACTGCCAGAAGTTTCTGGATTGTTTAGGCCCAATCCCATCGACTCCTTTGCGCAGGAAATCCGCTGCGTCTACCTCGGCAGCGTATCGCTCTTGAATATTGTGGACTGGAATTCGCCTTAGAGCCCGCTTATATTCGTCAAGCTCTTCAACATTCTTAAGAAGCCATCTCCTTGCGGTGCGTAGGTAGGATTTTTTGCGCTCATTGTAATTAAACCCTTTCACTGTGCGAGTGATGGATGCAGGGTCGTTGATGGCAATTTCCCATCTCAACCATCCTGAATCCAGGAGTTCTCGAACACGATTAGATCTACCAGTCGAACGCTGCTGGGAGGTTAAAATACTAAGCAGGAGACCATTCCAGGTATGGTCAATCGATTTCCGCCGCTTCACTCCACGTACATTCCTTCTAAGACGCTCAGCGTAGAGACTCTTAGGCGAATCCTCACCAATGGAAGAGAGTATCTTAATTGTTTTTATAGCTTTGGAATGCGACATGTAATTTCCTGGTGGAAAAATAAAAAATTGGTCTAGCAGAACAGAAGTCTATAATATTGAGATTAATTATACTTTTATCTCTTTTTTCTATTACTGCATGGCATTAAAATGTGGCTCTATATAACTTAGGCTGCAAATTAACAAGCTCCTGGATATTTCCCTCCAAGGTAAATATCCTTGCTTTATGCCGAAAATCAAAAACCCTATATAGTGCGTACTTGTCCTTGGTTGATACGGAAAATGCGACTTCATTGTCGCTGATCATGAATGGCTGGTATTTGCCGGAATTCGTTGTTTTAACCTCTATGAACAACTCTTCCTCACGCTGCGCATCAAATGACCGTATATCATAGCCAGCACCATCACCCAGTTTCTGGCTCGTCCATTCAATTTCACGGGCTAAATCTGATCGCCCTGCCTGCTCAAGCCGGTATTTCTCGAATTCGAGTACGAATTCCTCGCCAAGTTTGCCCAGTTGCCGATTTCGCTCTTCTCGCTCGGCATAGTTAAGATGCCGAGGCATGAACTCACTGGTCTGTATTTCCGGCGAATTTGGGAGGCGATCCGGCGGGATATCAAGTACGGCCTCCCAATCGACCGCATGGGATATCTCCGGAACTTGCTCGGCCAGTGCGACTGCCTCGGCCTCTATTTCACCTGGCTGTGACTTCAAGTGCGCCTGGACGGCATCTTTGAGAATTTTCTGATAATTAAAAGCTGGCTTGTAGCCTGGGATATAGGGATAACCGAGTTCGAGTAGAATCGCACTGATATTCTGATGCTTATATTCAATCGAGCCGTCAGAACGCTTCACCTGGCTCGACTGTAAAGCTCTGCGGTGTTTGGCCTTAGAGTATGCATTCCCGGAGATATCTTCCATCAGCATCTGGAAGTAGTCTCGGACAATTGCCTCACATTCAATCTGAGTCCAATGTGACATTAGCTCTGTTCATAGCTAGATTGTTATAACGTAAGAGATTGTTCCACATAGATCGGATCATTATTTCGGGGTCACATGTTCCTCAATGAACCATGAAATTGGTGTTAGAGAGCAGTATTCTCTAAATCCAGAAATAATTGTGCTCCGACTACATCCCCCTCCGACACCACTTTCTTTTACATATTACTTGATCGCTAGTTGCGATATTTATATTTCTGCAAATCATGTGAAGTAATTTCTTTAGCAGGCACAAGTTTATAATGCCGCTCTTCAATGATTCTTACCTCATCATCCTCCACAGTTAGTTCGAATATTGCAATTAAGTCATCTTCCATAAATTGAGTTGATATTGCACGACAAATAAGATTTTGAAATTTCTCTGAACAGCAATCAACATCCTGTTTTGTCTGTACAACTGACAATTGATCATTACCAGTTTTTGCCTGAACAGGTATAATATAATGATTACCCTGCTTATCGATTCCAACATACACTTCATCGATCTCAATTTGACCGATATCTTTAACTGTAGTACGAAGATGGTTCTGTAGAGAATAGACAGATATACCTAAGAATATGTCTATCAACCGGTTGTACCTTACCTTTGCGAGCAAAGCTTGCTCATCAGACAAGGAGTAATTAGATATTATTTCAGGTGTAGCATCAGGGATCTTAGTTACAGCCAAATCAGGATTAGGAGCTATTCTATTGAGCCGAACTAGCTTAAATGCATATCTTGAACGCCCTACTCCTATGATTATCCATTCCATATCTTTTGGCTGAATGGATAATATTGATTCCGGCATAGGAGTTCGATACCGTATTGAATAAATCACATCGCCTAGGTTTTTTGGCAATGTAATCTCAAGTAATTTTGCCGCACTTTCTAATTCATTCCTTTCAAATTCTATTAAAGTATCGTTCTCTTTGTAGTGGTCAAAGAATATCTTTTCGATTAACGCCTTGTAACGGCTTTGGCTTTTACTGGAGCTACTATTAGCCATATGCATTCTCACTTATCCCTGCTATGCGCAGCTGCTCAATCTCAGACTGTTTACGTTTTTTAGCTCCACTTTTACGGTTCCGCTTGCCAATAGCAATCGGGACATTCCAATATTCAGCTGCTTCAGTCATATCCATTTCTAATAATAATGGATCGCCTAATTCAATTTTCTGGCGTGGTTTTTGCGGTATCACGTCCAACGCTCTAAGTATTTCTGCGCCCAGCGCTCTGGCCAAGGGGGGCGCCACAGCATTACCAACTTGACGCGCCCCATGCCATTTAGTCACATGGAACCGGAACCAATCAGGGAACCCATGTAATCGCGCCATTTCTCTAACTGTTATACACCGCGGTGTTTTGTAATGTATTGGACGTGGACTAGTAAATGCACCGCGCGCAGAATCTGTACCAGCACGTAATGTGTTTGATATTCCACCCGAAGGCAATTTATAAAATCGAGAGATTGGCTCTACCTGACCTTCTTCAGTTTCTGCAAAACGTTTGCGAGAAATTTCTGTATGATTCGTTCTCGCACTAGAAGTTAGGATCATGGGATCCCATTTTCTCTGAAAACTATAGTGCCATGACTCTCGGTCGACGCAACGAAGCTCGTGAGCATATTTGCTTGGTTTTCCCCATTGGGACGTTTTCACAAAATCATATTGTTCCAGTTTACTAAAACGCTCTGGCTCAGGGAGGTCGCCTAATGCATCGCGACAAGTAGGCCCTTCTGGTAGGTCCAATAGCATAGGATCTGTTCCAGCTGATCGAGTTCGCGGAACAGGATACTCTGGAAGTCGATAATTCTTTTTAGCGCCTATCAGTATAAGCCTTTCTCTATTTTGGGGTACACCATATTGTGCAGCTTGAAGCACCTGCCACGGCGTTTGAACGCGGTAACCTATTGAGTTAAATTCTTCAATAATTTCTTCCAAAAGCACACGATGCTTACCTACCGTAAGACCCTTAACATTCTCGAAGACAAAATATGATGCTTTTAGTTCTTTTACAACTCGGACGAAATCTCGTACTAATGAATTGCGAGGGTCATCCAAAGCCCTTTGACCAATTAATGAAAAACCTTGACAAGGCGCCCCACCAATAACTACATGTACTCGCTTATTGCCAATCCCAGCAGCTCTTCTAATATCAGAACCTGTCAGCTCTGATACCGATTTAGGAATAACAGTGCAGGTTGGAAAATTAAATTTGTGCACACATGCATGTATAGGATCAACATCTACAGCAGCAGCAATATCAAAACCAGCTTGTTCGAAACCGAGGCTCATTCCTCCTGCGCCACTAAATAAATCTATCGCAATTGGTCTAGTCATAATATTATATCTCGTAAATTTTATAAAAAATTGCCATACAATAATTTATACTCTAATCTTTAAGAAACCGTTTAAGTCTTTGTTGAAGAAAGCTAGGATTCCTTAACTCACATTGCCATACAGTGAGCACCTCCCATCCAAGTTTTTTTAGAGCATCAACGTTTTTTTTATCCCGTTTCTTTGTTGCTTCTAATTTCGGCAGCCAATAATCTAACTTCGATTTAGGAGGTTTATCATATTTGCAGTTATGAGAGTGCCAAAAACATCCATTTACGAAAATCACCTTATGTCTGCTAGGAAAAACAATATCTGGTCTGCCGGGTAAACCTTTTCTATGTAATCTAAATCTGTAGCCCATTCTATGGAGCATACTCCGAACATACATTTCTGGTCTTGTGTTCTTATCGTGAACACTCGACATAATTCGTGATCGTTGTTCTTTTGATCGAGTATCAACCATTATTTGTGTTTATTTACTTAGGAATTTTCATCCCTACCCTTTCTTGTAGCTTGCATTTTGTTCCGCTACAAAGAGCTCACCTTGGCTAACTACGGGATTTTGCATAACATATTCGCGCATGAATTCGCGAATCACCTGTGCTGCTGGTTTGTCAATCTGCTGGCAAGCGTCAAGGAAAGCACGATGTAGATCGGGGTCCAGCCTAATCCTCATGGAAGAGCTTTTGTTCATATCAGAAAGAGCCAATGGCTATACATTTGTGTATCCATTGTAGCCACATAACTTTAAAAGTCAAACGGTTTGATCAAGAAAGGCAATTTCTTTAATAACTATGTTTTATATGGCTTTTATATAGAAAGGTTTGAGCATTAATCACTCCGCACATTTGAGTTTTTAGCTGTACACGTGTTCCTCTAAACAACTTACGAAGCGAAGCTAGTAAATACGATATATAAATACCGATCAATTCTGCATTTCACCAAACAATGGATAAAACCTGTAAAAACGCTGATAATCGCGCAATTGGGACTGCTTTATACTGAAACCATAGCGTCTCTTCACTTCTTCTTCTTTCGGACCGCCTACTGATGGTAGGAGTTGGTCAATCGCGAATTTTTCTTTCATTGTCAATGGTGGCACATTTATTCGATATTGAGTCTCTACCGTCGCATATTCACATGACGCGCTGAGATTACACTTATCAAAAGCTAGTTTACGTTGCTCGTCTACTATCATTCCCCCAACAGTAACCATCGGTGTATCATCTTTATATGCAAAATTGAACATTGGCATAAAATCTTTGCTTGGATCTGCTTTTTTCACACAATGTGCTAGATGAGCAAATACAATCTTACCTAAAATTTTCTGAAATCCTTTTTGGGTTAATACCTCAGGATTGATATCACTTGGAACAAGGTCCGGGGCGAGCCTGCTTAAAACATCCACTTTTCCTTCATTACTATTTTCCATTGAAGATGGGCCTAGCTGCCCAATATGTGCATTCAATGTGATAATAAAAACACTTCCAGGTTTAAGCTCACCTGCAGAAATACGCACATCTTCTAATACAGGTCCAGTCAGGTCTGAATCATAATCTAGCCAGATAATGCATGGCTCTCTAGCTAACTCTATTGTCGGCAAAATATTTGTTGTAAACCCTGAATGTACCTCAATACATGCTAAGGGCTTATTAAAACTAGCCCGCTCTGCCAAGGCTGCGGTCTCAATTGAATCCATTGCAACAATAGAGAACGATTTATGGAATAGTAAAAAATCGGCGAACCAAAATGATCCCATTCCAATATAACGGTATTTCGAGAAATCAAAATGCGGCTGCATTGTACGCAAACACTCAACTATAAGCTTGCGTTCAATATTTTTATTAGTCCTCAATACGAAATGTACCTTTTCAGAGGAAGACATCACTCATCCTCCACTTCATTTGAATAGAAGTACTCAAATGTTTTTATCCCAATTTGGGTTAAAGTCATACCTTTGCTGCCAAGCTGCTCTCCGACCTGACGAGCTCGGTCGCGTTCGACTCTATACTGAATATTAGCCATGTCAACTTTTGATTTTCCCGAAAACGATGGCACCCTAAACAATTCACGATTTTTAAGCTCTAATATCGGCTTCGGCTTTGCTTTATCCTCTAAGGCTCGTGCCTCATCCGTGCTATCTTTTCTCTCGTTTGTATAGTCAATGTAGTTTCGCGTCACTTTTTTCATATGATGAAGCGCTCGCTTATATATGGCGTCCTGAAGATCGATTTCACGCTTAGTCGTCGTCCACGGTAACAAACTAGGGTCGGATGACTTGAAATTCACTATACCCATAAACCCATTATATTGAGTATGCCATACTGGGAATTCATCTCCCCAAACGGTAGCCTTTGTTTTATCGCCTGCTAAAACGATTCGATCATTACACGCAACAAACCATCCATAGTATTCAACTTTATCGTCTTGCTGGCTGGGAGAAATGTCTTCCGGGGGCAAACCGGACATTCCCGCTATGATTTCGACCTCCACACCTTCCTCATCAATATAAGTGTGTCGCATAGGTTCGAATTCATCGCTTTCTCTCAACATAAACCTATATGGCTCAATTGGTTCATTGTCCATCAATACAAGAAACCCTTTCTGTATAAAAAACGAATAATCTCGCGCAATAATCCTTTTAAGTGTATTCTTAAAAACCTGATCTGAGAATTCTCTCGACACCGCTTCTTTCAACTCCGTCACTTTAATTGAAGTACCCAGGCTCTCTTTATTTTCTACCTCATCAAGGTCAAAATCCCAATCTTTAGGATGTTCTAACCAATGGTTTACATCGATATTTACCTGGAAGCATTCATTATCTGTACATGACGATATATTTATAAGATTCCCTAGCTTGAAAATAGCTCGCTTCATTCCTATCCCATAAAGACCAATAGCAAATTCAGTGTCTTTCGGCGCGTCAGGTCGCCTACCAAAGTGGAATGCATAATCAATAGCCTCATCTAACGAAATACCACCGCAATTGTCATCAATAAAGAAACTATTTTCTTTGACAACTATTTTTGCCTGATACCCTTCATACAGGCTATCTTCACTATGAGAGATACCTTTTCGCTCTAGATCCTTCCCTGCACCGTCAATACAATTATCCAGAAGATCTAATATACAATCCTCTAGCGTGATATCCCTTGTGATCATACGAACAAAAAAATCTTTCGTTGGACTTGCATCAATTTTTTTCGACATTTAAATCCTACCTTAATCTCGCCTTGTTCAAACCTGCCCAATTATTCTGAACTACCCAGCTCGCCACGATGAGCTTTTGGTCAATCTCTTCGCGGGTTTGGGCTTCCAATACTGTGTCGTTCGAGGTCACTGCTGACAGTATGACTCTTTTATCTTATTCAAACTCACTTCGAAGCCTAGCCCATATTTTCCAGCAAAAATATCAGGGACATTACTGAGCCGTAAGCCAAATTCAATTGCATACATCTCAAACAGCCACTCACTGTCCCTTTTCCCGCTGCACCGTTTTCTCTCAAAACCGCCCCACCCGATGCACCCGCTCCTGCTGGTAACGGATCAGCTCTTTGTCGATATTCTCCTGCAGCTCGCCCTTGCGTTGCCGGTAAAACAGCCCTGCGATGCCGTAACCGAACAGCGCACCCATGACGTGGGCCAGGTAGTTGACCGACGAGGCGCCGGTGGTGAACAGGTAGAAGACATCCCAGCCGACGTACCACAGCGCCAGCACCCAGACTGCCAGTGTGCCATGCCAGAAGTAGAACAGGATACCGAACAGGCAGCGGATCTGCCCGCGCGGGATGGCATAGGCCAGAAAGCCGATCATGCCGGAGACGACACCCGACAGCCCCAGGGTCACCTCCGCCGGCGAGGAGAGCATGGCGATCGACCAGGAGAAGTCCAGTCCCACCTCGATGGCGAACAGGCTGAGCAGGAACTTGCCGGTGTGGGCGATGAACACCTCCACCGCGCCGGCGAAGGCGAGAAAGAACACCAGGTTGCCGATCACGTGCCACCAGTCGGCATGGGCGAAGGCGGACAGGAACGAACTGAACGGGTTGAACGAGCCGGCCCGGTAACTCAGGAAGCGGGTGAGATCCAGCGGCGCCTGATCGGCGAAATCGTGATAGGTCATGCTCAGGTGGACTGCCAGGCTTTGCGGGTTGATGCCCGCTTCTTTCAGTTCTTCGCCGTGTTCGCTCACCAGGTTATGGATGATGCTGTCCGGCTGTTTCTCACTGTGCAGGTACACCAGGTATTGCTGACACGCACTGGCAGTGCTCTCAATGAATTCGTTTTCTTTTTCGAGCCTGCCCAGAAATCTGTCCAGGGTCATGCCATGGTCGCCTGCGCAGAACTGCGCTGCCGATTGTTCGATACGGACCGTGGCGCTGGATTGCAGGTAGTAGATCAGCAGGCACAGCAGCGCAATGGTCCAGGTCACCCACGGGCGGCGGTGTAACGGGTGGGCGAGCTTGTAGGGTAACAGGAGGAACATGCGCGGTACCGCCGCTGGCTTTTGTCATACTACTTGTAATGCGGACTCTCCAAGACTAGCCCAGGGCGGTCGGGATGAGTATTCGGGTTTACCCCTAGTCGAGAGGCGCTGGGGGCCATTGCGGTCGGGATGTCGCGGTCGTAGCCCGCTCCCACAGGTCTCGGGCACGGCCGAGTGACGAGCGAAATCGCGGTCGTGGCCCGCTCCCACAGGTCTTTCGGACACGAGAGCCAATTCGCGGTCGCGTCACTCACAACGTCCGTGTCTACCGTGACATTAGCACTTCCCTGTGCGTCAGCCCGCTCCCACGGGGCCTTCGGGCAGGAGGAAGTGCTGAGTTCCGAGTTCCAAGTGCTGGATGCTGAGTCAAAATCGCGCCCGTGGGGCGAATAAAGATAGTTAACAGTTGGCAGATGGCAGATGGCAGTCGTCAGAAAAGTGCCGGATCGCCGGTATAGTCGATATCGGCCCGTGGAGCGCTCCTGCAGGGGTCGGCTGAGTTCTGAGTTCTGAGTTCTGGGTTCTGAGTGCCGGGTGCCGGGTGCCGGGTGCCGGGTGCCGGGCAGTCAATCAGAATCGCTTTACCCTTATTGTAATTCTTCAACCAACGCGATCGATTTCACATGCTTATCGATCGTATTAATCGTCTCCGCAGATAGTGGCAGCTCTGCTTTCCGTTTTGGCCAGATATCCAGAAAATCCTGAACGGTCTTCCGCGCCGCATTTATAACAAGTGTCTTCGGTAACTGAGCCCTGGCAGAAAAATGGCTCAATTCATCAACGCTCAGCTCAGTCATACTCTTGGTGCGGCTATATTTCAATGCCATAGTTACATCTGGAAGATAGGGAATGGTTGAAACAAAATCATACCCCGGTGCAAGTGCCGGTGTCCGCCCATCAGGATAAATTAGCGACCAGTTCTTCAAATGCATATCGGCATTGCCAATTAGCGTATTGAACACAAGACGTCGCACAAACTCAATAATACCTGGCTCCCCGATTTCCGCCCAAATCACCTGTGCAATATTTCGGTAATTGGCTTTTTTATATTTGTTGTCTGGATAGATGTCGAACACTTGAGCGAAGTCTTCAATATGAATCGCAATATCATCCTCGGTACGATCAAATCGCTTGATTGCCAGTGCCTGTCCACCAATATTTCCCATACCCTCAGGCAAATTATCGATCTGTTCAGTCGGGTGAAGTGCGATTTCAGGTATATCCATTCCAAGCTCAGCCGCAAGGCTCATCATCGAGAATTCATTTTCGGGCACATCATCATACTTCGCGGAAGGAAGCTTGATAATCCAGGAGCCACCCACTCCCTGTGCCGGAATCGTGAGACCACCGGTAGCACTCATAACAGCGGAGAATTTGATCTGAACACCGGCAAGAGAAAAACGCAGTGCCTGTTCATGACCATGAGCAGACCGAGCTTCATCCTCAATGTCATCATCCGGCCAGGCCTCACCATCGGCTGGTTGAACCACAATCGAACCGGGTAGATCGCGACCAAGCACCCAAAGAAGAAAGAATTCCCTTTTTGAATTTACACCTGCCCGTTCTGCGAGATAATCACGCATATGGCCTTCGGGCAGGAGATTTGAAAAAAATGGCGGAACTTGTACCTGTCGAGGCTTTATATCAGTAATGAGATTACCAAGCTGATCTTTGAAGGAAAGGCTCAGCGTCGGGCGCGATGTATCGTTAATATATTCTTCAGTAAATGCAAAAAGGTTGCGATCGTGACCGATCTGGGTCAGCGTGCCGATCTGACGGCCATGGAGAAGAACATCCAGGACAGTTACATTAGCCATTGTCCTGTCCCTCATCCTCGTCCAGGCGATAGGCCGGCTGAGGCTCTTCGATTCTATGAGATGCATCATCAGTGGCATACACAAGGCTGTTACGCATGGACTGTAGCTCCTTAAAGGCATTCTGAATGTATGAAATATCGCCGATACCTTTCTGAAACTGCTTGAGCTGTTTGTTGATTTTATCCAACTGTTCAAACTGTTGCGTCACAGCGGGAATTGTCTTTAGTTGCTCGGCCAGCCGGCTGACACGCGCCAACTCATTAATATTCTTGTATTTGTGCGAGAGCTCATCAGATAGTTTGTGAATACGATTTAGCTGCTGAACGGCTTTTTGCATGGATTCTGCTTTGGTGAACTGCTCCGTTTCAGAGCTGCGAATAATGCTCTGAACAGTCGGCACCAACTTGCGCGGCACAAGCGAAAGCTCCAAATCCAGTACCCGGGCAAATTCGATGAGGCTCGAGACCCGTATATCCACATTGCCGTTCTCAATCCTGGAGATATGACTCTGCGGCACGCCGACCTTCTCAGCCAAATCGCGCTGGCTAAGATTTTTGCGTAACCGGGCCGCCTTCAGCTGACGGGCAATGTCTTCAACAACATAGCTCATTTGATATGCCTGAATATATCATTATCTAATTAATATATTTTTAAACATATCGGCAATTATTATATAGATCAAGTATTGATATGTTTATTTATATCATTAATTATTGATTATATATTATTACATATCTATTTCAATTAAGGGGTCAAATTAAGGGGTCAAATTAAGGGGTCAAAGCCCTTTAATTAGTCCGGGCTTTCCCTGGTCGAAAGGCGTTCTGGGGCCCATTGCCGTCGGGACGAGAAGAGAAAGTAGGCAGTTGGCAGATGGCAGTCGTCAGACAAGCGTCGGATCTCCGGCATAGTCGATATCGCGCCCGTGGGGCAAAGGGAAAGTTGGCAGATAGCAGATAGCAGTCCTCAGAGAAGAGCCAGATCAAGTCAAAATCACGCCCGTGGGGCGAATAAAGATTGTTAGCAGTAAGCAAGGTGAATCCGCCTGCGGCTTGATCCACCCTACGATTCAAACAGGCAGGGTGGATCAAGCGACGCGGATCCGGCGCTTTATCCGGACCTGCCCCCGGGCACCAACTCCTGGCCCCAACGGCGTCCGGCCGGGGGATTCATCAGGCCTAACCCAAGGTTTTCACTCCCACGTCCCTTCGCCCCATACCATCTCGCCCCAGGTAGAGCTGCTTGCCCCGCTGTTATCCCCACTGCCCCCGCCGCCGCCTCCGCAGGCGGCAAGCAGCAACGTCGCGAGCAGGGGTGCTATTAACCAGTGCTTGTACATAGCCGATGCTCCTTCTTGTTCAGGGGATGGTCTGGTAGTCGCTGGTCGCAGATTCATTCTGACCGCCGAGAATGCTGCTGGCGATACCATATGCGGTATTGCCTTCGCCGCCGCTGACACTACTGTACCGGCCCGATGCGGTATTCTGTATACCGCCACTGACGCTGCTGTAGGTACCGGAAGCGGTATTCTCCCGTCCGCCGCTGACCGTTGCGTTCGCGTAAGTGGCACTGTTGTCATAACCGCCCAGTACCGCGGAACGATGCCCGGAGGCGACATTATTCTGCCCCCCGGCCACTGCCGCATGACTGCCGCTCGCCACGTTAACCCAACCGCCGGTGACACTGGCGTGCCCCCGGTTGATAGCACTGTGCTCGCCCGCCACGATCCCGCCGTACTGGCTGTAGGCATTTCCATGGCCGACGATCAGATTATGCGAGCCGCTCTTGTGGCTGGGCTGCCACAGCTCGCTATTGTCTACACAGTCGGTCTGATTATCATACTGCCCGTCGGAACAGATCGAGTTGTCGGTGCCAAGATTGCGGGCCTCGTTGTAGCCGACGATGAGATTACCCAGGCCGTTGACCGACTCGGTCTGCCCTTCGCCATTGACGATCTGCAGATTTACACCGGAAAAGCGCACGGTGTATTCATTCAGGATGTTGTCATCAGGAACAAGCTCCACGTAGTCGTTGAGGGCGAGTACATTCTGCGCCTCATCGAGCGCCGTCTGGGCCTGGGCAAGTTCACTTTCCAGGGTGTTGATGCGCAACAGTGCGTCATTCAGGCCGTCTTCCAGCGCCTGGAAATTGGCATTAACCTCTGCCGCCACAGCGGTCTCGCCGGACGCGAAGGTATTGGGAATATTCACCTGGGCCAGCAGCGGGACAGAACCCAGTGCCAACAACAGCACGCCGGGCAGGTATTGGAATTTTCTTTTGTTCATCTTCACTCTCCTCGTTCAGTAATCCAGGGTGACCGGGGCATGGTGCGGCCACCGCTAACAGCACCTTCCAGGCGTACGACTCGCCAGTAGTCCCGTAGATGCAGCCCGACTGCAACGGCTCCCTGCCCGACACAAACAATCGGGCGGGCCATACGGGACGCTATTCCGATCTAATTTAACCGGGGGTGGCACCGGCGTATTGTGAAAATCGGACACAAACCGGGATTGTCCGCTCCGGCGGCGCGGGTGAGCTCGCGAGTGCGCGGCGGAACGATGCCGGTGTACGGCGGGCTGTTCCTCTCGCCGGAGCGACCGAAATTTCCGGATTTTTTCGCGCCCTTCTGCCCTGGAGAATGTGCAACGCCGGTTCGGGCGGGTGCGATCCGGATACTCCGCAGGATTGAGTTCTGAGTGCTAAGTGCCAGATTCAGCATGGTGCGTTCTACGCACCATAAAACCACCGACACGAAGGAGCTGGTGCGTGGGACGCACCCTGCTCGGCACTCAGTACTTTTAACCAGCAAAGGCAGCTGGCGAGGGTGCGCCATACCCCTGGTCAGGTCAGACCTGTGGTCGCTATAATGCAGCAAATCCGCGAAGGCCGATGTTGCTGATCTTTCAAGTACAGCGCCTACCTGCCGATAACAAGCTTCCGAACGCAGGCTGCCCTGTATGCGCCCCCTAACTCTCTGCCTCGAAGCGGGTTATTATTAGCCAGTTAACTTACCGTAATTAAATTGAACTGATGCCTTCTGCTATCTTATCCCGGGTTTTGTGTCTGCTCTGCCTCGCAATGGCACTTCCGACACCGCTGGCGGCCGACAAGGCGGATCCCGCGCCGCTGGTGATCTCGCAGGATCACAGCTGGCCGCCGCTGGCGTTTCGGGATCGCCACGGCGAGCCGCGCGGGTTGCTGGTGGATCTGTGGCGGGCACTGGGCGAGCAGATGGGCCGGCCTGTGGCGTTTCGTCTGGCGGACTGGCCACAAACCATCGAGCAGGTGCGTAACGGGACGGTGCCGGTGCACGGCGGACTGTTCCCCTCGCCGGAGCGCTCGAAGTTTCTGGATTTTTCTCATCCGCTGATTCCGCTGGAGACGGTGTTGTTTGTCAGTGCCGACATTCAGGCCCGCACGCTGGATGATCCGGCACTGGCCCCTGTCGGTGTGGTGGCCGGCAGTTACGAGCGGGAGTTTTTGCAGGGACGGTATCCGGAACTGCCATTGCGCGAGTATCCCAATAACGCCGATCTGGTCACCGCCGCGGTGGCGGGCGAGGTTACGGCGTTTGCCGCCGATCACCCGGTGGGGCGTTATCTGCTGGATCAGTACGCCGCGCCCGGCGACTTCCATGTGCTGGAAGTGCTGTACCGGCAGCAACTGGTGGCGGCGGTGCGGCTCGAGGACTCCGCCCTGTTAAAAAAAGTCAACGAGGCTATCGCCAACCTGCCGGACACCGAGCTGGATCGTATTACCCAGCGCTGGGCCCACACCAGCACCGTTGAGGTTACTCCGGGCTGGCTGATGCCAACCCTGGTCGCAGCCCTGTTGGTACTGGCATTGATCTTTTTCAGCCTCTACCTGCACGGCCTGCGTCGTCAGCGGGCCGAACTGACCCTGCAATTACAGGAACGCACCCGTGAACTGCAGGAGCAAAAAAATCAGCTGCAGGCGTTGTTCGATAACAGCTCGGTCTCGGTGATGGTGCATGATCCACACACCGCCGAGGTACGGCAGGCCAATGAACGTGCCCTGGAGATTTACGGCGTGGCGGATGTGGCAGAGCTGAACCGATTGTCTTTCGAGCTGCGCAGCGTCTGGGGTGAGCCGCCCTATAGCCTGGAAGATGTGCAACGCTGGTTCGAACGCGTGCACAAATATGGACCACAACGCTTCGAATGGCTTACTTATAATGCCGGGGGCAAGGCCATGTGGGAGGATGTATTCCTGCAGCCAATGACAGTCGGTGGTGAGGAGCGCATTGTCTCGACCTCCATCGATATCACCGCTAAAAAACAGGCCGAGGAAGACCTGCAACAGCAACTGCAACTGGAAGAACTGCTGCGTGACGTTTCCCTGTCATTATTAAACAATGATACCGATGCAAAGCATAATGGCATCTGTCACGCGCTCGAAAGCCTGGGAGAATTTTTACAAACCCGCCGCTGTATGTTGTTTGATTACAGCCCCGAAAACGGCGGTCTGGGTATGCATCTGCAGTGGTGCGCCCGGGGGGTCACACCACGCGAGGCGGACTTCCATATTCCGGCTGTCGTCGTTGCACCTTATTATCAAAAACTGTTGCATACCGACGCCGTTATTGTGCATGCCGAGAGTGAGAATCGGGACGTCCTTGAGCATACCCTGCTGGTCTCCGGCGGCGATCAGTCCGTGCTGGTATTACCCATCCTGCGGGATGGCATACTGGCGAGTGTATTGATGTTCTCCTTTGCCGAACAACAATCTCACTGGTCACATAATTATCTTAAATTGTTGCAGGTCGCAGCGGAGCTGATTGGCGGCACCCGGGTTCGCCAGCATCTGTTCAATAAACTGGAACAGCAGGCCATTCATGACGCTCTCACCGGACTGTATAACCGGCGCAAATTTGAAGCGTTGCTATCGCAGGAGCTGGAACGCGTGGCCCGTTATCATCGCGCGTTGGCGTTGATTCTGTTTGATCTCGATCACTTCAAGTCCGTCAATGATCGTTTCGGCCACAATGTGGGCGACGAAGTACTGCGCCTGCTCGCCGACACCCTGCGCGAACAACTGCGCAGCAG
This sequence comes from Thiohalophilus sp., assembly GCF_034522235.1. NCBI lineage: Bacteria > Pseudomonadati > Pseudomonadota > Gammaproteobacteria > Thiohalomonadales > Thiohalophilaceae > Thiohalophilus > Thiohalophilus sp. Next base: position 350,494 of record NZ_JAXHLN010000003.1, on the reverse strand, counting down.
CGACATCCCGGCACGCTGGGGTGGTGAAGAGTTCATTGTTCTGTTGCCTGAAACAGAGCTCGATGCCGCCCTGCAGGCGGCTGATCATCTGCGCCAGCGCATTGCCGATATCGACTTCCCGTCGGCCGGACAGATCACCGTCAGTCTGGGAGTCAGTACCTACCAACCCGGAGACAGACTCGAAAGCCTGGTCAAACGGGCCGATGATGCGCTGTACAAGGCCAAGGAAGGCGGCAGGAACCGGGTCGTGGGGAGTTCTGAGTTCTGAGTTCTGAGTGCTGAGTGCTGAAGAGAAAGTTGGCAGTAGACAGTTTTCAGTTAGCAGAATAGTCCACTGTCCGAGTGTCATCGTGATGCCGGCGCAGGTCGGCATGACGATGTGTTGCTCTATACCGAGTGCTGAGTTTGCAGTTGGCAGCAAGTTAGTGCCAGGTGATGTGGGAGGGGCTTTTAGCCGCGACTTTTCTAATCCCGGGCAGGTCGCCGACAAAGTCGCCTCCTATGGGTTCTGAGTTCAGTCACGCAGGCTGCGCCAACAGCCCTTCGGGCAGGGACCAGGCTCCAGGTTCTAGAATCTTCCCGCAATCATAAAATCTGAGTTCTTAGGATTCCCCCTTTGAGTAGGGTGCGTTCTACGCACCATAAAACCACCGACATACAGGATCCGGTGCGTGGGATGCACCCTACCTGAAACTCGGCACTCAGAACTCAGAACTTTTAACTAATATTGGCATGGGACTGTCGAGGCAGCTGGCGAGGGTGCGCAGCAGTTCCTGGGCGGGGACGGTGGTGTTGCCGTCGTGCAGGATGCAGACGGCACAGGCTTTGAGCAGGCGGGGTTTGGCCAGGGGTTTGAGTTGTTCGAGGCTGTCGAGTGCGTGGTTGAGTGTGTTGAGATCGAGCGCATCGCGCGGCAGCAAGGTGAGATCGGTCATACCGGCTTCGGCCGCGCCGGCATTAAACGCCTGTTCGGCCTGTTGCGCGTCGGGGTACTCGGTATGCGCCGCCAGCGAGAGCATCACCTGCAACTGGGCTTTTACCTGCGTCAGCTTGCCGTGTATCGCTCTGGCGGGCTTGCGCAGGCCGAAGTGTTGATCGAGTTGCCGGATCACCAGCCGCTGCAGGATCCATTCTTTGAGATCGACGCGCTTGTCCGCGGCGATCAACGCCTGCACCACAGCCCGAAAACGCCGATACTGCTCCTCGGACAGGCCTTCCAGCGCCGGCAGGGTCAGTTCGATCAACGGCAGGCGGATCGCTTCGGGCAGATCCCGGCGCAGTTCCGCCAGGGCCTGGCATACCTGGACCACTTGCGGATCGGCCTGTTGTTCCAGCAGCCGTTGTTGTTCGCGTTCGACCCGGGGACGGGGATCGAGTAACAACACGTAAATCACCGCGCGGGCGCCGAAGGGTTCGGCGGCGGCCTCGCGCAGTTCGGGCGGGATGGCGGCGATGATCGCCTGTGCCGCCTCGACCTGTTGCTCGTCGAAGTGGCCGACCTGGTCCACCATCTTGCCGGCGCTGAGGACGCCGGCGGCCACTACTGCGCCGACGATATCCAGCGATGGTTTGGGGGCTGCTTCGGGGGTCGGCTCGGCCTCAGTGGATTGTTTGACCGGCACGACAAACTCACCGTCCCAGGTGGGGTCGAGACGCCTGATCCGATCCGGCAACGGCGGGTGGGTGGAAAACAGCGACTGCATGAAGCCTTTGACCCCCTGGGCCAGGTAGGCATGGCTGTATTCGGGGGCGGCCGGGGTTTCCAGCAGCGAGCCGTGCAGGGCGCCGCCGATCTTTTTCAACGCCCCGGCGATGCCCTGCTTGTTGCGGGTAAACTGTACCGCCGAGGCGTCGGCCAGGTATTCGCGCTGGCGACTGACCATGGCCTTGATCCATTGCCCGAAGAAATGGCCCACGTAACCGATCACCAGCAGACCGATCCCCAGGCCGATGATCGCCACCACCAGTCCGCCGGATTGGCGGTTGCGAGAGGCGCGGACAAAGAAAGAGGAGCGCAACAAAAAGTAGCCGACCAGCGCCAGCAACAAAATCCCGTGCAGCACACCGATCAGGCGAATATTCATGCGCATGTCGCCGTTGAAGATGTGACTGAACTCGTGGGCGATAACGCCTTGCAGCTCATCGCGGGTCAGCGTCTCCATGGCGCCGCGGGTGATGCCGATCACCGCGTTGTTGGGGCTGGAGCCGGCGGCGAAGGCGTTAATGCCCGCCTCCTCCAGCAGATAGACCCGGGGTACCGGCATGCCGGCGGCGATGGCGATCTCTTCCACCACGTTCAGCACACGGCGTTCATCGGGATCGCGGCTGTCGGAACTGAGCGCGCGGCCACCGAGCATCTCGGCCACCTTGTGACCGCCGCCGGAGAGCGACATCGTTTTATAGGCACTGCCGAGAAACACCAGTGCGATGACCACCGCGGCCACACCGAGGAACACATCCCACTGAAACTGCTGCGCCAACAATTCGGGCGAGAAAGTCGGTACCCCGGTCTGGTTATAGGCGAGCACACCCAGTACCAGCAGATTGGTCAGCAGGATCAGCCCCATCACCGCCAGCATAAACAGCACGACCAGCCAGCCGGTCTGGCGTCGGGCTCGATCCTGTGCTTCAAAAAAGTCCATGGCTATCCAAACGCTCCGAATACCCGATCACGTTGTTCAAAAGATTGCTTCGCTTCGCTCGGCTTTGGCGTCCTGCGTCGCTCTACCACCTGCGTCCATGCAGGCGTCGCAATGACCGAAAACAGTGACGTCATTGCGAGGAACAACGTGACGAAGCAATCTCTTTGAACGGGCATTCAAAACTCCTGTTTAGCGCAACAGCCGGGTCAAAATGAGACGCTGGGCGCGGCCTGGATCTCGGCGCTGTCTTCGAACTCCAGCAGGTGAGCATCCTGGCCGTGGCCGAACAGGCCGGCGAACACATTCTGCGGGAAGGACTGCTTGTAGGTGTTGTAGGCCATGACCGCGTCATTGAACGCCTGGCGCGCGAAGGCGACCTTGTTCTCGGTGCTGGTCAGCTCCTCATTAAGCTGCATCATGTTCTGATTGGCCTTGAGATCGGGATAGGCCTCGACCACCACGTTGAAGCGCCCCAGCGCGCCGGCCAGATTGCCTTCGGCCCGGCTCAGGTTATCGATCGCATCGGGGTTACCGGGATCGTCATGGGCCTGATCCAGCCCCTGCTGCGCCGCGTTGCGCGCCTGCACGACGGCATCGAGGGTTTCGCGTTCGTGCTTGAGATACCCCCTGGCGGTTTCCACCAGGTTGGGGATCAGATCATAACGGCGTTTGAGCTGCACCTCGATCTGGGCGAACGCATTCTTGAAGCGGTTCTGCAACGCCACCAGGCGGTTGTAGATCGCGATGATGTAGACCACGATGATGCCCAGTACCACCAGGATCACGATTGTCGAAATATCCATTTTTGCTCTCCAGCGCGGTTCTTCAAGGCATCATAGCTCGATATAGAGACAGGGGCCACAAGTTCTGAGTGCTGAGTGCTGAGTGCTGAGTGCTGAGTGCTGAGTTCGCAGTTGGCAGTTGGCAGTTGGCAGCAAGCTAGTGGCAGGTGATGTAGGAGGGGCTTTTAGCCGCGATTTTTCTGCCACGTCAATGCCCTCCCACGACAACAGAGGCGAGTTTCCAGGTGCTAGACACTGACTATGTCGAAGGACCTGTGGGAGGCGCTTGCAGCGGCGACTTCTGTGCCACTTGTCCTGTCGCGCTTGCAAATTACTCCCACACGAATAAGTACCAGGTATTAAACGCTGGTTACTAGAATCTAGCTCCTGGTTACTAGCCCCTGACGCCAACGGCGTCAATTGGCGTCACGGTATTGGGCAGGTGTTCGAGAATGACGCGTGCGAGGGTGTGCAGGGCTTCCATGCGCGGGTAGCTGGTGCGGTAGACGAGGGAGACGCGGCGATAGGCGTCTGGCAGATCCAGTTGGCGGGTGACGATGCCGCTGCCGGTGGCCCAGCTGCCACGCATGGCCAACGCCGGCACCAGGGTGGAACCGAAGCCGGCGCCGACCAGTTGTAGCAGGGTCTCCAGGCTGGCGGCGCGCAGGTCCGCCATCTCGCCCCGTTCGCTGCGCTCTTTCAACCGGCACACTTCCATCGCCTGCTTGGCCAGGCAGTGGCCTTCGGCGAGTAACAACAGCTCGGTGTTTTCCAGATCCTCGCGGGTGATGGTCTCCTTATTATAAAAAGCGTGATCCCGCGGATGGGCTAGCCAGAAGGGTTCGTCGAACAGAGGCATGACGGCCAGATCCGGCTCGTCCACCGGCGTGGCCAGCAGGGCGGCGTCGATCTCGTGGTGTTGCAAACGGCGGATCAGGGTGTCGGTCATCTCCTCGGAGAGGACCAGCTTGAGCTGCGGATACTGCCGTTTGAGCGGCACCAGGATCAGCGGCATCAGGTAAGGACTGATGGTGGGAATCGCCCCCAGGCGCAGGGGCCCGGCCAGTGGATCCTGATGGGCCTGCGCCAGCTGCTCGATGGCGTTCATCTGCTCCATCATCAGCCTGGCATGGCGCAGGATCGCCTCGCCGATGGGGGTGACCTCCACCGAGCGGTTGGTGCGCTCGAAGATCGCCACACCCAGCGACTCCTCGAGCTTTTTGATCTGGCCGCTGAGGGTCGGCTGGCTGACGAAACTGCGCTCGGCCGCCTTGCCAAAATGGCGGGTTTCGGCCACGGCGATGATGTACTGCAGGTCTCTGATATTCATACGTTTTCTGGCCCGGCCTTATGATAGGCAATACCGATTAATACAGTATAAACAAACGATTTGAAAAATAAAGAGATCCAGCCTAGGCTAAAGCTATGATGAAAACGACAACGACAAAACCGACTCAAACCCGCCCCGGCCCGGTACCGGTGGTTCTGATTCGCCACGCCCAGAGCCAGTGGAACAAAGAGAACCGTTTCACCGGCTGGGCCGATCCGCCGCTGACCGAAGCCGGGATTGCCGAAGCGCACGCCGCCGGCAAACTTCTGCGCGAGCAGGGGTTCGTCTTCGACGCGGCCTACAGTTCGCGATTGCAGCGGGCGGTGACTACGCTGGGTATCCTGCTGGCCGAACTGGGTCAGGATGGCATTCCGCGCACCCGGGCCTGGCAGCTGAACGAACGCCATTACGGCGCCCTGCAGGGGCTGGACAAGGGTGAGGCCACCGCACGCCATGGCGAGCAGCAGGTGTGGCGCTGGCGCCGGGGTTATCACGATCGTGCCGGTGCCCTGCGCCGCGAGGATGCACGGCACAGCTGTCACGATCCGCTTTGCCACGATATCGACCCGGCCCAACTACCCGATGTGGAGAACCTGGCCGAGACCCGCGAACGGGTCATGCGCTACTGGGATGAGGACATCATCCCGCGTATCCGCCGCGGCGAGCGGCTGCTGATCAGCGCCCACGGCAACACCCTGCGTGCACTGATCATGGCGCTGGCGGACATGAGCGTGGCGGAAGTCGAATGTTTCGAGATTCCGACTGCCATGCCGATCGTTTATCACTTCGACCACAACGGGTCGCCGCTGGATTGGTACTATCTAAATGGGCAAGATGATCAGGCGGCATAAGATAGTGCTGAGTTCTGAGTTCTGAGCGGGTAGGCCGGATCAAGTGCAGCGGATCCGGCGCTTCCAGGTGCGAAGTATCAAGCGAGAATGGTGGATCCGCCTGCGGCTTGATCCACCCTACAGCTCAAACAGGTAGTAAAAGCCACATCATAATTACTTCGCGGCCTCTGCGTCTCGGCGTTCTTTGCGTTTAATGTCCAGCGCGTTGCACCGAGGTTACCAGCCGAAAATCACACCTTCGAGCAGGGTATTGTAATCCTTGAATTCCGCATTATCGGTTGCAATAAAACGTTTGGCCTTGCTGGCAAAGCGGTTCAGCGTCGGTTGCAAGGCCTGTGTTCCGGCTTCGGAAAGCAATGCCTGACGCAACTTGCTGCGCTCTTGTGACGTCAATCGACTGCTGACCGAGATGGACTGGTTGGGCATGGCATCTGATGTATAAACAATCTTCAATTCCTGGCGATCTTCTTCGCTCATGACATTCTGGTAAAACGAGGTGCGTACCACGAAGGCGTCACACTCCCCGTTTTTGAACGCCTTGTAAACGGCCCCCATCCCGCCCTTGACGCCACGCACGACCGGCTGACGCGCGGGGTTTCGGAAGCGGGCCAGACGGCATACTGTTTCTCGCCCGCCGCCAGAGATTCGCGCGGCGGCGCGGTCATAATCAAAGTCTCGGCAGCGAACAGCGGCTGTAACAGCGCCGCCCCCCAGAGTAAAAGAAAAATGCGTGCTTTCATGCTGGCCCCTTATTTTGTTGTGCAAATACCTGTTGTTGCCGCAAAGGCAAGACAGCGTCCGATATCGCCGGCATTATTATTGCCGTGCGACAGGCAGTCTCTGTAATTTACCGGCATTTTTTGTTGTTATTTGTCCGGCCGGTAACGGGTCCGACACGACACTATGCAAACTCCGCGCCTGACAGGCATAGTGGGGGAAATGCGCCATAAGTTTAAGTGTTTTCTGACAAAAGCTCTGCCCGGATCACAAAAGCTTCCTCGTCGTTTCCGACCACAGCATCCTGTGGTCGCGAAATGCACACCAGCGTTATGCAGTTTGCACCATACACCCCCCCGCTGACTGCGTTATACTTTTCCCGTAACCTGGCAACTGGATGATGCACACGTGACGTTACCTGCTCTGGATATCCCCTCCCGGGAGCTGACGCGACGGGGTCGGCCGCCACTACGGATCAAGAAGCTTCGCCAGTGGATTCACGACCTGCCCACCGCCAATACCCGCAAGACGGTCCACCTGTTTGTCGATCAGCTCAAGCTGCTCAACCAGTCAACCTGCTCGCCTGCTGATCGGATCCAGCTGCTGGATACGCTGCGGCCGGTGGCGCGTCAGCTGCTGGTGACCCTCGCGCGGCATCTGAAACAGGCGCAGATTCCGCTGAGCCGGAAAAACCTCGACACTTATCACGACCTTCACGCCGTCCTGGAAGGCATGGCCACCGGTTACAAGATCATCGTCAGTGAACTGGCCCTGGCCGATTCGACCAGGGAGCATCAACAGTTACTATTGCGCGAGGCCATTTATCAAACTATCCAGTATCTGGGCCGCCGCTTGCTGACCTGTTACATGGTTTATGCCAACGAACCGGACAAGATCTGGTACGAGCTGCACCAGTTATACCGTTACGCCGAATCACGGGGCTATCACGATCAGCCGGTGGATGATCCGGTCCCCGATTACAGCCTGCCGGTCAACTACACCATCGATCTGGTCTACAAGCGCGCATTGCTGCTCTCGCTGGCCGAGCCCTATCATCTGATGCCCGGCGAAGCCGATGATATTCATTACCTGGTTTCCGCCTGGACGCTGTACTGTCATCTACGTCCACTGGCGGGACACAGCCTGACCGGGGAATTTGCATTGGACTTTGAGTCGGATCAGCCGCCGCGCTTTATCAGCGAGGAGATCCGGTGGCAGCCGCACGACGGGCGCATCATCGATATCCATGAGGTCAAACAGCGCCTGGAGGCACACCTGCAACGGATACTCAAGACCACCATGCATAATCTGGAAGAAGACAGGCATTCCATGGTGCTGCGTTATCAGCGGGACATGCTGTTGCGTTTATCCGATGCCTGGCGGGGGGCTCTGAAACGCCGGACGCCGCGCCACAGCGCCAGGGCGACCATCCGCATGGCGATGGGGCTTAATGCTTCGCATCACTATATTAATCGGCGTAATGACTTTACACCGGAGATGGATGAGTTCGTCATCAGGTATCGCGACCAGGACGATATCCCTTCCGAGGTGCTGGCCACCGCCTATGACGAGGCGATGCAAAAGGACAGTTACCACACCACGCGCGAGTATGATGCCAACCCCTGGTGGCAACAGAACGCCAGCCCCCATGGCGCGGCCCTGGCCTGCACCCCCGAGTCGGGCTGCTCGAACGTCAAGGTCGGCGAAGTGGTCGCCTGGTGCGACAGCCAGAACTGCCTGCATTGGCAGCTCGGGATGGTCCGCTGGCTCAAGACCCGGCCTGGCGAAGGGATGGAGCTGGGGATCATGAGCGTGGCCAACTCCGCCGTACCCATCGCGATCAAAGGTCTGCAGGGTACCGGTGAAGGCACCGGCTATTTTCGCGGCCTGTTGATCCCCAAACAAGTCTCGGTACAACAACGGCGCAGCCTGATCATCCCCGCCTCGGTGTTTGATATCGACTCGATTATCTCGGTCAATATGAAGCGTCGTCTGTTTTATGTGCGATTAAGAAAGTTGTTGCTCTCGACCCACTCTTTCAACCAGTTCGAGTTTGAAGTGCTGGAACGGCCGCCGGTGGATCCGAGCACGTTGTTCATTGCCTGATCCCGATCCGACCGGGCTCAGCGCTGCAGCATGATATGGCCGGCATACCAGAACGGTAACTCCAGCATGGCCGCCTCGCGTAATCCCAGCGCCAGCTGCAGCGACTTTTCCAGTGCCGGATCGGGACGCTGATCCAGCAATGTTCGGGTGGCCCGCATCAACACCGCCGAAGGCGCCGGCATGGGGCCATCGGCCAGTACCGACTGGCGGGCGCCATATTTAAGCAGGGACTGGCGCTGCAATAACCAGCCCTCGGGGCTGAGAAAGTCCTCCCAGGCCTGGTGGATGATGTCGCCGGCGACGTTCAATGTCGCCTCGTCATTGCGATAACGCGCATAATCCAGCAGGCCCTGCGCGACATATGCGTAATCCTCCAGTCCAACACGACCCAGTTGCTGCTGCTCACCGTGGGCCCGCTTGAGCTGCGAACCGTCCCACAGCTGATCGATAATAAATCCCTGTAACGCCACCGCGGCCTGCTTCAGTCCGTGATCTTCGCGCGCGCCGGCGACAAAGGCGGAGAGTGCCAGACCGTTCCAGGCGGCAATCTGCTTGGTATCCGCCGGCAGGGTGCGTTGGCGACGTTGCTGCAGAAGCTTGGCACGGCTGCGCGCCAGGATTTGCTCGATCTGCTCAACGGGCTGTTGCCGTGCATCAGCCACTGTTTCGACACTCGAGGCGATACGCAGATGATGACCGTGCTCCAGTTCCGGCGGGCCGCTCACGCCCCAGACGCGGCGCGCCACATCGAACTCCGCGTCGCTGAGCAGCTGTTCGAGTTCCGCTTCCCGCCACAGGTAATAGCCGCCCTCGATGCCTTGATTGTCGATGGCGGAGAAACTCGACAACAAGCCGCCGTTATCCCGCTGAAAATCGCGGCGCATAAACTCCAGCGTCTCCAGGGCAACCCGGCGGTATGCCGGCTCATCCAGTACCCTTGCCGCACGCAAATAGAGGGAAGCCAGCAGCGCATTGTCGTACAACATTTTTTCAAAGTGCGGCTCTTGCCAGCCCGGATCGACGGTATAACGGAAAAAACCGCCTGCCAGATGATCATACAAGCCCTGGCGCGCCATGCTCTGCAGGGTAAGGTTCAAAAAATCATCCAGCGTGCCTTGCCTGTCCTGTTGATGGATTGTCAGCAAGGCATTCAATTGCGGTACCGAGGGAAACTTGTTCTCGCTGCCAAAACCGCCTTCCAGCTCATCGGCCCGGCCAAGACTGGCCTTGAGGAACTTGTCGCGCAGTTCAGCGGCACTGACATCGCGTAGCGGCGGTGCGTGACGACTCAGTTGCGCTGTCGTATCCCGGGCCAGTGCCTTGAGCTGGGCCGCCTCCGACTGCCATTCATCACGGATGCGCTCCAGGATATTCTTAAAATCTTCCGGAGGTTGATAGACCGTCCCCACCAGCGGATACCCTTCCGGCGTGACAAAGACATTCAACGGCCAGCCGCTGTAACCCTGGGTACGCTCGACAAAATCGATCAGGCGATCATCCAGTGCCGGATTCAGTTCGCGATCCACCTTGACCGGGATGAAGTGCTCATTGAGCAGCGCGGCGATTTGATCGTTTTGATAGCTCTCACGCTGCATAACGTGACACCAGTGACAGGAAAAATAGCCGCTGGAAATATAAAGCAACTTGTCCTGCGCCCTGGCCAGCTCGACTGTGTCCGCATTCCATTGTTGCCAGTGCACCGGATCTTCCCCATGCATGGCCAGATAGGCCGAACCGTGATCCGCCAGCCGATTGCGCAGCTCGTCACCGACGGCGCTTGCCGGCAACAGCAACAAACCGAGACAACATAACCATTTGGAAAGCAATGACATAATCGCGAATATCTACCTGAAGCCCGTGATTGAGACAATAGTAGCATGTAAAAATTCAGCGGAGTGTCGCATGAGCAATACGCTCAATCTACTTATTCGACAGCCTGGTAAAAAACGCGGAGCTCGCGGAGTCGCAGAGACGCGGAGAAGTGATTTTATAACAGTGACTATGAACACTTTTATGGGCTGTGTGTTAATCCACTAGCACAGTAAACTCAGATAATTTTTACTTTGCGCCTCTGCGACTCCGCGAGCTCCGCGTTAACTTCAAGAGCAATTGAGAAATGTCTCGGCATAGTTATTCGCTACCGTCTTCCTGTTTGTAGCTTTGCAGTTTACGCCACAGGGTGGATTTGTTGATACCCAGGGTTTCGGCGGTCTTATCCCGGCTGCCGTTGAAGCGATCCAGGATCTTGTAGATATAGCGTTTTTCCAGTTCGGCCAGGCTGGGCAGATCGCTATCGATACCGCCTCCGCTGCGGATGCTGTCGATATCATCCAGGTGCAATACCGGACTGTCGGCCAGGGCGATGGTGCGCTCGACAAGATTTTGCAGTTCGCGGACATTGCCGGGCCAGTCATGTTCCATCAGCTTCTGCATGGATTCCCGATCGAACTCCCTGACCTCCCGGCCATACAATTTAGCGTAATGGTCGATAAAGTGGCGTACCAGCAGGGGAATGTCGTCCCGCCGCTGGCGTAATGGCGGCATGCGGAATTTAACCACATTCAGACGATGATAGAGATCGTGGCGGAACTTGCCCTCGCTCACCAGCTGATCGATATCCTGATTGGTTGCCACGATAAAGCGCACATCGATGGGGGTGGGTTGCAGGCCGCCGACGCGGGTGATCTGCTGCTCCTGAATCGCGCGCATCAGCTTGATCTGCATGGCATCGGTGATGTTGCCGATCTCATCCAGAAACACCGTGCCACCCGTGGCCATCTCCAGCAAACCGCGTTTGCTTTGATGCGCGCCGGTAAAGGCGCCCTTCTCATGACCGAACAGCTCGTTTTCCAGCAGAGTATCGGTCAGTGCGCCGCAGTCGATCACCACAAACGGCTGGTCAGCATATTCACTCTGGTAGTGAATGGCCCGCGCCGCCAGCTCCTTGCCGGTACCCGATTCGCCTTCGATGACGACGTTGCAGCGGATGTCGGCGATCTTGCTGATGATTTTGTAGATTTCCACGATCGGATCGGCGTGACCGACCATGCCAAAGCGGTTGCGCTCGTCACTGAGTTGACGCTTGAGCAGCTGGTTTTCCTGGCGCAGCGCGTCGAGCTTGAGGTTGCGCTCGATCAGCAGCTGCAACTCGTCCATATCATAAGGTTTTTTGATAAAGTCGGTGGCACCGTGACGCATGGCCTCGATGGCATTATCCACGTTGGCGTAACCGGTGATGATAATAAAAGGAATATGGCTGTCCTGCTCGCGGACCGCCTGCAACAGTTCGGTGCCGCTCATATCGGGCATGCGCAGATCGCTGACAATCAGCTGTACCGGGTGCTGTTTGAAATACTCCAGCGCGGCGAGCGGTTCCTGATAGACCCGGCATTCGAACTCAGCCTCTTCGGTGAAGCGGGCCATCAGCTCACCGGCTTTGGGATCATCGTCGACAAACAGTATGACGGGCGGGTTATGCATTGGCGACTCGTTCCTGGTTCGCGCTGTCGGCCTGTAACGGTAGTACAACTGTGGCGGTGACACCAGCATCGGGGTTGTTTTCGATCGTCAGCGTGCCGTTATGGTATTCGATGATCCCCAGGCTGATCGACAGCCCCAGCCCGCTACCCTCGCCTTCGGCCTTGGTACTGAAGAAGGGATCAAAAATATTATCCAGTTTCTCCGGTGCGATACCCTCGCCTTCATCGCGAATGGTCAGTATCAATTGCCTCGCTTCGTTCCGGCAGCGGATCAGCACCTCGGTATCCGGGGGGCTGGCCTGAATCGCATTTAACAGCAGGTTGATCAATGCCTGCTGCAGCTGGCTGCGATCGCCTTCCAGCTCACCCGCGAAATCACACTGCAGGTTCAGATTCACACGTCGTCCCCTGGCGGCCTGTCTGACCAGCGCCAGGGTATTCTCCAGCCAGGGCCGAACCTCAAAGCGGGTGTATTGCGGCGGCACCTGGCGGGCGAAGTTGAGAATACCGCGCACGATATCCGAGGCCCGCAGCGCCTCGTCGCGCAGCGCCTCCAGATCCGCGTTTAAACGTTGACGGGTTTGTGCATCAGTGTATTCCCCTTTTTGCAAGGTGCGCTGCAATAATTTGGTATAGGAGAGCACATTGTTCAACGGGTTATTGATCTCATGACCGATACCCGCCGCCATCTGGCCGATGCTGGCCAGCTTGTTGCTTTGTAACATCATGTGTTCGGCGCGATCGCGCTGCTCGCGCGCGGTATCCAGGGTATCGGCCAGGTAATTGAAGGCCTGGGCCAGGGCCCCGATTTCATCGATCGCCTGCTTCTCCTCGGCACGCTGGGCATGATCCCCATTGGCATAGGCCTTGAGCCGCCCGGCCAGGCGACAGACCGGTTGCGCCACCTTGCGCACGCCGATGTCGGTCAGTAGCAGGGTAATAATCAGCGCGGCAATACCGAACAGCCCGATGCCGATGCGAATCGTCGAATAGGGGGAGAATATAACGCTTGAATCGATGTGCGAGGTCAGCACCCAGCTGATCAGTCGATCCGGATAGGGAATCAGCTCGACATAATAGTTATGGAAACGCTCGTCTTCACTCCGGTACAGGCCGCTGGTACTGTCCACCACCTCGTTCAACATCTGTTTGTCGTATTTGTCACCGACAAAGACCGCATCGGCCCGGATCTGGGCAAAACGGATATCGCTGCCCTTGTCATATAAAATCCGGCCGTGGCGTTGCGGATCGTCGGGGTTGTTTTCCACCACAAACAGTTCGCCCTGATACAGGCGCGAGGCGTTATCCAAGATCCGATCCAGATGCCGGCCGCCGAGGGTGACGGTCAACGCGCCGACCCACTGATCATCCTGATACAGCGGCACCACATAATCGAGCAAGGGAAAGTTGAACTCCAGCATCTCATTGAGCCGGTTGTGCGGCAGATCCAGCGCATGTGCCTGTTCCGGGGCCAGTTCGCGCAGCCGCGTGACGAACTTTTCGGAATTGATCTCCTGCTCGACATACGCCAGTCCCGACAGGCTCTCGTACGCGGGGACACTGCGGTTGTTGTGACTGACCTTGACCAGGGTGTTGCCATTAGTGTCCAGCAGGCGCAGATAAAAGGTGCCGGGCAAAATGGTCTGAAAGCCTTCGAAATAGCGATTGACCTGCGCGCGCAAACGGCGACTCTGGGTCGGCAGACGACCGGCGGTCTGCCCGGCCAGTACCGGGACAAATTCCTGTACCGCCGGCGCGCGCGCCATCCCCTGCGCCAGCTCCTGATTATCCCGCAGATGCCGTTCCAGCTCGCGGGAGACGCTTTCCAGACTCGATAACACATCGTGGGAAACCGCCTGTTGATAGGCACTCTGACTGTAATAGGTCGCACCCAGCATCAGACCGGTCAGCGGCACTACCGTGGCGAAAAATACCCAGATGAAGATGTTGGTTCGTATACGCAACGTTTCGCTTCCTGTCCGTCAGGCGGCTCGACGAAAATCTCACCACCAGGACACGAAGACACCAGGGGGAATAAAGTGGTGAATCGGGACTTCCCGGAACCCAAACAACGAATTCTTTGTGTCTTGGCGTCTTGGTGGTAATGCTTTTATGATCTATGCGTTAACGCACCTGTTCAGCGCCAGCGGCGCACTGCCTGTTCGGCAACGGCGTTGTCGGGCCGGGCGATCAGGCCGCTGGTGGTCAGGCTGACCGTGTATTCGGCGCGATCCGCCATCGGCATGTAGGTGGCGCTGCCATAGATCGCATCGACCCATGGCAACCAGCCCCGGTACTCGCGGGCCAGTTGCCAGATATCCATGCCGCGCGGCTGGTACAGACTGTAGACGGTATGCGGCGATTCCCGGGCCTGTTGCAGATTCCGGAAACGGCCGGTCAGGCGATCCAGTTGATAGGCAGTGTCCAGACCCAGCATGGTCGCCAGCCCGCTCCATTTCAGAACCCGTGCATCGATCTGCCATTCGTCACCGCGCAAGTCGAAACTCTGCGACAACTGATCGGGGTGGATCACATAGACCCGAAAGGCCTGCGGCCCGCGCGCTTCGAAACGCAGCGTGGCAATCGGTTGCTCCTGCGTGAAGCGTTGATAACCATACAGATTCAGCGCCACCGACCAGCTCAGGATGGCGGCAAAGATCAACAGCAGGCCGCTGAGCCCTTCCAGGGCACCGCGCAACAGCTTGCGCCGAAACAGCCGGGCGATGCCGGCCATCAGCAGCACCAGCCCCAGCAGTGAAATTCCCAGAATAACTATTTTGGTCAGCATACGCGTTACCGGCTGTTGATGGGGCCGCGACCTCTGACATCGGTCCGGCCATCCGCGTATAATGCCACAAACCTTCTATAAATGAGTCCGCCCATGCGCTTCTGCTGGCCACAAACCCTGTTTATCCTTCTGGTTATTGTCCTGGGCGTTGGCAGCATGCTCGCCGGCTGCGGCAAGAAAGGTCCCCTCTACCTGCCCGACGAACAACAACAAACCCGACAGGATTCCTGAACGAGCATGGATCATTTCAATTATCGCAACGGCGAGCTGTACGCCGAACAGGTGCCGGTGGCCGCAATTGCCGCGCAACACGGCACGCCCTGTTATGTCTATTCCCGCGCCACACTGGAGCGCCACTGGCAGGCCTTCGACCAGGCCCTGGGCGATCATCCACACCTGGTCTGTTACGCGGTCAAGGCCAATGCCAACCTGGCGGTGCTCAACCTGTTCGCGCGCCTGGGTTCCGGCTTCGATATCGTCTCCCAGGGCGAGCTGGAACGGGTGCTGGCCGCCGGCGGCGATCCGGCCAAAGTGGTCTTCTCCGGTGTCGGCAAACGGCCCGATGAGATGCGCCGTGCGCTGGAAGTGGGCATTCACTGTTTTAACGTGGAGTCCGAATCCGAGCTGCGGCGTCTCAACCAGATCGCCGGCGAACTGAACCTCAGCGCGCCGGTGTCGTTGCGGGTCAATCCGGATGTGGACGCCCGAACCCATCCCTATATTTCCACCGGCCTCAAGGAGAACAAGTTCGGTATCGGCATCGATCAGGCGCCGGACGTCTATGCCCGCGCCGCCGATCTGGCGCACATCACCGTTGTCGGCATCGATTGTCATATCGGTTCGCAACTGACCGAGACCGAACCGTTTCTGGATGCGCTGAGCCGGGTGCTGTTGCTGGTGGATCAGCTGGAGCAGGACGGTATCCCGATCGAACACCTGGATCTGGGCGGCGGTCTGGGGATCCGTTATCACGAGGAGACACCGCCGGAGCCGGGCGATTATGCCGCGGCCCTGCGCGAACTGCTGGCCGACCGGCCGCAAACCATTTTACTGGAACCGGGACGGGCCATCGCCGGCAATGCCGGTATTCTGGTCACACAGATCGAATACCTCAAGCAAACCCCGGACAAGAACTTCGCCATTGTCGATGCGGCGATGAACGATCTGATGCGCCCGGCCCTGTACAACGCCTGGCAGGAGATCATCCCGGTCAACACCGAACCCCACGGCGATCCCCGTTATTATGACGTGGTCGGACCGGTTTGCGAGACCGGCGACTTCCTCGGCAAGGATCGCGCCCTGTCGGTCGCCGAAGGCGACTTGCTGGCGGTGCGCTCCTGTGGCGCCTATGGTTTTTCCATGAGTTCCAATTACAACACCCGGCCGCGCGCCGCCGAGATCATGGTCGATGGCGATCAGATCCATGTAGTACGCGAACGTGAATCGCTGGCCGAGCTGTATGCCGGCGAAGCCACCCTGCCCTGAGCTGTATCCCCATGGAGCGTATCCCCGAACCGGAGCTGATGGACGAAGCGGAACAGGCCCGTGCCTATGCCTGGGCCGACTTCGACGCCCCGCACCAGTTTTTCATCGACTGTTTTCAGCAGCGTTTTACCAACCCGACCCTGCATGGCAACATCCTGGATCTGGGCTGCGGTCCGGCCGATATCAGCGTACGCTTTGCACGGGCCTACCCGCACTGCCATATTGACGGCGTCGACGGCGCCGAAGCGATGTTGCGGGAGGGTCGCCAGCGCCTGACGCAGGAACAGCTCACCGAGCGCATTCACCTGTATCGGGTCAAGCTGCCACGGGACACCATTCCCCTGCCCGCTTACGATGTCATTATCAGTAACAGCCTGCTGCATCACCTGCACGACCCGCAGGTGCTCTGGCAGGCCGTCATACAACACGGCCGCCCCGGCACACCGGTATTTGTCATGGACCTGCAGCGTCCCGCCAGCGCCCGGGAGGCACGCGAGCTGATGGAGCAGTATGCCGCGAATGAGCCGCCCATCCTGCAACGCGATTTTTATCACTCGTTGTGTGCCGCCTTTACGCCGGAAGAGGTGCGCCAGCAGTTACACCAGGCCGGACTCGATTATCTCGAGGTGAAAAGCGTCAGCGACCGGCATCTGGTGGTACAGGGCCACCTGGGCGAGTAGACTTATCACTATGGCCTTCACCAACCCCAGCCTTGAGGAAATCCGTGCCCTGCTCGGCACGATCCGGCACATTGCGGTGGTCGGTCTTTCTCCCAAACCAAACCGGCCCAGTCACCAGGTGGCCAGCGCGCTGCAACAGTTCGGCTACCACATTATTCCGGTCCGCCCGGCGGTGGACGACGTCCTCGGCGAGACAGCCTACGCAAACCTCGCCGACGCCCCCGGCCCCATCGATCTGGTCGACGTGTTCCGCGCCCCGGACCAGATCGCGCCGATCATCGACGCCTGCATCGAACTCAAACTGCCGGCCATCTGGCTGCAGGACGGCGTGATCAACGAAACCGAAGCCCAACGCGCCCGCGACGCCGGCCTCACTGTGATCATGGACCGCTGCATCTACCGCGACTATATGAATCTGATGCGTTAAAGCGCAGTCAAACGCCACCGGTTTGGTTACACTATCGTTCGTTAAGCAGGCTACCAGGCAGACTCGGCTGAAGACAAAGTGGTCTCTCCAGAGGTTTTAAATATAAAACTCTGCGCCTCTGCGTCTCCGCGAACTCTGCGTTAATTTTTTATTCTGGAAAAGTGACATGCCCTTACGGTTTACCAAAATGCACGGCCTGGGCAATGACTTCGTAGTCTTCGATGCCATAAATCAGGTGGTTGATCTGAGTCGCGAGCAGATCCGCCAGCTGGCGGATCGCCGCTTCGGCATCGGCTGTGATCAGCTGTTGCTGGTGGAGCCGCCGCGCGAGGCGGACGTCGATTTTACCTACCGGATATTCAACGCCGACGGCGGCGAGGTGGAACAGTGTGGCAACGGCGCGCGCTGCTTTGCCCGCTTCGTGCGCGACAAGGGCCTGATCGATCGCGACACCATCGAGGTGGCTACCGCCGCCGGGCGCATGACCCTGCAGATCGAGCCCGACGGGCAGGTGACCGTGAATATGGGCGTGCCACACTTTGCGCCGGCGGATGTGCCGTTTGAGGCACAAGCCCCCGCCGATCGCTACGATCTGCAGGTGGGGGATCAAACCCTCAGTATTGGTGTCGTTGCGCTGGGCAATCCGCATGCGGTGCTTGAAGTAGACAATATTGACACCGCCCCGGTCAGGCAACTGGGCCCGAAAATCGAGTCCCACCCCCGTTTTCCCCGGCGGGTGAATGCCGGGTTTATGCAGATACTCGATGCCGGCCATATCCGCCTGCGGGTCTACGAGCGCGGCGCCGGCGAGACCCTGGCCTGCGGCAGCGGCGCCTGCGCGGCGGTGGTTGTGGGTCGCCAACAGGGCCGACTTGGTGATATGGTTGAGGTCGCCCTGCCCGGCGGGGCCCTGCATATCCAGTGGCAGGGAGGGAATGCACCCGTACTGATGACCGGCCCGGCAACAACGGTGTTTGAAGGCAACATCCAGGTTCAGGGGTAATATCACGTTATGAGCAATCGCCAGGAAAACCCGCTTGCCGTGGACAAGGAGTTCGAGCGCGAGGTGGTGCGCTACCTGCGCGACAATCCCGATTTTTTCGAGCGCCATCTGGACCTGCTGGCGGACATGGTGCTGCCGCATCAGCCGCAGGGTGCCGTCTCCCTG
Source organism: Thiohalophilus sp. (assembly GCF_034522235.1). Classification (NCBI taxonomy): domain Bacteria; kingdom Pseudomonadati; phylum Pseudomonadota; class Gammaproteobacteria; order Thiohalomonadales; family Thiohalophilaceae; genus Thiohalophilus; species Thiohalophilus sp. Next base: position 332,039 of record NZ_JAXHLN010000003.1, on the reverse strand, counting down.
ATCGAGCGCCAGGTCTCGGTGCTGCGCGATCAAAAGCAGCAGCTCAAGCAACGCCTCCAGGAACTGACCGATTACGCCCGGCAAAACGAGGATCTCAGTACCCGGCTGAACAAGCTGATTCTGGATCTGCTGGATACCGATGACTTCGACAGCCTGCTGGGCCTGATCCAGGAGCGCCTCAAGTCCGACTTCGAGGCCGACGCGGTAGTGATTCGCCTGTTCAACTCCGGTGCGCCGATCCTCAAGGCCCATCCCGATATCATGGACTGGAGCGAACCGGCACTCGGTGCCTTTGAAAAAGTGATCGACGGCCGCAAACCGGTCTGCGGCCCCCTCAAACCGGGCCAACTCGATGCCCTGTTTAACGATTATGCCGACGTGGTGCGTTCCGCCGCGCTGATTCCGCTGGTGGAAAGCGAATCCAGCAAACAGTGTATCGGCCTGCTCGCCATCGGCAGCCAGGATCCACAACGCTTTCGCGCCAATATGGGGACCCTGTTCCTGTCTCATCTGAGCCACGTGCTCACCCGGATTCTGAAGCTCCATCTGGGCTCATGAACACCAGCGCACAGCAAGCCGTGCAGGATTATCTGGCCAAGCTGCAAAACGAACGCCAGGTTTCTCCCCACACCCTCAGCAATTACCAGCGCGATCTGCAACAACTCGCCGCGTTTTGTGCCGCGCACGATCTGACTGACTGGTCGCAACTGGATAGCCAGCATGTTCGTCAATATGTGGCACAACGCCATCGCAACGGCCTGGGCGCCCGCAGCCTGCAGCGGGCCCTGTCGGCCATGCGCGGGTTTTTTGATTTTCTGATCCGCGCGGGCCGACTCAACCATAACCCGGCCCGCGACATCCAGGCGCCGAAGATCAAACGCAAGCTGCCGCACACCCTGGACGTGGACAAGACCGCCGCGCTGCTGGATCTGCAGGGCAAGGATCCCCTGGTCATCCGCGATCGCGCCATTCTGGAACTGTTTTACTCCTCGGGGCTGCGCCTGGCCGAACTGGTGCAACTGGATCGATCCCAGCTGGATCTGGCCGAGGCGCAGGTGAGCCTGCACGGCAAGGGTAACAAAAGCCGCATCGTCCCCGTTGGCCGGCAGGCATTGGCGGCGTTGCAGGCCTGGCTCGTCGTCCGCCAGGCTATCCCCTTGCAAGATGAACAGGCTTTGTTTGTCAGTCGCCAGGGGCGGCGGATCTCCGGGCGCAATATTCAAAAACGCCTGCGCGAATGGGCGCAGCGCCAGGGTATCGATGTCCCGGTTCATCCCCACATGCTGCGTCACTCCTTTGCCAGCCATCTGCTCGAATCGAGCGGCGATCTGCGCGCGGTGCAGGAACTGCTCGGCCACTCGGACATCAGCACCACCCAGATCTATACCCATCTCGATTTCCAGCATCTTGCCAGGGTCTATGATCAGGCCCATCCCCGGGCGCGCAAGAAGCGGCGTGACTGAATCCGCACCTCACGAATAACCGCTGTCTATTCGCCTTTATCTGGGCTACGCTTGAGAATGTACTAATCGGACAACAGGAGTCCCTGACCATGTATCTGCTCCGCAAATTTCGTAAGGGCTTTAGTCTGTTCATTCTTACCACTATGCTGTCACTGGGGATCACGGCACCCGGTTACGCAGCCATGCTCGGTACCAATGACATTCTCGCTGGCGACAGCCTCCAGCAGGAACGGGCGCACGTAAAAGAAGTACTCCAGCGGGACGAAGTCCGGGACCAGTTGGTCGCGCTTGGTGTCGATCCGGCCGATGCGATCGAACGAGTTGATGCCATGACCGAACAGGAGATCCGGATGTTGGCCGGTCAGCTTGAGGAACTGCCTGCCGGCGCAAGCGCGCTGGGACTGCTCGCCTTTGTGCTGGTCGTTCTGTTGATTACCGATCTGCTTAACCTGACCAACGTCTACAATATCTGAGATCCGTTTTAATGGCTGTCTGTTACACCGGCCCCCGCCTTGCGGGGGTTTTTCTTTTGATCCTGACGGGTTTGCTGCCTGGCGGCTGTGCCGGAACACCGCAAAGCGATCGCCTGCTCGAGTCCGCTCCGGCCGACCTCAACCCGGTGGTGGAACTGACTGACGTCCCGTTTCATCCCCAGGAAGCCTATCAGTGTGGTCCCGCCTCACTGGCCATGCTTGCCAACTGGCAGGCTGTCGATATCACACCGCAGGAACTGACCCCGAAACTCTATATTCCCGGCAAAAAAGGCAGTCTGCAGATAGAACTGCTCAGCAATACCCGCCAACTGGGGCTGATCCCTTATGTCCTGAAACCCGAACTGCACGATCTGCTGCGCGAGGTCGAGGCAGGCAATCCGGTGCTGGTATTCCAGAATCTGGCCCTGGACTGGTATCCCCGCTGGCATTATGCGGTGCTGATCGGTTATGACCTCAATGCCGATACGATCATCCTGCGTTCGGGGACCGATCAACGACGTCTCAATACCCTGGCCCAGTTCGAACGCACCTGGCAGCGGGCCGATCGCTGGGCCATGCTGGCACTTCAACCGGGACAACTGCCGGCCACGGTGGAATACTGGCGTTATCTGCGCACCCTCGCCAGCATGGAACAGGTGAACCGACACGGGCCGGCGGCAGCGGGATACCGCGCCGGGTTGCAACAGTGGCCGGAGGATGTGCGCCTGCTGATGGGGCTGGCTAACAGTCAGTATGCACAGGGTCAAACCGCCGCAACGATGACGACCTTGCACCAATTACTCGATGCCCGACCCGATTATGCGCCCGCGCATAACAATCTGGCACACCTCTATTTGCAGCAAGGACGATTAACCCGGGCCGAACAACATGCCCGGCGCGCTGTGGCACTGGGCGGCGAACACCTCGGGACGTATCAACAAACGCTTGAGGAAATTCTTCAACGTCAACAGCTGGAGTAAATTATCGCGCCCGCTGTTTTCGGCTCAGCAGATAAAACAACCCGCCGGCTATTCCCAGTCCCCAGGCAATCATGGCCCCCGAAGGCAGATCAAATAATGCTGAGCACAGCAGCCCCACAAAATACCCGGTCACACCGATAGCGTAGGCCGCCAGACCCGGTCGACGCCAGTGCAGAGAGGCCAGCGCCGGAATGATCAAACTGGCAAACACCAGATAGACACCCACCAGTTGCGTGGAGAGGGTAATGGTCACGGCAAAAACGGGATAAAAGCCGTAGCTGCCAAGCCTCTCCCGCCAACCGAACCAGAGCGCCAGGATCACGGCATAGATGATCGCGGTGGCGATCAGGTCGCTGTATTCCACCCACAGGATCTGTCCGACCAGTACTTCACGCAATCGCTCTCCACCATGCGGATCCTTGGCCAGCAACAGAATACTGCCCGTCGCCGCCAGCATGAACAGGATGCCGATCAGGGCCTCCTGAATCGCAGCGGGGGCATGGCGTACCTGGTACAACAAACTGGCACCAACCACGGCGGCGCTGACCGCCACCAGCTGATTGATCAATGCCCCGTGCGCTTCCAGCCCGATAAAATGCGCGATGATCAGTCCCAGCGCCGCCATCTGGGCAATGGCCAGATCCAGGAAGATGATGCCCCGTTGCAGGACTTCCCGGCCGAGCGGGACATGGGTACTCAGGATCAACATACCGGCCAGCAAGGCCGGCAGGATGATGCCAAGTTGCAACATCAGATCATCAGATTTCACTGGCTGGCCTCCAGTAACTGATTCAGCATGGCGTCATACAGACTGAACAGATCCCCGGCCTGCTCGCTGCCACCGACGGTATAGGGCAGGGTAATCACCGCAAGCTGACTTCGCCGCGACAACCATTTTGCCCCCCGATCATTCTGGTAGGCCGCAAGAATAATGAAGTCGGGCCTGTCGCGTTGAATATTCTCCAGCAGACTTGCCAGATGTCCGCTGGTCGGCGGCAAGCCGGGCTTCGGCTCCAGATCGGCGACCGCCTCGATCCCTAACCAGGCAAACAGATAGCTCCAGGTACGGTGTTGCACCACCGCCTTCTTGCCGTGTAGCGGTTGCGCTTTTTTCTCCCATGCAGTAATGGCCGACTGCCAGCGTTCGGAAAACGCCTCGAGATTGGCCTGATACGCGGCGGCGTTATACGGATCGATCTTCTCCAGTCGCCGTGCAAGTTGCCCGGCAACTTGCAACAATCGATAGGGATCCAGATGCAGATGCGGATTTCCGGCGGCATGGATATCGCCCATACTGCGATCCACTTGCTCGAGCTTTTCGATCAGATCCACCTGCCCGGCCGCCATAAAATACCCCGGCTTGCCCTGCTGAATCCGCCCGTTACCGGACTGGCGCAGCAACAGCGGCAGCCAGCCCACCTCCAGTTCCGCACCGGTGCAAACCACCATATCCGCATTACGGGCTCGCGCAATCAGCGATGGCCGGGCCTCGATGTGATGCGGATCCTGGTAGGCGGTTGTCGCGGAAACGACACTGACCTGCTGTTGACCAATCGCCTCGGCCAGCGCCGCCCATTCCGGTTCGCAGGCCAGCACGTCCACTTTCGCCACGGCCTGAGAGGCCGTGGCGAACAGGAGGGCGAATAATGCAAGGAAGACTGGTTTGTTAAAGCTTCGCATCATCCTCCTCCTTTTCAGTACTTGTGCGCGCCATGCGCACCCAGGCTCATGATGTACTGCAGCATGACCATGTCGTTTTTCTCGTGTCCGTTATCCAGTTCGCTGTACTGCAAGCGCAGGCGGCTGAAATGGCTGGGCGAATAATCGATCATGACACTGACACGTTCGGGATCCTTCGCCTCGGTTCCCAGGCCCGACTCTTCGAGGTATTCATCCAGATCAATGTTCGTACCGGCAAAGTTGGTGATGGCGTTATCGGCCTTGAGACGGTCATAACGCAGCCCCACGCGCCAGGCGGGCATGAACTGATACACCCCTTGAAGATAGAAGCCCTGCTGTTCACCAACATAGTCAGCACTTGCGAATTCAGTGTCAGACTCGGCAAAGTCCGAATCGCCCTTTTCGTCGCGCACAAAATATTCCGCCTGGAATTTGAAATTGGTCTGCTTCGGGTTGCCGTTGGGCGCCCATTTGTAGACAAAATCAATCCCGGCGATATCGACCTCACCGTTGAGCAATTCATTATCGGCCGCATCCGTGCCTGCGCCATGAGCGTGCCCGCCCGCTTCACGCTTGTCGAATTTCGAGCTGTAGTAACTGGCGCCCAGTTGCCAGCTGGAACTGACACTCATATCCCCGCCGGTTTTAACAAACAGGCTGCGCCCGTTGTTGTTATCCGCGTTCTCGCCGCCGGGAAATGCGCTGCCGGCGGTGATCTCCGCGCCCAGGCTCAGATAAAACGGGGTCGGCGCGACCCAGCGTACCTGCATCCCGGTATCGTTCAGATGCCCACCCAGCATGGCATCATAGACCAGCGGTCGATCGGCAAAGTCGTGCGCATGGTCGTGGATGGCATTGAGATAGCCGATCCCCGAATAGAACTTGCCGCCTCTTATCATGACCCCCTGACCCAGTCCCAGGGTTTCGATAAAGGCCTCTTCCAGTTCAACGGTGGTTTCACCATCCTCGTAGACAATCGGCGCGGTCATCTGACCGTAGAATTTGTCATCGATATTGGCCGAGAGCACCAGCTCGTTGTGTCCCGTGGCAAAGCCCTTCTCGGGCAGACCGGCTTCGCCGCCGAGTTGAAAGCCGGGCAGTTCCAGCTCGCTGTTATCGATATCGGTATAGCGACCATCCAGAATCAAACTGATCGCGGGATTGAACTCATTACCGGCTATTTTTCCCATGCTCTGGGCTTGTGCAACGATCGGCAGGCTGGCGACGCCTGCCACACTCAGTGAAAGTATGCTTGTTCTGAACATTGTTAGCTCCTGACTCATTGTCCCGTCACATCACACCAATGACGATCGCTCATGTCTTGCATGGCGCAAAAACACGGCATGCCATGACGGGAAGATCACACCTGTACGCAATGCCCCGTTCGGGGATTACACTGTCAATTTAAATTTATGATCGAGGGAGTTCAGGCGCGCGGCGGGCCACGGGACGAATTGGCATAGACAGGGGAGAAGTAAACCGGCTGTTCAACAGACGGCGCAAGGATCCCGCGCCGTTCGAAACAGACGTTCAGAACCGGTGCGGAGTGTACCGCATTCATATTTGGCTGGGCATGCAGACAGAGCTGACATTCGCTCTCACCCGCGAAATCCCTGGCGTGTTCGCTCTCGTGCAACAGCAACGCGGACTGCCCCAGCAACACGAGCAGTAACAACACGCGTGTCAGGTTATGCCATCGAAATTGTCGCCAGGAGTGCATTGCTGTTATCAAGTCCGCTTCATGGAGAGGTCAGCTGCAGCTTATAACCCGAAAACTTGCGCAGGTTCAAGACGCCGCTGCTTAAAATCAGATATTGCCCCTTGATTCCCTGTAGCACACCTTCAATGAGTGGGGTTTTGTCGAAGTTCAGGGAAGTGATCTTCTGCGGATAAGCGGTGACCGGATAGCGGATGTCCACCACGGTCTCATCGGTCAACAGGCTCAGGCTATCCTCACCTTGTTGCGCCGCCAGCTGATTCAGTTCATTACGGCATTGTTCGAACAGCTCATCCCGGCGCGTCGCCAGATCGACGAACTCGGGTTCGCCCTTGAGCATTCGCTGCCAGGCGGTCTTGTCCGCCACGTGTTGCTTGAGAATCACTTCCGCCAGACCGGAGATCAGGCGGTTTTTAACCCGCATGATCGGCAGTGCCTGAGAAGCCCCCTGGTCCATCCAGCGGGTCGGGATCTGGCTGCCCCGGGTAATCCCCACCTTGATGCCCGACGAATTGGCCAGATAGACATAATGGTCCCGCAGACAGTGCTGCGCGGCCCATTCCGGCTCGCGGCAGGTCCCTTCGAAATAGTGGCATTGCTCGGGCTTGACGATGCAGCTGTCGCACTGGGCCAGGGAGCGGAAGCAGGGATAACAATAGCCCTGGTTGAAGCTTTTGCTGGTCTTGCGACCGCATTCGATACAGTGAATCTCGCCGAGGAACTGCAATTGGATGGCCCGGCCAAACAAGGGGCTCATTGCCAGCTGTTGATCCCCGATGGGTAGCTGGTAATCGACCGGATCAGACAGGTGCGTGGTGAGCTTGCGAATATTACCGATAATTTCCATGAGCGGATTGTCGCACAGTTTACGTCCGGCGCCCATCGCCGGGTATAAACTGCAGGATTAATCGAATCGGTGTTGATCGATTCAGTCGCCTTTGGCGAACTCCTCACGCAATTTCTTGTAGAAGGCGTTGGTGCCGCCCTCCATGAAGTAGTAGTCCTTCACACCACGCTGTTCGAGACGATACATCAACCAGCGTACCTGCTTGCCGGCTTCGTCATAGATATACATAGTCTCACCGGTCCTGGCCGCTTTGGCGATCAACTCGCCCATTTTCTTTTCATCCGCCAGGGAGGCCCGGTGTTCCTTGCCCATGAACAGCGCATAACCCGCGCGCTGTAACGGATCACGTGCATCGACGATCATGTTGCCATCCCGGTTGGCATTACCGACAAACTCCTCCGGTTTTATCAAATGTTGTTTGAACACCGGCTTGGCGATCAGTTTTGCCGGATCCAGTGGCGACTCACCCAGCAGCACCGACCGTTCCGGCTGGTTTTGTGCCCAGTCCATGATCCCGGCATCGAATGAGACTACATTCTCAACGCCGCGCTGCAACGCTTTACGCGCCGCCTTGTAGGACTTCATGCAGGTCTTGCCGTTACAGTAGGTCACAATGGTCTTATCCGGATTTGCCTGACGCAGCTGGTGCATGCGATCGACATAATCGGAGGCACCGAGTGAAATATTGATCGCCTTTTTGATATGCAGGGTATCGTATTCATAGCCGGAGCGGACATCGACGATAATCACCTCGTCATAGCGTTTGGCCAGTTCATCGAGTTCGATATGCGGGACATCCAGATACAGACTGCGACCGGGGAATTCGTCATTGGCCTGCGCCGAAGAGACCGCGATCAGAAGCAGACTCAAAAAACCGACAAGTACACGCATTTGACACCTCTGTAGTCATAAGCTGTGGGGCTGGTTGAATAAAATATATCGACCATCTGCTGTTCTGCTTGAATTATTTTTGAACCAGCTCACCTATTTATAATGCGTGTTTAACCGCCGTGGTAGGGGACACTCAATTCGTGGACGGCGTCAATAAAGGCGCGGGCGTGTTCCGGGTCCACATGCTGGTGAATGCCGTGTCCCAGATTGAAGATGTGTCCCTCGCCCGGCCCATAGCTCTCCAGGATAGTGGCCACTTCGGCGCGGATGCGCTCGGGGGAGGCGTAGAGGACGCAGGGATCCATATTCCCCTGCAGGGCAACCTGCTGACCTACCCGCTGGCGGGCCAGGCCGATGTCGATGGTCCAGTCCAGTCCCAGCGCGTCGGCACCGATGTCGGCCTGATCCTCCAGCCACTGGCAGCCCCCTTTGCTGAAGATGATCACCGGCACCTTGCGACCTTCGTGCTCGCGGGTCAGACCGGCGATGATCCGGCGCATATAGTGGAGGGAGAATTCACTGTAATCCCGCGTGGTCAGCACCCCGCCCCAGGTGTCGAAGATCATCACCGCCTGGGCGCCGGCGGCGATCTGGGCATTGAGGTAGTCGATCACGGTATGCGCCAGCTTCTCCAGCAACTGGTGCATCGCCCGGGGATTTTCGTAGAGCAACCCTTTGACCAGGGCGAACTCCTTGGTGGTGCCACCCTCCACCATGTAGGTGGCCAGGGTCCAGGGACTGCCGGAGAAACCGATCAGCGGCATCCGGCCGTCCAGCTCGCGACGAATCGTGCTCACTGCGTCCATCACATAACCGAGGCTGTCGGCGACATCGGGGACCGGCAGTTGCTCGATCGCCGCGGCCGAACGCAGCGGCCGCTCAAAGCAGGGACCTTCGCCCTCGGCAAAGTAGAGGCCCAGGTCCATGGCATCGGGAATGGTCAGAATATCGGAAAACAGAATCGCCGCATCCAGATCGAAGCGATCCAGCGGCTGCATCGTTACCTCGGTGGCCAGCTCCGGGTTCTTGCACAGATCCAGAAAACTGCCGGCCTTCTCACGCGTGGCGCGATACTCGGGCAGATAACGCCCGGCCTGGCGCATCATCCACACCGGCGTCACATCCACCGGCTCACGCGCCAGGGCCTTCAACAAACGATCATTTTTCAATTCAGTCATTCTTGTCCACTTTTTATGATCGACGACTCAAACGCGGAGCACGCAGAGGCGCGGAGGCGCAGAGAGAATCAATTCTGTTTCTTGTTGTCGGTTGCAGGCAGGATAAAGTCGCGCAGAAACGCAGGACGAAATTTATTATTTTTTTCTCCGCGCCTCTGCGACTCAGCGTCCTCTGCGTTAATTATTCACACCTCAAGATAGTCGAGGATGCCTTCGGCGGCTTCGCGGCCTTCGTAGACGGCGGTGACCACCAGGTCGGAGCCGCGTACCATGTCGCCGCCGGCGAAGATCTTCGGATTGGCGGTCTGGTGTTTGTATTCCTGTTTTTGCGGGGCCTTGACCCGACCGCGTTCATCGATCGCGATCTGGTATTCCTCGAACCAGTCACCGGGGCTGGGCTGGAAACCGAAGGCGATGATCACCGCATCGGCCATGATGATCTCTTCGGAGCCGGCCACCGGTTCGGGACGGCGACGGCCGCGCTCGTCGGGTTCGCCCAGCTGCGTGGTCACCACCTTGACGCCTTCCACCTGGCCGTTGCCGACGATCTCCACCGGCTGACGGTTCCACATGAACTTCACGCCCTCTTCCTTGGCATTGCCCACTTCCCGTTTGGAACCGGGCATGTTGGCTTCATCGCGCCGATAGGCACAGGTCACCGAGGCGGCACCCTGGCGAATCGAGGTCCGGTTGCAATCCATGGCGGTATCACCCCCGCCCAGCACCACCACGTGGCGACCCTGCATGCTGATGTAATCTTTCGGATCTTTTTCGTAGTTATAACAATGATTCACATTCGAAATCAGAAAATCGAGCGCCGCGTAAACCCCGTGCAGATCCTCACCGGCGATCCCGGCGGTCATGTATTTGTAGGTCCCCATCCCCAGGAACACCGCGTCATATTGATCCGCGATCGCCTTGAAGGCGATGTCCTTGCCGATCTCCACGCCGAGCCTGAATTCGATGCCCATGCCTTCGAATATCTCGCGGCGCTTGTGGACGACTTCCTTTTCCAGCTTGAATTCGGGAATCCCGAAGGTCAGCAGGCCGCCGATCTCCGGATAACGATCATAGACGGTGACAGCAACCCCGTTGCGCGCCAGCACATCGGCGCAGCCCAGACCGGCCGGGCCGGCACCGATCACGGCAACCTTTTTGCCGGTCGCCTCGACACCGCTCATGTCGGGCCGCCAGCCCTGTTCGAAGGCGGTATCGCTGATGTATTTTTCGATGGAGCCGATGGTCACCGCGCCGAAACCGTCGTTCAGGGTGCAGGCGCCCTCGCAGAGGCGATCCTGCGGGCAGACCCGGCCGCAGATCTCGGGCAGGGAGTTGGTGCGATGGGACAGCTCGGCGGCCTCGGTGATATTACCTTCGGCGATCAGCTTCAGCCAGTTGGGAATATAGTTATGGACCGGGCATTTCCATTCGCAATAGGGATTGCCACACTCCAGACAACGGTCTGCCTGCTGTGCCGCCGACTCGGCATCGTACTGACCATAGATCTCGCGATATTCCTTGATCCGGATATTGACCCGTTTCTTTTCCGGATCGATGCGCTTGACCTGTAAAAACTGAAACGTGTTACCCATGATTTGCTCTAACTGCCCATTGAGGCAGCCGGACAATCCCGGCTGCGGATTTATACTATCAATTAAAGAATTACGCAGCGCGGCGCTGCAGATCGTCCATCAAGGACTCCAGTGAAGCCGCTTTCGGTTTGACCAGCCAGAAGTGGCCCACTTCATCGGCAAAGTTGTCCAGTAACATCTGGCCACGTTGACTGCCAGTTTCACGGACAAACTCCTCAATCACTTCGCGTAGATGATTGCGGTTGGCTTCCATGTGTTCGGGTACGATGCGATGAATGTCGACATCGTGGCTGACACAATCGATAAAACTGTTGTCCGCGTCATAGACATAGGCAAACCCGCCGGTCATGGCCGCACCGAAGTTGAGTCCGGCCTGACCCAGTACGGTGACATGCCCGCCGGTCATGTATTCACAACCGTGATCGCCCACGCCTTCGACAACCGCATGACAGCCGGAGTTACGCACGCCGAAGCGTTCGCCGGCCGTGCCGGCCGCGTAGAGCTTGCCGCCGGTCGCGCCGTACAGGCAGGTGTTGCCGATGATCGTGGTCTCATGGCTGGCAAAACTGCTGCCCCTGGGCGGATAGAGGACCAGTTTGCCGCCGGCCATGCCCTTGCCCACATAGTCGTTGGCATCGCCTTCCAGGTACATGTGCAGACCGCCGGCATTCCAGACACCGAAGCTCTGCCCGGCGGTACCGCTAAGACGTAAAATAATCGGTTTGTTCTCCATACCCAGATCGCCGTGGCGTACGGCAATCTCGCCCGACAGGCGCGCGCCAATGGAACGGTGGGTATTACGTACTTCGTAATTGAACTCGCCGCCGGTCTTGTTTTCGATCGCCGGCAGGCAATCGGTGACCATCTGCTCGGCCAGCTCGGCCTTGTCGAACGGCTCATTCCTGGGTCGTACGCAACATTGCGGCTTGTCTTTGGCCACATCCGCATCACTGAGCAGGGCGGAGAGATCCAGACCGCGCTGCTTGCTGGTTTCCCCTTCCAGGGCTTCGAGCAGATCGGTGCGACCAATCGCATCGGTCAGCTTGCGCAGCCCCAGTGCGGCCAGCAGCTCACGCACTTCCTCGGCGATGAAGCGGAAATAGTTCATCACCCACTCCACTTCGCCGCGATAGTGATCCATGCGCAGCACCTTGTCCTGGGTGGCCACGCCGGTGGCGCAATTGTTCAGATGACAGATACGCAGGTACTTGCAACCCATGGCGACCATCGGCCCGGTGCCGAAGCCGAAGCTTTCCGCGCCGAGGATCGCCGCCTTGATCACATCCAGGCCGGTCTTCAGGCCACCATCAGTCTGCAGGCGCACCTTGTCGCGCAGATCGTTGGCGCGCAGGATCTGGTGCGTTTCACTCAAGCCAAGCTCCCACGGGCTGCCGGCATATTTGACCGAGGTCAGCGGCGAGGCCCCGGTACCGCCGTCATAACCGGAGATGGTGATCAGATCGGCATAGGCCTTGGCCACGCCGGCGGCCACGGTGCCGACACCGGCTTCGGAGACCAGTTTGACCGACACCAGGCCGTCGGGATTAACCTGCTTGAGATCGAAAATCAGCTGGGCCAGGTCCTCGATCGAATAGATATCATGATGCGGCGGCGGCGAGATCAGCGAGACCCCCGGCTTGCAGTAACGCAAGCGTGCGATGAGATCGTTGACCTTGTGACCGGGCAGCTGCCCGCCTTCGCCGGGCTTGGCACCCTGGGCCACCTTGATCTGCATGACTTCCGCCGAACGCAGATAGGCCGGCGTTACCCCGAAGCGTCCGGAAGCGACCTGTTTGATCTTGGAGCGCTTGTTGGTTCCGTAACGCTTGGGATCCTCGCCCCCCTCGCCCGAGTTGGAGCGAGCACCGAGGCGGTTCATCGCTTCGGCCAGGGTTTCGTGCGCCTCGGGCGACAACGCCCCCAGCGACATGGCGGCCGAATCGAAGCGGGTAGCGATCTCTTCCATCGGTTCCACTTCATCCAGTGCAACACGCTGATCAGTCTCGCGCAGCTGGAGCAGATCGCGCAGGGTCAGCGGCTGGCGTTGATTGACCAGTGCGGTGTATTCCTTCCATTTATCAAAGTCGCTGCTTTTAACCGCTTCCTGCAGGGTGCCGATCACATCCGGATTGTAGGCGTGATCCTCGCCGCCGCAAATAAACTTGAGCAGGCCGCCCTGCTGGATCGGCTTGCGCTTGTTCCAGGCCAGTTTGCACAACAGGCGCTGATCCTCCTGCAGATCACTGAAACCGATTCCCTGAATCCGGTTGGTGGTGCCGTTAAAGCAAAGATCTACCACCTCCTGATGCAGGCCGACCGACTCGAACAACTGGGCACCGCGATAACTGGCGATGGTGGAGATCCCCATCTTGGAGGTGATCTTGTACAGCCCCTTGTTAATGCCCTTGCGATAATTGGCATCCAGGTTGGCGGCACTGGGATCGGTGATCTCGCCACTGCGCTGCATGTCCCGCAGAGTGGCATAGGCCAGATAGGGATAGACGGCCGTGGCGCCATAGCCGATCAATACGGCGAAATGATGAGGATCCCTGGCTGTGCCGGTTTCCACAACAATATTGGCATCACAGCGCAGGCCTTCCTGCACCAGCCGATGATGCACGGCACCCGTGGCGAGCAGCGCGTGTACCGGGCGGGTCTCGCGAGTGATCTCGCGATCGCTGAGAACCAGCACGACCTTGCCCTGCTTGACGGCATTAACGGCCTGCTCGCAGATATCGCGGATTGCCGCCTCGAGTTCCGTGTCCTCGGGATAATTCAGCGAGATGAGCTGATTGGCGTAATTCTTCTCGCTTTGCCCCATCTCCAGCAGCTGGGTGAACTTGGTGTGCGAGAGCACCGGCGAGTCGACCAGCAGTCGCTCGGCATGTTGCGCAGTCTCGTCGAACATGTTGCGCTCGGGGCCAAAACAGGTTTCCAGGGACATGACGATCTGTTCACGAATCGGATCGATCGCCGGATTGGTCACCTGGGCGAACTGCTGGCGGAAGTTGTCGTAGGGCGAGCGCACCATGCGCGATAGGACCGGGAAGGGTGTATCGTCGCCCATGGAGCCGACGGCCTCCTGACCGACTTCACCGAGCACGCGGATCACCTGATCCCGTTCCTCGAAGGTGACCTGGAACATCTTCTGATAGACATCCACCAGGGATTCGTCCACCGGGCTGGCGTTGTTCTCTTCCTGCAGCAGAGACTTGAGCCGCCGGGCATGCTCCCGCATCCACTGCTTGTAGGGCTGGCGGCTCTTCAAGCGTTGATCAATGTCCTCCGGCAGCAGCAGTTTGCCGCTGTCGGTATCCACCGCCAGCATCTGGCCCGGCTTGAGCCGGCCCTTGGCGACTACGTCCTCGGGGGCGTAGTCGTAAACGCCGATTTCCGAGGCCAGGGTGATATGCCGGTCTCTGGTTATCACCCAGCGTGCCGGACGCAGACCGTTGCGATCCATGCTGCAGGCGGCGTGGCGCCCGTCGGTCAGCACGATGCCGGCCGGACCGTCCCACGGCTCCATGTGCATGGAGTTGTATTCATAAAAGGCGCGCAGATCCGCGTCCATGGTCTCCACGTTCTGCCAGGCCGGTGGAATCAGCAGGCGCATGGCGCGGAAGATATCCATGCCCCCGGCCAGTAACGCCTCGAGCATATTATCCAGGCTGTTGGAGTCGGAACCCGACGGGGAGACCAGCGGGCGCACGTCCGCCATCGGAATATGCGGGCTGTGGAACTTGTGGCCGCGCGCCACCGACCAGTTGCGGTTACCCTGCACGGTATTGATCTCACCGTTATGGGCCAGATAACGGAACGGCTGGGCCAGGCGCCACTCGGGCCAGGTGTTGGTCGAAAAACGCTGATGGAACACGGCCAGAGCGGAGGCCATGCGCGAGTCGTTCAGATCCTCGTAGAACACCGGCAGGTAGGCGGGCATGACCAGTCCCTTGAAGGAGATCACCCGCGAGGAGAGGCTGGGAATATAAAAGGTATCGTCCTGCGGCTCGATCGCCTTTTCGGTGCGCCGACGGGCTATATACAGGTGTCGTTCGAATTCGATTTCATCCATCGCCGCCGGTGCATTGATGAACAGCTGCTCGATCGTCGGCAGAGTGCGCAGCGCTTCCTTGCCACAAGCATCGGGGTTGACCGGGACCGTACGCCAGCCGAGGACGTCCAGTCCTTCCTGTTCCAGCTCACGAACCAGCTGATTGCGCGCCGCCTCGGCCAGCTGGCTGTCGGTGTTGAGAAACACCATACCCACGGCAAAGCGCTCATTGAGTGTAAAACCCTGCTCTTTGGCGACAGCCTGGAAAAAACTTTTTGGCTGTTTCAACAACAGACCGCAGCCGTCGCCGGACTTGCCGTCGGCCGCGATCGCGCCACGATGGGTCAGCCGCGCCAGGGCGCCGATGGCGGTCTCCAGGATCCAGTGGCTGGCTTCGCCATCCATATGGGCAATCAGCCCGAAACCGCAATTGTCCCGTTCAAAGTTCGGTTGGTAGAGCCCGCTGGAAAGTTGAGTCAGTTTGCTTTGTGTCACTGGAACCGCCACTAAATTCTTACCGTGATTCGACTTTTTACCCGCAGATCGCGGGCAAAATGGCCCAGAAGTATACAGCCAGGCCACAGGCCCCTGCAATGCTCCATAAGGAGCTGTTTTGCTTGATGTTTTAGGACAAAATGACAGGAGAACCGACAGGGTTATCGGGATTCCCGGGTGGCTCAGGGTGCGGCGAGTTCGCTATGAATATCGGCGAAGGCGCGCGGCCATGGCGCCTGTTCGCGCAGCGTCGCCGGCAATGCCTCACGTGCCGCCAGCGCCGCCGCGCGATCGGCATGCCGGCCCAGTACCACCACGAACCAGGGGTTGCCCTTGCGCCGGGTCTGATAAAACACGGCTTCGCCGCGCAGTGCATGGTGATCGATAAAGTCCTGGATCGCCGGCTCATTAGAACCGGCAATCAGCTGCAGGGTATAGGCGTCCGGATCCTGATCCCACAACCAGGCGGTATGTGCCCGCAAGGTGGCGCTGTGGGGCACCGGCTTGTCGGTAATCGGCTCGTCGGCCGGGTGCGCCAGGCTCGCCTGAACGTCCCCGATACGCCGGATCCACGGCGCCTCCAGGTCACCGGGCAGATCCGCGGCCGCCTCCCGGGCCACCCCGGTATCGGGATAACTGCCAAAGACCGCGGCATACCAGGGTTCACTGTTCTTGCGACTTTCGACAATCACACTTTGCGTGTCCAGGTCATGGCGTTGCAGGAAGGCCTGCAGATTGTCACGTTGTCGCGTTGCCAGCAGCTGCAGCGTGTAGTGATCGGCCGGCTGGCGCTGCAGCCAGTCAATGTCGAGGGTTTCCTTCACCGCGACTGCTGCCTTGGCTGATGCCGGTACGGGATCATTCTCTGCCGCCGCCCCGGGTTCTACCGTGAAACGGGTTCGGACCCGTTCATCGCTTTGTGGGTTGCGCACCAGCAGTTCCCAGGTTTGCGCGCGGGTCCCGACGCGCAGACGAAAATCGAGCTGTTTGTCGTTGATCAGCGCAACCCGGGAAGCAGCCAGCGTTTTGCGCTGATTACCCCATTCGACCGTAATACGAGTGCTCTCATCAAAGCCCTTGCCGTGCAGACTGACTGTCTGCAGTTCATCACTGGCCGGTACCGGATTGGGCTTGATCGCCTCGATGTGCAGTGCGGGAGTCGATGCTGCCACGGGTTCGCCCACCGGCTCCACCGACAGTTCCCGATCGTCGGGCACGTGCTGATCGCGTGCCGCTTCAAAAGGCGTACCGCTCAGCCGTTCGGGACGCAGTTCCACGATCTCCTGCGACGACGACATTGCGGCCGGTTCGCCCTGGCTGATCGATGGCGAGTGCGACGAGTCCACCGACGGTTGGATTTCCGACTCCGGCCACCAGAGCATCGCGGCGACAAGCAACACCATCGCACCACCGGCGGCAAGATAGCCGCGGCCCGATGCCCGCTTTCGCGTTGCAAGCGGTGCGCTCTCCAACTCGAAATCCGTCTCCTCCCCAATCTCTATCCCGACGAGCAGGCGGTAGGCGGCATCATTGATCCGGGCCGGTATGCCGTCGGCACTCCGGTAAATTGCGCGAATATCCCGGAGGGTAAAGGGACTGGCACCGTCCAGCCCGGCGACGGCCAGACGATGGCGAATATACTCGGCGGTCTGCGCCTCATCGAAAGGGGCCAGGCGCATGTGGTGGGTCACCCGTTCCTTGAGTGGCTGGATGGCGGACGATTCAAGCATCACCTCAATCGCCGGCTCGCAGAACAGCACCAGATGCAGCAGATTGCCCTCGCCGGCTTCGGCATCGGCAAGATAAAACAGCGCCTCCAGAGCGTCCCGGGGCAGTTCATGGGCATCGTCCACCAGCAACACCGGTGTCCGATCCTGCTGCTGCAGACCGGCCAGATAATGATAGAGGTTGTTCTGCAATTCCACCGGGGTGGCGGGAATATCGAGCAGACCAAAGCCCCGGGCAACACCTGAGAGCAGCTCGTTGGCATCCATCATCGGATGCGCCGCGACGTCACTGATCAGGTAACGCTCATCCGCCTGGTTGATAAAGTGCTGTCTGATGCTGGTCTTGCCGATGCCCCGTTCGCCGACAACGATCAGCATCAGCCGGCTGTAACGGGTCAGATGCTGCAGCATATCGAGTAATTGCCGGCGCTCGTCGTCCAGGTAGATAAAGCGATCATCGTGCTCGGTAAAAAAAGGCGGTCTCTGCAGACCGTAGTCCGCCAGATAGTCGGGCTCGTGTCGCAGCGTCGGGATGTCGTCGTAATTACTCATGCGGCAGTTCCTGTCCCTGCATGAACATCACCTTGTAACCGCGCTCGAGCTGCATATCCCGTACCTTGAGCAGCGCTGTCTGGGCCTGTTCCAGATCACTGTAATGATCCTGCTTGACCCGTCCGCGGCTGCCGGTCTCGCCCCAGTTGCGAATCAGATTCCAGCCGTCTACCAGGTCCTTTTGCAGCATGAGCTGGTAGAACCTTGGCGGCTTGTCTTCCATGGCCGGTATTTGCATATAGATACGCATGAACTGGCGCGCTCACAACTACACGGTTCAGGTTAATTCGGCCGGATCGAAAATGCGCCCGTATTCGGCAATCGCATAGCGATCGGTCATACCGGCGATATAGTCGGCAACGGCGCGGGCGCGGCCATTGGTGCCTTCTTTTTCTTCCATCGTGTAGACCTTCTGCTGATGTTTGGGTTGCAACAGCCTGGGGTCCTGAAAGAACGCGCTGAACAGCGACTCGATAATCCGTTGCGCCTTCGAGGTCATGCGATGCACCCGGTAATGGGAATAGAGCCGACTGCGCAGAAATTGTTTGAGCGCCATATTGGCGGCGCGCATCTCGTCGCTGAAACCGATCAGACTCTGACTGTGCCGGCGGACATCATCGATTTTCTGTGGCGCCAGCACTTCGATCGCCGCCTGACTGGTCTCTACCAGATCGATGATCTGACGGTTGATCATACGCCGAATAATCTCGTGGATCAGCCGTCGGTCGGTCAGCTCCCGATAGCGCTCCCTGACTTCCCGGTATTGATCATTAAACAGCTCGATCTCTTCCAGTTCCGCCAGGGTAATCAGCCCCGAGCGCAGGCCGTCATCCACGTCATGATTATTATAGGCAATCTCGTCGGCCAGGTTCACCGCCTGGGCTTCCAGCGAAGGCTGAGTCTTGTCGATAAAGCGGCGCCCCACCTCGCCCAGTTCACGGGCGTGCCTGAGCGAACAATGTTTGAGAATACCCTCGCGCGCCTCAAAAGTCAGATTCAATCCCTCGAAGTCCGCGTAACGCTGCTCCAGTTTGTCGACCGTACGCAACGACTGCAGATTATGTTCGAACCCGCCATACTCTTTCATACAATCGTTCAGGGCATCCTGGCCGGCATGGCCGAACGGGGTGTGTCCCAGGTCATGCGCCAGGGCGATGGTCTCACTCAGATCTTCATTAATATTGAGAATCCGGGCGATAGAGCGGCTGATTTGCGCCACTTCGATGGAGTGGGTCAGCCGGGTACGGAACATGTCCCCTTCGTGATTGACGAACACCTGGGTCTTGTATTCCAGGCGACGAAACGCGGCGGAGTGAACGATGCGGTCCCGGTCCCGCTGAAATTCGCTGCGGTAACTGGGTGCTTCTTCGGGAATATGTCGCCCCAGACTGTTCTTTTCGTTCGCGGCATAGGGCGCAAGACTTAGCATAGAATTTACCGTCTGTTTATTCCGTGGCGCGATGGGCCTCGACGGTCTCGCGCAGCAGGGCGGGATCGAAATCGGCCGTAACAACCGCCTCGCCCAATGATTTTAACAGCACCAGATTAACCTGGCCGGCACGGACCTTTTTGTCCACCGCCATCAGCTCCATAAACCGCTCATAGGTCATATTATGCGGTGCGCGAGTGGGCAGCTCCGCCTTGTCAAGCAGGTTTTCCACCCGCAGCACATCCTGCTCCGATAACCAGCCCTGGCGCATGGAAAGATCCGCCGCCATCAGCATTCCGGTACCCACCGCCTCGCCATGCAACCAGTGACCGTAACCGGCCCCGGTTTCAATGGCATGGCCGAAGGTGTGGCCGAGATTGAGCAGGGCCCGCACGCCGCTTTCTTTTTCATCGGCAGCCACGATGGCGGCCTTGCTGCGGCAGGAGGTCTCGATGGCATACGCGGTGGCTTCGGGATCGCGCGCCAACAGTTTATCCATATTCTGCTCCAGCCACTCGATGAATTCGGGGTCTCGAATCAGGCCATACTTGATGATCTCCGCCAGGCCGGCGCTCAACTGGCGATCATCCAGTGTTTTCAGGGTATCGGTATCAATAATCACACAGCGCGGCTGATGAAACGCCCCGATCATGTTCTTGCCCTGAGGATGATTGACGCCGGTCTTGCCGCCTACCGAGGAGTCGACCTGGGCCAGCAGGGTGGTGGGGATCTGGATAAAATCGACGCCACGTTGGTAACAGGCGGCGGCGAAGCCGGTCATATCCCCGATGACGCCGCCACCCAGGGCCACCAGGGTGCAGTGGCGATCAAAATGGCGCACCAGCAATTCATCAAAGATCCGGTTTAGAATCTCCAGATTCTTGTATTGCTCGCCGTCAGGCAGGATAACGTGGCCGGGGTCGTAGTCAGTAAACGCCTGCAGGGCCTTGTCAAGATACAACGGCGCAATCGTTTCATTGGTAACAATCATCACCTGGGTGCCGGCAATACAGGGGCTGACCCGCTCGGCATCGCCCAGCAACTGCTGGCCGATGAATATCGGATAACTGCGTTCGCCCAGATCGACGTTGAGAGTAATCATGTTGCCTTCATTGCGCCGGTAACTGTCAGATTATACAGGATAGTCGGCACAGCGCGCGAGAAGCAACGGCTCAGGCAAGTTTTTCCAGAATTGTATCGACCACGCTGCGGATATTGCCCTGGCCGGTATTGACTACCAGATCCGCCAGTTCGAGATAAAGCGGTTCCCGCTCCTGCAACAAACAGGTCAACCGGCCTTCAGGATCCCCGGTCTGCAACAACGGCCGATTCTTGTCTTTGCGGGTGCGCTCCAGCAACTGCTCGACATCAGCCTGCAGATAGACCACCATTCCACGCTGTTTCATGTGGCGGCGGTTTTCCTCGCGCAGTACCGCACCCCCGCCGGTGGCCAGCACCACATTGTCACGTTCGGTCAGCTCGTCGAGCACTGCCGATTCACGCTCCCGAAATCCCGCTTCCCCTTCAAGCTCGAAGATCAACGGGATATTCACCCCGGTGCGTGCCTCGATTTCGTGATCGCTGTCCATGAATTCCTTGCCCAGGGCCTGAGCAAGCTGGCGGCCGATGGTGGTTTTACCCGCCCCCAT